>NZ_RJVI01000003.1:0-245000 GCF_003751635.1 Inmirania thermothiophila
TTCGAGGTGGCCGACTACGGTCTGGTGGCCGACCTCAACGAGGCCGTGCCCGAGCTCATCGAGGCCCTCGGCAAGGAGTGAGACCGCGGTGACGGCTACGCGGCGGCACCGGTCAGGCGCAGCAGCGCCTCGCGGTACCGCGCCGCGGTCTGCGCCACCACCTCCGCAGGCAACGCCGGTCCCGGCGGACGCTTGTCCCAGTCGAGGCTCTCCAGCCAGTCGCGCACGTACTGCTTGTCGAAGCTCGGCGGGCTCTGCCCCGGGGCGTAGCGGTCGGCGGGCCAGAAGCGCGACGAGTCCGGGGTGAGGACCTCGTCGATGAGGTGGATGCGTCCCTCCTCGTCGAGGCCGAACTCGAACTTGGTGTCGGCGATGAGGATCCCGCGCCCGGCGGCGTAGTCGCGGGCCTCGCGGTAGATGGCGAGGCTGAGCGCGCGCACGCGCTCGGCCACCTCCTCGCCGAGCAGCGCCGCCGCCCGCGCGAAGGGGATGTTCTCGTCGTGCTCGCCCACCGCGGCCTTGGTGGAGGGCGTGAAGATGGGCTCGGGCAGGCGCTCGGCCTGGCGCAGGCCGGGCGGCAGCGGGATGCCGCAGACGGTGCCCTCGCGCTGGTACTCCTTCCAGCCGGAGCCGGCGAGGTAGCCGCGCACGATGGCCTCGACGGGCAGCGGGCGCAGCCGGCGCACCACCACCGCGCGGCCGCGCACCTGAGCGCGCTCGTCCCCGCCGGAGACCACATCCTCGGGGGCGATACCGGTGAGGTGGTTGGGTACGAGGTGGGCGGTGCGGTGGAACCAGAACCCGGAAAGGGCGGTGAGGATGCGGCCCTTGCCCGGGATCGGGGTCGGCAGCACGACGTCGAAGGCCGAGAGGCGGTCGGTGGCGACGATCAGCCAGTGCGCCTCGTCGACGGCGTAGATGTCGCGCACCTTGCCGCGGGCCACCAGCGGCAGGCTCTCGATCCGGCTCTCGAAGAGGACGTCCTCGCCCATGGCGCCTACTCCCGGCTGCGGCGGCCCGGCGATTGTGCCACCGCGGAGGCGGACAAAAAAGGCGGGCCCGGAGGCCCGCCAAGAGCACCACAATGGAGGAGGCACCCGCTTGTGGTCCGGTGTTCCCCCTCAGGCGGCGATGCCGAGGCGCTGCCGCCAGCCGGGGTAGTACTGGTCGGCGTCGTGGGGGAAGCTCTCGAAGGCCCGCGCCAGCTCGCGGTGCTCCTTGGCGTACTCCACGAGGTCGACGCCCTGGCGCCAGGCTTCGAAGGCCTGCCGCAGCGAGATGGCCCCTGCGGTGCCGCCGTCGAGGTGGCCGAAGGCGCCGCCGCCGGCGGTGAGGCAGAAGCTGTCGTGGCCGAGGTTGTCGCAGAAGGCCGGGATGCGGATCGCGTTCAT
Source organism: Inmirania thermothiophila (assembly GCF_003751635.1). Lineage (NCBI taxonomy): Bacteria > Pseudomonadati > Pseudomonadota > Gammaproteobacteria > Chromatiales > Ectothiorhodospiraceae > Inmirania > Inmirania thermothiophila. Next base: position 1,392 of record NZ_RJVI01000003.1, read on the forward strand.
GCCGCCGGAGATGTGCGCCGCGGTGGGCTTCATCCCGTACCACTTCTGCCGGAAGAACGGCCCGTCCGCCTCCTCGTTGCGGATCATGTACTCGACGATGCGCTCGTCCGGGCTGCCCTCCATCTTGCCGAAGCCCATGGTGCCGGTATGGATGCCGGAGGCGCCGGCGAGCCGCGCCAGCTTGCAGTGCACCAGCGGCGGGTAGCCGCGCGGGTTGACGCTGGAGGTGACGGCGCCGTGGCCCGCGCGGTGGTAGTGCAGATAGGTGTTGGGGAAGTAGCGCCGCGCCAGGGAGACGGCGGTGACGCCGGCGACGAAGCCGTCCACCAGGAACAGGACCCGGTTGGCGTCCTCGCCGAAGGTCTCGAGGATGTACTCGCCGCGGGCGATCATCTCGAAGGGGTCGTCGGCGGTGATGTTGGCGGAGAAGATCTTCGGCTCGCCGGTCTCGTCCTGGGCCCGCTTCATGGCGTCGGCCACCAGCGGGATGACCTTCTTGAGCGGGCAGAAGGGCTGGTTGCCCTGCGGCTCGTCGTTCTTGATGAAGTCGCCGCCCAGCCAGAACTCGTAGCAGGCGTCGGCGAAGGGCTGGGGCCGCAGGCCGAGCTTGGGCTTGATGATGGTGCCGACGATGGCGCCGCCGTTCTCGTGGTCGCGGCCCATGGCGCGCCAGATGTCGTGGATGGTGGTGGAGGGCCCGTCGAACAGCGCCAGCATCCGCGGCGGCACCCAGAAGTCGAGCATGCGCAGGCCGATGATGTCGCCCATGCCCTGGTTGTTGCCGATGATCAGGGTCATGACGTTGGCCACTATCAGCCGGCCGTCGGTGATGTTGTGGTCGAAGAGGTCGTAGGGATAGGCGATCTTGATCAGGCCGCCGTCCTCGCCGAAGTAGTTCTCGTCGATGAAGTAGACCTTGGCGTCGATCTTCTTGGTGAAGTCGTCGGTGGTCTTGACCTCGACGTTGGTGCCCGTGGAGGACTCGGCCGCGACGTGGGCCGCGGTGGCGGTGAAGCCGTAGCCGGGCTTGGGCTTGAGCCGATAGGCGGCGAGCAGGTGGTTGCCCTCCCGCATCAGCTCGTCCTCGTTCATGCCGAGGTCGACGTAGCGTGCGCTCTGATCGATGGCCATGTCGTGCTCCTTCGCGTGGATCGCGTCATCGGACGTTGCACGGGAAAGGCTACGCAGGGCGGGCTATAATTGCCAATCACGATTGATGATTGGTGAGATAAGCCGAGGCTTATGCATTTCACGCTCCGGCAGCTGGAAGTCTTCGAGGCGGTGGCGCGCCTTGGCAGCTACACCAAGGCGGCGCGGGAGCTGCACCTTTCGCAGCCGGCGGTCTCCATGCAGGTGGCGCAGCTCGAGGAGCAGGCCGGCATCGCCCTGCTCGAGCAGGTGGGGCGGCAGGCCCGCCTGACCGAGGCCGGGCGCGAGCTCTACGCGCGGGTGCGGGCGGTGCAGCGCGAGCTGGCCGAGGCCGAGGAGGTCCTGGCGGCGCACCGCGGGCTGCGCGGCGGGCGGCTGCGTCTGGCGGTGGCGACCACCGCAGGGGCCTTCGCCACGCGCGTGCTGGCGGCCTTCGCCCGCCGTCACCCCGGGGTGCGCCTGGCGCTGGAGATCATCAACCGGGCCGAGCTGCTGGCACGGCTCGAGGCGCACGAGGCGGACCTGGCCATCATGGGGCAGCCCCCGGCGGGGGCGCCGCTGCGGGCGCGTCCGTTCCTCGACAATCCGCTGGTGGTGATCGCCTCGCCCGAGCACCCGCTGGCCGGGCAGCGGCGCATCCCCCTCGCGCGCCTTGCCGAGGAGCGCTTCGTCCTGCGCGAGGAGGGCTCCGGCACGCGCGGGGCGCTGGAGCGGCTCTTCGCCGGGCACGGTCTCGTCCTGCGCGCCGAGCTCGAGATGTCCACCAACGAGGCCATCAAGCAGTCGGTGGCGGCGGGGCTCGGGCTCGCGGTGGTCTCGCTCCACACCCTGGAGCTGGAGCTCGCCGCGGGGCGGGTGCGCATCCTCGACGTGGAGGGCTTTCCCCTCATGCGCCGCTGGTATCTGGTGCAGCGCCGGGGGCGGCGGCTGGGGCCTGCGGCGGCGGCCTTCGCCGCCTTCCTGCCCGAGGTGGCGGCGGAGATGGTGCGGCTTCCGGACGGCGTGGCGCCGACGGGGCGGGAGGCGGTGTGAGATGCGTTTGGCTGCGGGCGTGGTTCCGGCGCTCGTGGCCGTCGCCGCCGGGGCGGAGGGGTGCCGGTCCGCGCCGGAGGAGGTGCGCCGCGGAGAGGCCCTTTGCCGGCGCCACTGCGCGCCCGGGGGGCCAAGGGGGGGCAGCCCGGCCGGCGGCACCCGCGGCCGGGCCACGATCGGGCGCCGTCCCTGGATGGGGCGGCCATGCCTGGCCGCACGCCCTCCATAAGCTGCGCTACATGATCCGAAGCGGCAGCCCCTTCCGGCCCCGCGCCATGCCGGCGCAGGGCGGGCGCGAGACCGACGTCGATGCCCTCATCGCCTGCGTCCGGTCGCCGTGGCCGGACGCTTTGGACCGCGCATGGCTGCGGGCGGAGAACCGCGGGCGCGCGGCCGCCTGGCTTGCGTCCTGGCGGCGAATCTTTCAGCATGGCGCCACGCCGGGCGCGCGGGGGCATCGGCGGAGTGTCGGCTCCTCCCGCCGTTCCTGGAGCAAGGGAGGGCGCGGCGGAGACGGATGGGATACATGGACACGGGAGGGCGGCATGTGACGATCCGGTCTCTGCTTGCGGCGCTCGCCCTGGCGGGGGCGTGGACGGCGGCTGCTGCCACCGAGCTGCGCAGCGACTTCGCGCGCGTCATGCGCGGTGCGCGCGTCTTCCAGCAGCACTGCGCCGCCTGCCACGGGCGCACCGCCCAGGGGTCGCCAGACTGGCGCCGCCGCGGGCCCGACGGGCGCTTCCCGCCGCCGCCGCTCGACGGCAGCGGCCACGCCTGGCACCACCCCACGGCGGTGCTGCGCGAGGTGATCCGCGAGGGCACCGTAAAGGACGGCGGCGGCATGCCGGCCTGGAAGGGGCGGCTGGACGAGGGGCAGATCGACGACGTCATCGCGTGGATCCAGTCACGCTGGCCGGAGCCGGTCTATCGCCGCTGGCAGGAGATCGAGCGGCGCAGCGGCCGCCGCTGACGGCGGCGGCTGCGCCGGGTATGGATGACGCAAAGACGCGAGGAGGCCTGGATATGGCGAGCTACGGTTTCAGCGTGACGGTGAAGGGTGACGTGGAGGCGGTGCGCGAGCGCGTGATCGAGGCGCTCAAGGCCGAGGGCTTCGGGGTGCTCACCGAGATCGACGTCCAGAGGACGCTCAAGGAGAAGCTGGGGGAGGACATGCGCCCCTACCGCATCCTCGGTGCCTGCAACCCGCCGCTGGCCCATCGGGCGCTCACCGCCGAGCCGGGCGTGGGCCTCCTCCTGCCGTGCAACGTGGTGGTGCGCGAGGTGGCCGACGGCGAGGTGGAGGTGGCCTTCATGGACCCCGAGTCCGTCCTCGGCGTGGTGGGCAACCCGGCGCTGGCGCCGCTGGGTGCTGAGGTCAAGACGCGTCTCGAGCGCGTGCGCGACGCCGTCGCCGGCTGAGCGCCCCGGCGCAGCGACCCGGCGCGGGTCCGGCGTGCGGGCGGGACGCGGCAGGATGGCGGTGTGATGCGCGGGCCGGACGGCTGCATGCGGACCCTTGCCGTCCTGGTCCTCGCGGGGCTGGTGGCGGTGGCGGCGGGCCCGGTCGCAGCCGCCTGTGTCGGCGGACCGGGTGATCCGGATGGGGGCGCCTGCCGCCATCATGGTCCGCCGGTGCCGGGCGCACCCGGTATCTGCACCTGGCCCGGCTGCGTCTCTGACTCCCTCGCGCATCGGATGTGGGGCGCCGCGGCGGGGGCGGCGCGAGGTCGCGTTTCTTGGAGGGAGGACGATGCGATGGCAGAGAGACGACAGGGCCCGGCGCGGGTCGCGGGGGTGCTGGCGGCGGCGCTCATGCTCCTCGGCGCCGGGACGGTGCGGGCCGATGCGGGCCGATGCGGGCCACGGCCCGGGGGCGATGCAGCACGAGCATGGGGGCGGCCACCGCCACGACCGATGGCTCGAGCCGCCGCCCCCCTACCGGGGCCGGCGCAGCGACCGCTGGGCCGAGCCCGATGCGATCGCGCGCGGGGCGCGGATCTACAAGGCCCGCTGCGAGGTCTGCCACGGGCGGGACGGCCGTGGCACCGGCCCGCTGGCGGACAGGCTGCCGCACCGGCCGGCGGATCTGACCCAGAACTTCCATCACATCCCCCACGGCGGCGACGACTATCTCTTCTGGCGCGTGAGCGAGGGCGGCACCGCCGAGCCCTTCCGCAGCCAGGGCTCCCGGATGCCGGCCTTCAAGGGGGTGCTGTCCGAGGGGGAGATCTGGGACGTGCTCGCCTACGTCCATGCCTACTTCCACCTCGGGCTCCACCAGTGGCAGGAGGAGGCCGAGGTGGAGCGGGCCGGGAGAGGGACGCGATGAGGATGCCGAAGATGAGCAGGACGACGAGAACGTGGCGTGCGGTGCTGGTCCTGGCCGGCCTCGTGGTGCTGGCGGGCTGCGGCCGGCAGGCGGACGACCGCCCGCTGCTGCCGCCCCGGGGGTTCGTGGCCGACCCCGCGAAGGGTGAGGTCGCCTACCGCAAGTACTGCGCCGCCTGCCACGGCGAGGACCTGCGCGGCACCGCCAGCGGGCCGCCGTTTCTCAGCGACATCTACCGTCCCGGCCATCACGGGGACATCGCCTTCTACAAGGCCGCGCGCGACGGGGTCCGCGCCCACCACTGGCGCTTCGGCGACATGCCGCCGGTCAAGGGCGTCACCGCCGAGGAGGTGGGCCACATCGTCGCCTACGTCCGCCGCCGCCAGCGCGAGGCCGGGATCCGCTGAGGGCGGCCGCGCGGAGGGACAGCCCGCGGCGGGTCGGGTACACTACGCCGTCGTCGAATCCACGGGGGCGGCGTGTCGACGGAGGCCGTGCGCGAGGGCGGCGCTCCGGCGCGGGCGCGCGAGGCGCAGGCGGCCGGGGCCCTGCTCGAGGCGGAGGGGCTGGTGTTCGTGCGCGAGGACCGGGTCCTCTTCGAGGACCTGGGCTTCGCTCTGCATGCCGGCGAGGCCCTGCAGGTGGAGGGGCCCAACGGCTCGGGCAAGACGACGCTGCTGCGCGTCCTGTGCGGCCTCGCGCTTCCCGAGGAGGGCGAGGTGCGCTGGCGGGGAACCGACATCCGCCGCGCGCGGTCGGAGTATCTGGCCGAGCTCGCCTACATCGGCCATCAGCACGGGGTCAAGGGGGAGCTCACGCCGCGGGAGAATCTCGCCGTGGCCTGCGCCCTGGGCGGGCGGCGCGACGGCGTCGAGGCGGACGAGGCGCTGGCCCGGATGGGGCTTTCCGGCTACGAGGACGTGCCCTGCCGCACCCTCTCGGCGGGGCAGCGCAGGCGGGTGGCGCTGGCGCGGCTGCTGCTGACGCCGGCGCGGCTGTGGATCCTGGACGAGCCGTTCACGGCCCTCGACCGGGGCGGGCGGCGCGACATCGAGCGGCTGATCTCGCAGCACCTGGCGCAGGGCGGGCTGGCGGTCTTCACGACCCACCACGCGGTGGCGCTGGACGGCGCCGAGGCGCGGGTGGTGCACCTGGGGGCATGAGCGAGCAGATCGACACCGGGCGTGCCTTCCTGGCGATGCTGCGCCGGGACCTGACGCTGGCCTACCGGCACCGGGGCGAGCTGGCGAACCCGCTGCTGTTCTTCGTCATCGTGGTGACGCTCTTCCCCCTCGGCGTCAGCCCGGAGGCGGGCCTGCTCGCGCGCATCGGCGCCGGGGTCATCTGGGTCGCGGCGCTGCTCGCGGCGATGCTCTCGCTGGACAGCATCTTCCGCTCGGACTTCGACGACGGCGCCCTCGAGCAGATGCTGCTGAGCCCCCACCCGCTCTCGATGCTGGTGCTGGCCAAGGTGGCGGCGCACTGGCTGGTGACCGGCGTGCCGCTGCTGGTGATGGCGCCGCTGCTCGGGGTGCTGATGCGGCTTCCGGGCGAGGCCTTGGGGGCGCTGGTGGCGACCCTGGCCCTGGGCACGCCGGTGCTGAGCCTGATCGGGGCCATCGGCGTCGCCCTCACGGTGGGGCTGCGCCGGGGCGGGGTGCTGGTCTCGCTGCTGGTGCTGCCGCTCTACATTCCGGTGCTGATCTTCGCGGCGAGCGCCGTCGAGGCGGCGGCCGCCGGGGTGCCGGTGACCGGGCAGCTCTACTTCCTCGGGGCGCTGCTGGCGCTGGCGCTGAGCCTCGCCCCGTTCGCCGCCGCGGCGGCGCTTCGCGTCAGCCTGAGCTAGGGGGTCCGCGGATGTTCGAGCCGCTTCACCGTCTCGCCTCCCCGCCGCACTTCTACCGCTGGTCGGGGCGCCTGGCGCCCTGGCTCGGCGCGGCGAGCGGCGTCCTCATGCTGATCGGCCTCTACGGCGGCCTGGTGTTGGCGCCGCCCGACTATCAGCAGGGCGACAGCTACCGCATCATCTTCATCCACGTGCCGGCGGCCTGGATGTCGCTGTTCGTCTACATGGTGATGGCGGTCTCGGCCGGCATCGGCATCGTCTGGCGGGTCAAGCTCGCCGAGGTGTTCGCCGTCTCCAGCGCACCGCTGGGGGCGTCGTTCACCTTCCTCGCGCTGGCCACCGGCGCCCTCTGGGGCAAGCCCATGTGGGGTGCGTGGTGGGTGTGGGACGCGCGCCTGACCTCGGAGCTCATCCTGCTCTTTCTCTACCTCGGCTACATGGCGCTCTACGCCGCCATCGAGGACCGGCGCATCGCCGCGCGCGCGGCCGGGATCCTGGCCCTGGTGGGCGTGGTCAATATTCCCATCATCCACTACTCGGTGGAGTGGTGGAACACGCTCCACCAGGGCCCGACCGTGACCAAGCTCGACACCCCCTCGATCCACCCCAGCATGCTCTGGCCGCTGCTGGTGATGGCGCTCGCCTTCAAGCTCTTCTACGCCGCGGCGGTGCTGCTGCGCGCGCGCACCGAGGTCCTCGAGCGGGAGCGCAACGCGGGCTGGGTGAGCGAGATGCTGGGGGGGACCCGATGAGCCTTGCGGAGTTCTTCCACATGGGAGGCTACGCGTTCTACGTGTGGACCTCCTACGCCCTGGCCGCGCTGGTGCTGGCGGCCAACGTCGTTTCCATCCTGCGGCGGGAGCGCCGCGTGCGCGAGCAGCTCGCCCGGCGGGCGAGGCGGAGGCGTTCATGAGACCGAGACAGAGGCGGCTCTTCCTGGTGGGGTTCATCGTCTTCGGGGTCGGCGTGGCGGTGGCGCTGGCGCTTTCGGCCTTCCGCGAGAACCTGACCTTCTTTTACAGCCCCAGCCAGGTGCTCGCGGGGGAGGCCCCGGCGGATCACCTCATCCGCGTCGGCGGGGTCGTCGCCGACGGCTCGGTGCGGCGCGAGGCCGACGGGCTGACCGTGCGCTTCGAGGTCACCGACACCGTGCGCTCGCTCCCGGTCCACTACCGGGGCATCCTGCCCGACCTCTTCCGCGAGGGGCAGGGCATCGTCGTGCAGGGGCGCATCGGCCCCGACGGCGTCTTCCGCGCCGAGACCGTGCTCGCCAAGCACGACGAGAACTACATGCCGCCCGAGGCCGAGGAGGCCGTGCGCATGGCGCGCGAGGGCGGCGCCACCCGGGTCGCCGAGTAGGAGGGGGCCATGATCCCGGAGCTCGGCCACTTCTCCCTCATCCTCGCCCTGTGCCTGGCCCTGGCGCAGGCCTTCTTCCCCCTCGTCGGGGCGAGCCGCGGCATCCCCGGCTGGGTCGCCATGGCGCGCCCGGCGGCGCTGGGCCAGTGGCTCTTCGTCGCCTTCGCCTTCGGGGCCCTGACCTGGAGCTTCGTGGCCAACGACTTCTCCGTCGCCTACGTGGCCGCCAACTCCAACTCCAGGCTGCCGCTCGCCTATCGCATCTCGGCGGTGTGGGGCGGGCACGAGGGCTCGCTGCTGCTGTGGGTCTTCATCCTCGCCACCTGGACGGTGGCGGTGGCCTGGCTGAGCCGGGACCTGCCGGCGACCATGGTGGCGCGGGTGCTGGCGGTGATGGGGATGGTGGCGGTGGGCTTCTACCTCTTCACGCTGCTCACCTCCAACCCCTTCGAGCGGCTGGCCCCGGCGCCGCTCGACGGCCGCGACCTCAACCCGCTGCTGCAGGATCCGGGGCTCGTGCTGCACCCGCCGATGCTCTACATGGGCTATGTGGGCTTCTCGGTGGCCTTCGCCTTCGCCCTCTCGGCCCTCATCGGCGGGCGGCTGGATGCGGCCTGGGCGCGCTGGTCGCGGCCGTGGACCACGGTGGCCTGGGCCTTCCTCACCGCCGGCATCACCCTGGGGAGCTGGTGGGCCTACTACGAGCTGGGCTGGGGTGGCTGGTGGTTCTGGGATCCGGTGGAGAACGCCTCGTTCATGCCGTGGCTGGTGGGCACGGCGCTGATGCACTCGCTGGCGGTGACCGAGAAGCGCAGCGCCTTCAAGAGCTGGACGGTGCTGCTCGCCATCTTCACCTTCTCCCTGAGCCTGCTGGGCACCTTCCTGGTGCGCTCCGGGGTGCTGACCTCGGTCCACGCCTTCGCCACCGATCCGGCGCGCGGGCTCTTCATCCTCCTCTTCCTCGGCGTCGTCGTCGGGGGCTCGCTGGTGCTCTACGGTTGGCGCGCGGCCGAGGTGCGCGGGGTCGGGACCTTCGCCCTCTTCTCCCGCGAGACGCTGCTGCTGATCAACAACGTGGTGCTGGTGGTGGTGATGGGGACGGTCCTGCTGGGCACCGTCTACCCCCTCGCCGTGGACGCCCTGGGCGTGGGCAAGATCTCGGTGGGGCCGCCCTACTTCAACCGCGTTTTCGTGCCGCTCATGGCGCCGCTGATGTTCCTCATGGTGGTGGCGCCCCACGTGCGCTGGAAGGAGGACGATCCCCTCGCCGTGGCGCGGCGGCTGCGCTGGACCCTGGCCGCGGCGGTGCTGCTCGGGGCGGCCTGGAACCTCGCCGTGGCCGGCACGCTCTCGGCGGGGGTGGCGGCGGCACTGGCGCTCGCGGCCTGGATCGTCCTCGCGACGCTGCAGGAGGTCTACGCGCGCGCGACGCGCCATCGGGCGTTCCTGCCGGGGCTCGCCGCCCTGCCGCGGGCGCACTGGGGCATGGTGCTGGGGCACCTGGGGGTGGCGGTCTTCATCGTCGGCGCGGCGCTGTCGAGCGCCTACAGCGTCAGCCGGGACGTGCGCATGGCGGAGGGCGACGCCCAGACGCTGGGCGGCTACCGCTTCGTGCTCCAGCGGCTCGAGCCGCGTGAGGGGCCCAACTACACGGGCACCGCGGGGGTCTTCGAGGTCTACCGGGACGGGCGCCTGATCGGCGAGCTCCACGCCGAGAAGCGGATCTACACCGTGCAGCGCATGCCCATGACCGAGGCCGGCATCGACCCGGGGGTCACGCGCGACCTCTACGTGGCCATGGGCGAGCCGCTCGACGACGGCCGCTCCTGGGCCGTGCGCCTCAACGTCAAGCCCTTCCAGCGCTGGATCTGGCTCGGCGGCGTCTTCATGGTGATCGGCGGGCTGCTGGCGGCCACCGACCGCCGCTACCGGCTCGCGGTGCGGCGGCAGGCGGCGCGCCTCGCCGCCCTCGGGGGGCAGGAGGCATGAGGCTGCGCTACCTGCTGCCGGCGGCGGTCTTCGCCGCCCTCGTCGCCCTCTTCGCCGTCGGGCTCGGGCTCGACCCGAAGCGGGTGCCCTCGCCGCTCATCGACAAGCCGGCGCCGGAGTTCGCCCTCCCGAGCCTGCACGATCCGGAGCGGATCGTGCGCCGCGACGACCTCAAGGGCCGGGTCTACCTGTTCAACGTCTGGGCGAGCTGGTGCGTCTCCTGCCGCGCCGAGCACCCGCTGCTGGTGGAGCTTGCGCGCCGCGGCGAGGTCCCCATCTACGGCCTCAACTACAAGGACGAGCGCGGGGCGGCGTTGGCCTGGCTCGCCGACCTCGGGGACCCTTACACCGACAGCCTCATGGACCGCGACGGGCGCGTCGGCATCGACTGGGGCGTCTACGGGGTGCCCGAGACCTTCGTCGTCGACCGCAACGGGATCATCCGCTACAAGCAGATCGGTCCCATCACGCCCGAGGCGCTCAACGAGACCATCCTGCCGCTGGTGCAGCGGCTCAAGCGGGAGCAGGGGTGATGAGGCGGAGGCTGCTCGCCTTGCTGGTGCTGCTCGCGGCGGCGGCGCCGGCCTGGTCCGTGATCGAGGTCTACCAGTTCCAGGACCCGCAGCAGGAGGCGCGCTTCAAGCGCCTGACCCAGGAGCTGCGCTGCCTGGTGTGCCAGAACCAGAACATCGCCGACTCCAACGCGGATCTGGCCAAGGACCTGCGCCAGGAGGTCTACGAGATGATCGTCGCGGGCAAGCGCGACGAGGAGATCATCGGCTTCCTCACCGCCCGCTACGGCGACTTCGTCCTCTACCGGCCGCCCTTCAAGGCCACCACCGCCCTGCTCTGGGTCGGGCCCTTCGTGCTCGTGGTGGTGGGGGTGGTGGTGCTCATCCACTTCGTGCGCAGCCGCCAGCGCGCCGTGCCGGCCGAGCTCAGCCCCGAGGAGCGGGCGCGGCTCGAGGCGCTGCTCGCCGGCCGCGACGGGGAGGAGCGGCGATGAGCGCCTTCTGGGCGGCGGCGGCGGCCATGGTGGCGCTGGCGCTCGCGCTGGTGGTGCCGCCGCTCATGGGGCGCGGGCGCGCCGCCGGCGTGGCGCGGCGCGAGCTCAACGTCGCCATCTTCCAGGACCGCCTGGCGGAGCTCGAGCGGGATCTTGCCGACGGCGTCATCGACGAGGCCCACTACCGCGAGGCGCGGGCGGAGCTCGAGCGCGACCTGCTCGAGGACGTGGCGGGCGCGGAGCCGGAGGAGCGGCTGCGTCGGGGCGGTGTGCCCTGGGCCGGCGTCGTCGTCGCCCTCGTCGTTCCGGCCCTGGCCGGCGGGCTCTACTGGCGGCTGGGCGCGCCGCAGCTCGCCGCCGGCACGGCGCCGCCGCCGCAGGCGGCGGGGGATATGACCATCGAGCAGATGGTGGCGCGGCTCGCCGAGCGGCTGCAGCGCCAGCCCGACGACGGCGAGGGCTGGCGCATGCTCGGCCGCTCCTATCTGGTGATGGGCCGCTTCCCGGAGGCGGTGGAGGCCTACCGGCGGGCCCAGCGGCTGCTCGGCGACGAGCCGCAGGTCCTGGTGGGGCTCGCCCAGTCGCTCGCCCGCGTCAACGGCGACCGTCTCGTGGGGGAGCCGGAGCGGCTGCTGCGGCGGGCCCTGGAGCGGGAGCCGGCCAACACGGAGGCGCGCCTGCTCGCGGGGTTCGCCGCCTTCCAGCGCGGCGGCTTCGCCGAGGCGGTCCGGCACTGGGAGCAGGTCCAGTCGAGCCTGCCCCCCGGCAGCGAGGCGGCCAAGGTGGTCGCCGACTATCTCGCCCAGGCGAGGGCGCGGCTCGGCGGGGCCGAGGGGGCGCCCGCGGCCGCCGCCGCGGCCGTGGTGGAGGTGCAGGTGCGGCTCGCCGAGGCGCTGCGGGACAAGGTGCGGCCGGACGACACGGTCTTCGTCTTCGCGCGGGCGCCGGACGGTCCGCCCATGCCGCTCGCGGTGAAGCGGTTGCGGGTCCGCGACCTGCCGGCGCAGGTGCGCCTCGACGACGGCGACGCCATGACCCCGCAGGCGCGGCTGTCCCAGTACGGGGAGGTGATCGTGGGCGCGCGCGTCTCGCGCAGCGGCGAGGCACGGGCCCGCAGCGGCGACCTCCAGGGCAGCGCCGGCGTCGTCCGTCCGGGCCAGGGCCCGGTCACCGTCGTCATCGACCAGGAGGTCCTGTAGGGTTCCGCGGCGGGGGCTGCGCGTCCCCGGTCCCCCAAGCCCGGCGCCCACGCCCCGTTCCCCACCTTGATCCATATCAAGGATTCCTGAGCGCCAGCCGCGGTTTCCTGTTCCGGCACTGGAACCGCAACCAGGGGGGACTTGCGCGATGGCGACGACCTTCACCAAGTCCATGGCACGCAACATCTTCTACGGAGGGGCGGTCTTCTTCTTCCTGCTCTTCCTGGCGCTGACCATGGACACGACCTACAACCGGCTGCCGCAGCGAGACAACCGCCAGGCGATCACGGAGCAGGTGGCCCTGGGCAAGCGGGTGTGGGAGGAGAACGACTGCATCGGCTGCCACACGCTGCTCGGCGAGGGGGCGTACTTCGCGCCCGAGCTCGGCAACGTGTACAAGCGGCGCGGTCCGGACTTCATCAAGGCCTGGATCAAGGCGCAGCCGAGCGGCGTGCCGGGGCGGCGGCAGATGCCGCAGTTCAACCTCAGCGAGGAGGAGCTGGACGCGCTGGTGGCCTTCTTCAAGTACGTCTCCGAGATCGACACCAACGCCTGGCCGCCCAACATCGAGGGCTGAGGGGAGGAGAGGACCATGCAGTACCGTTCGCAGGCGGTCGCCAAGCCCTACTTCGTGGCCGCGATCGCCCTCTTCGTGGGGCAGATCCTGTTCGGCCTGATCATTGGGCTGCAGTACGTGGTCGGGGACTTCCTGTTCCCGGCGATTCCCTTCAACGTCGCCCGCATGGTGCACACGAACCTGCTCATCGTGTGGCTGCTGTTCGGCTTCATGGGGGCGGCCTACTACATCGTGCCCGAGGAGTCGGAGCGGGAGCTGGAAAGCCCCAAGCTTGCGCTGGCCCTGTTCTGGATCTTCCTCGTCGCCGGCGCGCTCACGATCCTGGGCTACCTGCTGGTGCCCTACGCCGGGCTCGCCAAGCTCACGGGCAACGGCGCCTTCCCCACCATGGGGCGTGAGTTCCTGGAGCAGCCGACGATCACCAAGCTGGGCATCGTCGTGGTCGCCCTGGGCTTCCTCTACAACATCGGCATGACCGTGCTGCGCGGGCGCAAGACGGTCATCTCGCTGGTGCTGCTGATGGGGCTCGCGGGCCTTGCGGTGTTCTTCCTGTTCTCGTTCTACAACCCCGACAACCTGGTCAAGGACAAGTACTTCTGGTGGTGGGTGGTGCACCTGTGGGTCGAGGGCGTGTGGGAGCTGATCCTGGGCTCGATCCTCGCCTTCGTGCTCATCAAGGTCACCGGCGTCGACCGCGAGGTGATCGAGAAGTGGCTCTACCTCATCATCGCCATGACCCTCATCACCGGCATCGTCGGCACCGGGCACCACTACTACTGGATCGGCACCCCGGGGTACTGGAAGTGGCTGGGCTCGGTCTTCTCGGCGCTCGAGCCCATCCCCTTCTTCATGATGACCGTGTTCGCCTTCAACATGGTCAACCGCCGTCGCCGTGAGCACCCCAACAAGGCCGCCACCCTGTGGGCGCTGGGGACCTCGGTGATGGCCTTCCTGGGGGCCGGGGTGTGGGGCTTCCTGCACACGCTGGCGCCGGTCAACTACTACACCCACGGCACCCAGATCACGGCGGCGCACGGCCACATGGCCTTCTACGGCGCCTACGTGATGATCAACCTCACGATCATCTCCTACGCCATGCCGCTGCTGCGCGGGCGCACCGCCGCCAACAGCAACCGCCAGCAGGTGCTGGAGATGTGGGCCTTCTGGCTGATGACCGTCTCCATCGTCTTCATCACGCTGTTCCTCACCGCCGCGGGCATCCTGCAGGTGTGGCTGCAGCGGGCCGCGGAGACGCCCATGCCGTACATGGTGGTGCAGGAGAAGATCGCGCTCTTCTACTGGCTGCGCGAGATCACGGGCCTCGTCTTCCTCGCCGGGCTGGTGGCCTACATCGCCAGCTTCTTCGTGGGCGCCGACGAGCCCGAGGCGGCTCTCGCCGGCGGCGGCGCGGTGCAGGGCGCGCCGGCGTCGCGGCTGCGCCGGGAGAGCCTGTAGCCGCAGGGTGAGCGCCGCCAGGGACGGCGGCGGACGGGATCCATCGAAGGCGGGGGGCGGAGGCCCCCTGCCTGGCTCCGGGGGGGCGACACGTGCACGGCTGCGCCATCGCGGGACGCCGTCTCTGCCCCGGCGAGGTGCGCCGGGACGGCCTTCCCGGCGACCTCGCGATCTGGTTCTTCATCTTCGCCGAGCTGCTCGCCTTCGCCGCCTTCTTCCTCGCCTACGCATGGACGCGGCGCTCGGCCCCCGAGCTCTTCGACGCCGGGCAGGCGGTGCTCGACCGGCGCGCCGCGCTGGCCAACACCCTGGCGCTGGTGGCGGCGAGCCTCGTGGTCGCCCGCGCCGTCGCCGAGGCGGCGGCCGGGCAGGGGCGGCGGGCGGCGGGCCTGCTCTGGGCGGGCTTCGGTCTCGGCGCCCTCTTTCTCCTCGTCAAGGGCTACGAGTACGCCCACCTCGCGGCCCTTGGTCACGGTCTCGAGGGGGAGCTCTTCTTCACCTTCTACTACCTGCTCACCGGCTTCCACGCCTTACACGTGGTCCTCGGCATGGTGATCCTTGCCTGGATGGCGGTGCGCGCAGGGCGCGGCGCCTATGATCTCGAGCAGCACGGGCTCGAGAGCGGGGCGAGCTACTGGCACATGGTGGATCTGGTGTGGCTGGTGCTCTTTCCGCTGGTCTACGTGCTGCACTGAAGGAGGAGGGCGGCATGCCCGGGATCGATCGCTGCACGAGGGTCTGGGTGCTGCTGTCGGCGCTCACGGTGGCGAGCTGGCTTCTCGCGGAGACGGCCGGCGGCTGGGTGGTGCCGGCGGCGCTCGCCATCGCCGTGGTCAAGGGCCAGGCGCTGGTGGACGACTTCATGGGGCTTCGCCGCGCGCCGCGCCGCTGGCGGGCGCTCGTCTCGGGCTGGCTCCTGGCGGTGTCGGCGGGGATCGGCGCGGCCTTCCTCACCTGAAGCGGAGAACGGCGCATGAACGAGACGGGCAAGGTCCGGGCGGGCGAGGCTGCACCCAAGGGGATTCCCTTCTACCTGCCCCAGGGCAACGAGTGCGCGCTCTTCGAGCACGCCTGGCGCAACCGCCTGCCCCTGCTCATCAAGGGGCCCACCGGATGCGGCAAGACCCGGTTCGTGGCCCACATGGCGGCGCGCCTGGGGCGGCCGCTCATCACCGTCGCCTGCCACGACGACCTCACCGCGGCCGACCTCGTGGGACGGCACCTCATCGGCGACGGCGTCACCTACTGGGCCGACGGGCCGCTGACCCGGGCCGTGCGCGAGGGCGGGATCTGCTACCTGGACGAGGTGGTGGAGGCGCGCAAGGACACCACCGTGGTCCTGCACCCCCTCACCGACGACCGCCGCATCCTGCCCATCGAGCGCACCGGCGAGGTGCTCGAGGCGCCGCCCGAGTTCATGCTCGTGGTCTCCTACAACCCCGGCTACCAGAACCTGCTCAAGGGCCTGAAGCCGAGCACGCGCCAGCGCTTCGTGGCCATCCGCCTGGGGTTTCCGCCGCCGGAGCTGGAGCGGCGCATCGTCGCCCACGAGGGCGGGGTCGACGAGGCCCTCGCCGGGCGGCTGGTGCAGCTCGGCCAGGCCCTGCGCAACCTCACCGAGCACGACCTCGAGGAGGGCGCGAGCACGCGGCTGCTGGTCTATGCGGCGCGGCTGGTGGCGAGCGGGGTCCACCTGCGCGAGGCCTGCCAGGTGGCGCTGGTGGAGAGTCTCACCGACGACGAGGACACCGTCTCGGCGCTGGCGGAGGTGGTGGATGCCGTCCTCGGCGCATGAGGCACGCGGCCAGGAGGTGGCGGTGGCGGCCGAGGCGCTCTATCTCGCCAACCTCCTGGTGGCCCCGGGGCTCGCCTTCGCGCTGCTGCTGTGGCTCTGGCGGCGCACGCGGCCGGCGCCCCCGCTTGCCGCCTGTCATCTGCGCCAGACCCTCACGGCGAGCCTCTGGGCGGGCTTCCTTCTCGTGGTGGTGGCGGCCGGGGTGGCGATGCTCGGCGGCATCGAGGCCCCGCCGACGTGGGTCTTCCTGATCCTCTACTTCACCACCTTCCACTCGATGCTGGTCCTCTTCGGCGCCGTGGGGCTCGCCCGGGCCATGGCCGGCCGGCCCTACCGCTACCCCCTGTTCGGGGCGCCCTGCCCGGAGGTGGGGCCGTGAGCGGGAAGGCGGCGCGGCTGCAGCGGCGGCGCCTGGCGACGCGGCTCGCCTTCTTCGCCCTCTTCGTCCTGGCCCCGCCCCTGGACCTGTTCCGCCTCGACCTCACCCGCGGCCACTTCGTCCTCTTCGGCTGGGACTGGACCCTGGGCCTGGAGCCGTTCCTGCGCGGCGAGATCGGGGCGGGCGAGGTCACGGTGAACCTCCTCCTGCGCGGGCTGCTCCCCATCGTCCTCGTGGTCGGCGTCTTCTTCTGGGTCTCCTGGCGCTGGGGGCGGCTCTACTGCGGCTGGCTCTGCCCGCACTTCTCCGTGGTGGAGCTCATCAACGGGCTGATGCGCCGCGCGGGCGGCCGGCCGTCGCTGTGGGAGCGCGAGCCGCTGCCGCAGGAGCGCCCGGACGGCACCCGGGAGCGGCGCGATCGGCGCTGGTGGTGGGCGGTGTGGCCTGCGGTGGGCGGCTTCGCCTTCCTGTGGGCGCTGGTGCTGCTCACCTATCTGATGCCGCCGGCCGAGATCTACGGCGGTCTCCTGCGCGGCGGGCTCGGCCGCTACGAGACCGTCTTCCTGGCGGCGGCGACGGCGGTCTTCACCATCGAGTTCGCCCTCGCCCGCCACCTCTTCTGCCGCTACGGCTGCGCGGTGGGGCTGTTCCAGAGCTACGTCTGGATGGCCAACCGGCGGGCGATGGTGGTGGGCTACGACCGCACCCGCGCCGAGGCCTGTGCCGACTGCCTCGGGCACTGCGAGCATGTCTGCCCGATGCGGCTCAAGCCCCGCGCCATCAAGCGGCGCATGTTCGCCTGCGTCCAGTGCGCCCGCTGCATCCAGGCCTGCGACGAGACGCGGGCGCGCCACGGCGACGAGGGTCTGCTCACCTGGGTGCGCGACGCCTGCGCCCTCGACGTCTCCTGGCGCGACATCGGCCGCCCCTACGTCTGCACCGCGCCGGACTGCTTCCTGCGCCACCGCGACCGCCTCCACGGGAGGGCAGCGACGTGGAAGAATCCGTCGGTCTCCTCTGGCACCGGCTGATCACCCGCGCGGCCGGGCGCGGCCATCCCGAGGCGGCGGTGACCCTGGAGGCCGTCCGTCCCGTGGTGGGCATGCTCTTCCGCGCCGCCGGCGGGGGCGGGGGGGTCGCCGTCACCGCGGGGGCGGCCCGGCGCCACGGCGCCCGCCGGCGGCTTCTCGAGCGCATCGCCGGCAGCGGGGAGCGCGCGGAGCTGGCCTCGGTGGACGCCGAGGCCCTGCGGCTGCCGCCGTGCATCGATCTCTTTCCCGAGGCCGCCCTCAACCGCGACCTCTATCTCTGGCTCGCCGCCCTCGCCGCCGCGCCGGGGCCTGCGGCGGGCGGCGAGGACGCCTGGCTTGCCGCCAACCAGTGGCGCACCCGCTGGGTGCTGGGGCGCCTGCCGGGGATGCGGCCCCGCTACCGGCGGCTGGTGGCGGCGCATCTCGCCCGGCGCCCGGACCCGGCGCGGCTGCGCGGGGCGGAGGCGGCGCGGGAGCGGGCCGTGCGCGAGGCCCTCGAGCGGCCGGGGACGGTGACGGCGTGGCCGGCGGCGGGGCCGCCGGTGCACCCGGTGCCGCTCTGGCTCTACCCGGCGCCGGAGGGGCGCGGCGACGGCGGCCAGGGAGCCGAGGGCGACGGCGGCGGCGGGCGGGCGCGCAGCGGCGGGCGCCGCCACGCCGCGGAGCGGGTGGCGCTGCCGCAGCGCCGCGGCGGGCTGCTGCTCAACCGCTTCGAGGTCCTCATGACCCTCGGCGAGTACGTGCGCGTGCACCGCGAGCCCGAGGAGGGGGAGGCCGACCCGGCGGCGGCGGACGATCTCGACCACCTCAGCGTCGCCCGCGGCGGCCGGTCGGTGGCGTCCAGGGTGCGCTTCGACCTGGACCTGCCGGCGGCCGAGGCCGACGACCGTCCCCTCGGGCCCGGCATCCGCCTGCCCGAGTGGGACTGGCGCCGCGGCCGGTTGCTGCCGGAGCGCTGCCTGGTGCGGCCCATGGTGGCGGCCCGCGCGGCCCCGGCGGTCCTGCCGGCGCATCTGCGCCGGCCGGCGCGGCGGCTGCGCCGCCACTTCGAGGCCCTGGCCCCGGGCCGGCTCTGGCACCGGCGCCGCCCCGAGGGGCAGGAGCTGGATCTCGAGGCGCTGCTGGAGTTCAGCGCCGACCGCCTGCGCGGGCGGGCCGACGCCGAGCGCGGCCTCCACTGCGCCCTGGACCGGGGCGGGCGCAGCCTCTCGTGCCTGCTGCTTGCCGACCTCTCCCTCTCCACCGATGCCTGGATCGGCGAGTCGGGTCGGGTCATCGACGTCATCCGCGACAGCCTCTTCCTCTTCGCCGAGGCCCTCGCCGCCACCGGCGACCGCTACGCCATCTACGGCTTCTCCTCGCGCCGGCGCGAGCACGTGCGCATGAATCTCATCAAGGCCTTCCACGAGCGCTACGATGCGGCGGTGCGCGGGCGCATCGCCGCGGTGCGGCCGGGCTACTACACCCGCATGGGGGCGGCGGTCCGCTATGCCACGCGGCTCCTTGCGGCGGAGCGCGCGGCGCGGCGCCTGCTGCTGCTGCTCACCGACGGCAAGCCCAACGACCTCGACCACTACGAGGGCCGCTACGGGATCGAGGACACGCGCGAGGCGGTGCGGGAGGCGCGGCGCCAGGGGCTCGTGCCCTTCTGCGTCACCATCGACGAGGAGGGCGCGGCCTATCTGCCCCATCTCTTCGGGAGCGAGGGCTTCGTGGTGGTGCGCAGGCCGGGGGAGCTGCCGCGGGAGCTGCCGCTGCTCTACGCCCGGCTGACGGCATGAGGTGATCCATGGGGGAACAGGAGACGGCAAGGCTCGAGCGGCTGCGGGCGGAGGGTCGGGTCTTCACCGCCGCGCCCCATCGCGTGATGTTCTTCGGCGGTGCCCTGCAGCTGGTGGCGGTGGCGGTTTGGTGGGCGGCGGAGCTCGCCGCCCGCGCCGCCGGCACCGCCCTGTGGGCGCCGGTGGCGCCGGCGGCGGTGCACGGGGCGCTCATGGTGCTGGGCCTCTTCCCGTTCTTCGTCTTCGGCTTCCTCATGACCACCTACCCGCGCTGGATGGGCGGGCGGCCGGTGCCGGTGGCCGCCTACGTCGGGGCCTTCGCGGCCATGGCGGCGGGGGTGGTGGCGGTCTACGCGGGCCTGCTGGCGCAGGCCGCGGCCGTGGTGGCGGCGGGCTTCGGCGGCCTCGCCCTCGGCTGGGCGGTGGCCCTGGCGGCGCTGTGGCGGGTCTTCCGCACCGCGCCGGCGCCCGACAAGCGCTACGAGCGCTGGCTCAACGCCGCCCTCGCGGCGGGGCTCGCGGCCTGCGCCGCGACCGCCGTGGCGGTGGCGGCGGGACGGGGCGGTCCGGCCCTGCTCGCGGTGCGGCTCGCCCTGTGGTGGTTCCTGCTGCCGGTGCTGGCCACGGTGGCCCACCGCATGATCCCGTTCTTCTCCGAATGCGCCCTGGAGGGCTATCGCGGCTACCGGCCGCGGTGGAGCCTGCCCGCGATCAACGTCGGGCTCGGCCTGCACGGGCTGCTGGAGCTTGCGGGCCGGGGGGCATCGACCTGGCTCCCGGACGCCCTGGTCGCGGCGGTGGCGCTGCATCACAGCCTGCGCTGGGGCCTGCGCCGGGCCCTCGAGGTGCGCCTGCTGGGGGTGCTGCACCTGGCCTACCTCGCCTTCGGCATCGGCATGGCCCTGGGGGCGGCGGACGGGCTTGCGCGGCTCGCCGGCACGGCGGGGCTCGGACGGGCGCCGCTGCACGTCGTCACGGTGGGCTTCGCCGCGGCCATGGTGATCGCCATGGCGACGCGGGTCAGCCGCGGTCACTCCGGGCGGCCGCTGGTGATGGACGGGCTCGAGTGGGCGGTCTTCTGGTCCTTCGAGGCGGCCATGGTGCTGCGCGTGGTCGGCGAGCTCGTGCCGGGGGCGGGCTGGGCCTCGCCCAACCTCGTCGCGGCGGGGGTGTGGACGCTGGCGGCGGCGGCGTGGGCGGGGCGCTACCTCCCCGTCTACCTCAGGCCGCGCCTCGACGGCCGTCCGGGGTGAGCGCCATGGACCTGGTGATCGCGCGCCTGGTGCACGTCCTCGCGGTGGTGCTCTGGATCGGAGGCGTGGGGCTGGTGGCGCTGGTGCTCCTGCCGCAGCTTCGCGCCGAGCCCGACGCCGCCGCCGCCTTCGCCCGCTTCCGCGACGTCGTACGCCGCTTCGCCGCGATCGCGCGCTGGCTCGTGGCCCTTGCCGGCATCGCCGGGCTGCACATGCTGGCGCGGCTCGACGCCTGGGGGCGCTTCGCCGTGCCGCGCTTCTGGTGGATGCACGCCATGGTGGCGCTGTGGACGGTATTCTTCCTGGTGCTCTTCGTCGCGCAGCCCCTCGCCGAGCGGCGCGACCCGGCGCCGGACGACCCGGCCCGGGCGCTGCGCCTTGCCCAGCGCGCCCATTGGGTCCTGCTGGCGGCGAGCCTCGTCACCGTGGCCGCGGCGGTGGCGGGGGCCCACGGGGGGCTCTGAGCCTCAGCCGCCGGGCAGGAAGTCGATGGAGAAGGTCCCCTGCCACGGGGCCACGTCCCGCGGCTCGAAGCGCAGCAGGCGCACACGGGCCACGAGGCGGTCGAGGAAGGCACGGTCGTCGATCTCGCTGGAGAGCACGCGGCAGGCGGTGACGGTGCCGTCGGGGGCGATGGCGAGCTCGAGGACGACGCGTCCGCGGATGCCGATGCGGCGTCGCTGGGCGCGCCGGTAGAGGGCGTCGAAGGCCGCCTTGTGGCGGTCGAAGACGAGCTGGATCTCCTCGCTGGTGCGGGCGGCGGCGCGGCGCTCGCGTGCCGCCGCGGCAAGCTCCGGGGCCTGCACCTCGCGCACGGCGCCGGCGGCGAGGGGGGCGCCGCCCACCGCGGCCCCCGGCGCGGCGACCCCGCCGCTGCCTTCGCCCGCGCGGGCGGTGAGCAGGCGCCGCCCGCCGGCCCCGGTCTCCGCCGCCTTGCGGGTGGGCCGCGTCCCGGCCAGGGCCTCGGTGGCGGGCAGCTCGCGCAGCGCCGCAAGCTCGCCGGCGAGCGCCAGCAGCCCGGCCTGCCGCGCCCGCTCGCGGGCGGCGGCGATCTCCTGCGACGGCGCCGGCCTGCGCTGCGGGGGCGGTTTCGGCGCCGCCCGCTTCTCGGGCCGCGGGGGCTTCTCGGGCTCGGGCTTTGGTTCCGGCTCCTCCCGCCGCTCCACCCGCGGTGGCGGCGGTGGCGGTGCGGCCCGGCGCTGCTCGACGAGACGGGCAAGCCGCGGCGGCACGCGCTCCAGCTCCTGGCGGCTGACCCTGGGCGGGGGCACGAGGAAGGTGAGCACCAGGCTCGCCGCGGTGAACAGGGTCAGGGTCGCGGCGAGGATGCGGCGGAAGCGGCGCCGCTCCTGCGGGTCCTCGCTCCACGGCAGCAGCGGCGGCGGCAGCGCGGCGGCGTCCATTCAGGAACGCCCCTCCCGGCGTACCACGGCCAGGGAGATGCGGGGATAGCCGGCCGCGCTCAGGGTCTGCATGACGCGCTGGAGGAGCGCGAAGGGGATGGTGCGGTCGCCCACCACGGTGGCCTCGCGCGCGGCCGGGGGCAGGCCGGAGCGGGCGGCCTGGTGGGCGAGCTCCTCGGCGAGCGGCGCGATGGGGCCGTCGGGCGGGATCGCCGCGACGCGCACCACGGGGCGGTCCTGGACGAGGATCGCCTCCGGCGTCACCGTCACCACCAGGGTCTGGCGCGGCGGGGTCTCGGCGCGCCCCGTGGGGAGGCGGACGGCGCGCCCCGGCGGCTGCACGTCGGAGGTGTTCACGAGGAGGAAGAACACCAGGATGGTGAAGATGTCCATGAGCGAGACCAGGTGCAGGCGCACCGGCGTGCCGCGGGCGTGGCGGCGGGCCATGCGGCGGGCGCGGCGGGATGCGGCGCTCATGGCGCCCCCTCCGGCGGCGCCTCGCCGAGGGCGACGTCGGGAAAGAGCAGCCCGCCGCCGCCCTCCGGCCCGAGGCGCACGGTGTCCATGACGTCCACCAGGGTCTGGTAGGCGATCTCGGGCTCGAGCAGGAGCGTGATCTCGCGCGCCTCGGGGAAGCGGGCCTTGATCTCGGCCAGCTTCGCGGCGAGGGCGCCGTAGTCGTAGCCCTCGTCGCGGCGCGGAAAGCGGGCGATGGGGCCGGTGGCGGCGTCGGCGAGGAGCAGGCCGGTGCGGCGCACGGTGAGCTCGAGGCGCAGGCGCGGCGGGTCCGCCGGCCGCGCCTGCTCGCTCTCCGGAAGGTGGAGCTCCATCACCGCGAGGTGGGAGAAGACCGCCGAGAGCAGGAGGAAGGGCACCAGCACCACCATCAGGTTCATGAAGGCGGTGACGTCGATCTCGGGCTCCGCACGCAGGCGGCGGCGCCGGGCCCTGAGCCGCGCGATCATGCCTGCGCGGGGGCCTCGGTGCCGGCGGGCGGCTCCGCCGCGGGCGGTGCGCCGCGCACGATGTTGACCAGCTTCACGGCCGCCATCTCGAGGCTGTCGATGATCTCGTGGGTGCGGCTCTGGATGACGGCGTGGGCGAGCAGGAGCGGGATCGCGGTCATGAGGCCGAAGGCGGTGGTGTTCATGGCCACCGAGATGCTGGTGGAGAGGAGCGCCGCCTTCTGGGTCGGGTCGGCGTTGGCGACCGCGGTGAAGGCCGAGATGAGGCCGAGGATGGTGCCGAGAAGCCCGAGGAGGGTGGCGATGTTGGCGAAGATGGCGATGTACTGGGTGCGCCGCTCGAGCCGCGGCACGATCTCCATCAGGCTCTCCTCCATCGCCGTCTCGAGGTCGTCGGCACGGCGCCCGCGCCCGACCCGGGCGAGGCCGTAGGCGAGCATCCTGCCGATGGTGCTCTCCGAGGTGCTGGCGAGCTCCAGGGCCTGGGGGAACCGGCCCTGGTGCAGGAGCGGCAGGATCTGGTCCCAGATCTTGCGGTTGCGCGCCCGCACGCGGCCCAGATAGATCCAGCGCTCGATGGTGATGGCCACGCCGAGGGCCAGCACCACCACGATCGGGTACATGAAGGGGCCGCCCTCCTGGAAGAAGCGGATCGCGGTCGCCAGCGGGTCCATGGCCGTCCTCCTCGCTCACTCACGCGGGGAAGCGGGGATTATAGGGGCTTGTCCGCCCTCGGCGGCGGGCGGCGGCACGGCGAGGGGGTCCGGCGGCGCCGGCAGCGGCGGCGGCTCGGCTGGCTGCGGTGCCCGCCACGGCAGCAGGTAGAGCACCCGCGGCAGCTCGCGGTCGCCGATCACGGCCATCCCCAGCTGCCCCTCGGGGAGGGTATCGCCGGCCGCGGCGCCAGCGAGCATCAGCAGCAGCGCGGCCGCCGCCCTCATCGGTCCCCTCCGCCGCGGTGGGCGGCGAGGGCCTCGGCCCATGCCGCCACCGTGGGGTCCCCGCCGGCGAGCTCGAGATAGCGGCGGTAGGCCTTCAGAGCTTCGTCCGGCCGGCCCAGGAAGAGCTCCTCGAGCACGCCGAGATTGTGGTGGGCGAGGGCGTAACGGCGGTCGGCGCGGATCGCCGCGCGGTAGGCCTTCTCGGCCTCGGCGAGGCGACCCTGCTCGCGCAGCAGCACGCCGCGGAGGTTGAGGGCCGGGGCCCAGCGGGGGGCGGCGGCGAGGGCCCGCTCCACCGCCGCCAAGGCGGCCTGCGGCTCGCCCGCGCGGCGCAGCAGCAGGGCGAGGTTGAGGTGCACCCCGGCGGGGGCGTCGGGGCGGGCGGCCAGGGCCTCGAGGATGGGGCGGGCGTCGTCGTCGTCGCCCGCCCTGAGCCGCGCCAGGGCCTCGGCGAAGCCGGCCTCCAGCGCCGCGCGGTCGGCCTGCGGCGCCGGCCCGGCAGGCTGCGGCTCGGGGGCGGGGCGGGATGGGGACGGCGCCGGCGGGGGTGCCGGCGGCTGCGCGGCGCAGCCCGCCAGCACCAGCACGGCCGCCGCCAGCAGCGGCTCAGGGCGTCGGATCCAGGACGTCCACATGGTGTTCCACCTTCTCGCGGCGGTCGTAGTGGGCGGGATCGAGGGCCCGCAGGGCCTCGAGGCTGGCCGCCACCCAGCGGTCCCAGACGCCCTCACGGGCACGCGCCAGGTTGGCGGCGTGGAGCTCGACGGCGCGGTCCTCGAACGGCAGCGCCTGCTCCTCGAGCAGCACCTCGTACTGCGCGCGCGCGAGCGCGTCGAGGCCGGCGGGGCGCTCGGAGGCCAGGACATCGGCGGCGAGGCGGCGGTAGAGCTCGCCCACGCGGTAGGCGGCCTCGGTCACCGCCCCCGCGACCCCGGTGCGGGCGGCGGTCTCGTAGTGGCGCACCGCCTCCTCCAGGGCCTCGCGCTTGCGGGCGAGGCTCGCGCGCAGGGGCAGGCGCAGGCGGACGGCCTCGAAGCGGGCGCGGGCGATGTCGCCCAGGGCCAGGGCCGCGCGGGCGGCGAGGGTGTGGGCGGCGTCGGAGGCACCCGCCGCCTCCCTGCGGTAGGCGGAGAGGAGGCGGCGCAGCCAGATCGCGCGGCGTTCCGCGTCGCCGGCCTCTGCGTAGAGCCCGGCGAGGCGCCACCGCGCCTCCAGGGCCTCGTCCAGCGGGCGCGGATGCCGCGCGACGTAGTCGCGCAGGACATCGATCGCCTCGCGCCGGGCGCCCGCGGCGGCGAGGAGCTCGGCGGCGTGCAGGCGCGCCGCCCGCGCCACCGCCTCGTCGCGGCTCGCGGCGGCCACGCGCAGGAGCTCGCGCGCGGCCTCGGTGCGGCGGCCGAGGTGCTCGTAGGCGAGGGCCAGCTTCTCCGGGACCCGCGCGGCCAGGGGGTGGTCGGGGCTGTCCGCGCGCAGGGCCTCCAGCGCCTCGGCCGCCTCGGGCCAGCGCTCGAGCCGGATGAGGAGGGCGGCGGCGTCGAAGCGCGCCGGCGCCTCGAGCCCGGAGTCCGGGAGCTCGCGCGCCACGCGCAGGAACGCCGCCGCGGCCTCGGCGAGGCGGCCGCCGTCGCGCAGCGCCTCGGCCTGGCGGTAGAGCGCCAGCGCCAGGCGCGCCCGCACCGCCCGGGCGGAGGGGTCGGCCTCGAGGGCGGCGCGCCAGGCCGCCTCGGCGCCGGCCCAGTCCCCGGTCCGCGCCCGCGTCTCGCCGATCACCGCCAGCCCGCGGGCGCGCAGCGGCGCGGGGGCGTCCAGGAGCCCGGCGGCGGCCGCCACCGCCTCGTCGTCGCGGCCCGACTCCAACAGCGCCTCGGCGAGCCGGGCGCGGACCTCGGCCTGCCGCGGCGCCTGCGGGAAGCGGTCGAGGAAGCGGCGGGCGTCGGCGACGAAGCGGGCGCGGCCGCGGTCCGAGTCCCGCAGCGGGCCGTCGAGGAGCGCAAGCGCCGTGTAGCCGGCGGCGGCGGCGTCGGCGTGGGGCGGATCCGCCCACGCCGCCGCCTCGTAGGCGGCGAGCGCCTCCCGGGTGCGCCCGGCGGCGCGCAGCAGCTCGCCGAGGAGGAAGCGGTGCGGTCCCCGCGCCTCCGCGGGCACCGCCTCGAGGAGGGCGCGGTAGCGGCGCTCCGCCTCGGCCGCCGGCGCCTCGCCGGCCTGGAAGGCGGCGTGGGCGCGCCGGGCCAGCGCCTCCAGGTGCGGGGCGATGGCGGCCCCGACGCGGCCGCGTGCGGTCTCGTCGAGGCCCGCCCAGAAGGGGCTGCCCGGGCCGTAGTCGGCGGCGAGGCGCTCCCGCGCCGGCCACAGCAGGCTGGGGAACCCCCCGGCGGCGTAGGCCTCGGCGGCGCGGGCGGCGAAGAGGGCCGCCTGCACATCCGCGGGGTGGCGGCGGCCGTAGGCGAGAAAGGCCTCGGCGGCGTCGACGAAGCGCTCCTTGCGCAGGTAGTGCTCGCCGAGGCCCTGGTAGAGCAGGGCCGCGAAGGGAAGCGGGCGGCGTCCGAGGGCGGCGTCGAGGACGCGGACGCCGCCCTGGTGGTCGAGGGCGAGGGCGAGCACGCCCAGGGTGTCCTCGAGGAGCTGGCGGCGCGGGCCCGAGGCGGCCTCGAGGCCGCCCGGCGGGAGCTCGGCGGCGAGCACGGCGAGGAAGTCGTCTTCGGCCTCCGCGTAGGCGCCCAGCTTGTAGCGCGACCAGCCGCGCTTGTAGCGGGCGTGGACCGCGAGCGGGCCGCTGCCGCCCTCGAGCGCGCGGCTGTAGGCGTCGGCGGCCTCCGCGTAGCGGCCGAGGGTGAAGCGGGTCTCGCCGAGACGGAACCAGATCTCGGTGGCGAGGGCCCCGTCGGCGTCCGCGGCCGCCGTCTCCAGGGCCCGGGCGGCGCCGGCGAGGTCGGCGGCGAGGTCGGCAGCGTGGGCCTGCTGGTAGCGCAGACGGGCGCGGCGCCCGGGGTCGGCCTCGGTGCCGGCGAGGCGCCCGTAGAGCGCGGCCGCCTCGGCGAGGGCGGGATCGACCCCGGGGAGCGGCCGGCCGGTGGTCTCCTGGGCCTCGCCGCTGGCGAGGAGGAGGGCGGCGAGGTGCTCGGCCGCGGCCGCGGCGGTGTCGGGCTCGGGCGCCGCGGCGAGCCGGCGCAGCGCGCGCGCGGCGCGGCCGAAGTCGAAGGGGGGCGGCGGCGCGTGCTGCGGGCGCAGGGCGAGCACCGCCGCGACGGTCTGCGCCTCGTGCGGCGGGAGGGTGCGGCCCGCCCCCGGCGCGGGGGCGGCGCGGGCGATGGCCCCGAGGCGGGCGGCGAGGCGGAGCTGCCCCCGGCGCAGGCGTGCGCGGCGCGCGTCCACCGCGGCGAGGACGGTCTGCGCCATCGCCTCCTCGAGGCGGGCCGCTTCCTGGCGCAGGCGCGCGGCCGCGGTCCGCGCCTCGTCGGCGAGGGCGGCGAGACGCGGGGCGAGGCCGCCGTAGGGCGGTCCGGCCTCGCCCTCCAGACGGGCCAGCGCCGCCTCGACCGCCGCGAGCTCGGCCTCGGCGGCCTCGTCGTCGCCGCGGCCTCGCCACCAGATCCCGCGCGCCCGCCGGCCGCCGACCGCTCGCACCAGCCCCAGGTACAGGCGGTGGAGCTCGGGCTCCGGGGGGCCGTCGAGGAGGGTGGCGAGGCGGGCATCCAGCGGGTGCTCCGGCAGCGGCAGCAGGGCGTGGCGGCGTGGCGCCAGGCGCCGCGCCGCCGCCGCCACCTCGCGCGGGCGGGCCTCCACCAGGGGTGCCGCGTGCGCGAGGCGGTCGGCGGCGGCCTCGAGCCGCACGGCCTCGGCGCGCAGCCGCGCCTGCAGCTCGCGGGCCGCGGCGAGGCGCGGGTCGCGGCAGGCCTCGGGGAGGGCGCCGCAGGCGGCGGCGAGCCGCTGCCCGGGCGGGCCTTGGGGTAGGGCCAGGGCGGTCTCGGCGGCCTCCAGGCGGCCGAGGGCGCGGGCGAGAAGGTCGGCGGCCGCGGCGGCGGCACCGTCGCGCAGCAGCGCCGCGGCGGCGCGCTCGGCGGCGCGGGCGGTTTCGCTGCCCGGCGTCCCCCGCAGGGCGAGGTGCATGCGCACCGCCAGCGCCGCCGCCGCCTCGCCCTGGGCATCGAGGGCGCGGGCGGCGAGGCGAAGCGCGGGCGGATCGGGCGGCAGCGGCCGCAGGCGGGCCAGGGCCTCGTCGGCGCGGCCCTGGCGCAGGGCGAGTTCGGCGGCGGCGAGGCCGAGGGACGGGGCGGGCGGCGGTGGCGCGCGGTCGAGGGCGGAGATCGCCTCCGCCGGGCGGCCGAGGCGGTGGAGGGCGATGGCGCGCAGCAGCGTGGCCTCCGGGCCCGGCGCCTGTGCGAGGTGGGCGAGGGCCGCCTCGGGGGCGCCGCGGGCGAGGGCGAGCCGGGCGTGCAGCTCCGGTGCGCCGGCGAGCCGCTGGAGGAGGCGTGCGGCGCCCTCGAGGTCGCCCGCGGCGAGCGCCGCGGCGGCGTCCAGACGGGGGGTGCCGGGCGGCGGGGGCGGCGGCTGCCGGCGCGCGCCGTGGGCGGCCAGGATCTCCGCTACCAGCGCCTCGGGCCCCGGCGCCGCCAGCGCCGTGCCCGCCAGGAGCAGGGCCGCGGCGGCGGCCCCGCGGCTCAGGGCCATGCCCGCACCTCGAGGTGGCGGATGCGGTCGCCGAGGATGGTGAGCTCGACGACCTTGGGGGCGGCCTCCTTGACCAGATCGTAGCGGGTGCCCTGCTCGTAGGCGTAGCCGTTGAGATCGCGGCCCCCCATGACGGCCTCGAGCCGGTATCGCCCCGGCGGCAGCCGGGCCGCCCAGAAGGGGAGAACGCCGTCGGAGAGGAGCGCACCGAGCTCATCCTGTCCAGGCCGGTGCTCGGCGACCACGCGCCCGTCCAGGCGCAGGATCACGGATTCGAGGACGAAGGGGGCGCCGAAGCGCATGGAGAGGAGGACGAGGACCCTGTCGCCGTCGGGGGCGAGGACCGCCTCCTCGGCGGCCCAGGCCTCGGTCAGGACCCGGCGGGTGTCCGACAGCGCCGCGCGCGCCGCCGCCGCGGCCTCGTCCAGGGGGTCGGCGCGGACGATCCCCGCCAGCAGGGCGGCGGCGAGCAGGACGTGACGCACGCTTCCTCCCTTTCCGGCGGCCCCTCCCCGGCCGTGCCCGCCGCCGCCTCCGCTGCGCCGGCTCCCGCCCCGGCCCGCCGGCCCGGGGAGCCGGGGCGGCGCCCGCCGCCCCGTGCCGCTATTCTACGGCACCGGTCCGTTCCCGAAGGTGGCCGATGGCGGCGTACTATGCCTGGATCAAGACGGTGCACGTGACCGCGGTGGCGGTGAGCCTGCTGCTCTTCCTGCTGCGCGGCTGGTGGGCGGTGACGGGCTCGCCGCGGGCGGCGAGCGTCTGGGCGCGCCGCGTGCCGCACTACAACGACGCCGTGCTCCTCGCGGCGGGGCTCGCCCTCGCGGCCATCCTGCACCAGTACCCGCTGGTGGACGCCTGGCTGACGGCGAAGCTGGCGGGGCTGCTGGCGCACATCGGCCTGGGCTGGATCGCGGTGCGCGGCCCCGGCTCCCGCCCGGTGCGGGCCGCCGCCTGGGCAGCCTCCATCGCGGCCTTCGGCTACGTGGCGGCGGTGGCCCTCACCCGCGATCCCTCGCCCTGGGCATGAGCAGCAGCCCCGTGGCGAGGAGCGCCCACGGCGGGGGCAGGGGCAGCGGCGCACCGCCCGGGGTCGCGCGGGTGGGGCGGAAGGGGCCGCCGGCGGCGGGGATGCGCGCCAGCGCAAGGTCCGCCACGGCGGGGTCGTCGCTGCCGATGGAGGCGAGGCCGGCGACGACGCCCTCCCACGCGACGGCATCGAGCACGAGGCCCGCGGCGACGAGGCGCGCCGCGTCCGGCCCGTTCTGGATGAGGTGGGTGGCGGGGCCGATGTCGAGGTCGCAGGTCGGCACCCTCGCCGGGTTGCCGCAGAGGACGAGGAAGCCGCCTGCGGCGATGGTGAGACCGTCGAGGGCGGCGCTGCGGTAGACGCTGCCGTCGGCGCCGTTGACGAGCTCGAGCACGTGGCCGTCCAGCGATGCGGCCGCGCCGTCGGGGTTGTGCAGCTCGATGAACTCGGCCTCGTCGGCGCCGGGCTGGTCGTAGTCGATCTCGCTGATGAGGACGGTGCCGGCGGCGGTGCGGGCGGCAAGGCCGAGGACGAGGGCGAGGGGCAGCAGGCTCCTGCGCATGGCGTTCTCCTCCCTGAGATCCGCAACGGGCGCACTGAATAAATCTAGCACGGATGCGCGCGCGTGGCAGGGTGCGCCGGGATGGGCTAAGCCATGGGGCATGGGGGCGTGATGCGCTGGACACGGCGGGGTCTGCTGAGGCTTGCGGCGGCGGGGCTTTCGGGCCTTGCCGGGGCGGCGGTGGGGCTGCGCCTCTGGCGCGCGCGGCCCTTGCGCGGGGCCGAGCGCGGCGTGCTCGATGCCGCGGTGGACGCCGTGGTGCCCGCCGACGAGGCGCCGGGGGCGCTGGATCTCGGGATCGCGGCCGCCCTCGCGGCCGAGGCCGAGGGGGATCCCCGCCTGCGCCGGCTGCTGCGCGAGGGTGTGCGGTGGCTCGAGCGGGAGGCCAGGTCGGTACACGGGCGGGGCTACGCCGCCCTCGGCGAGGAGGCGCGCACGGCGCTGCTCCTGGCCGCGGCGGGGCGGTCGGGTCCGCCGCGGCGCTTCTTCGAGACCCTGCGCCGGGAGGTCCTCGTGCGCTACTACGGCGATCCGGGGGTGTGGGCCGCGATCGGGTACCGGGGGCCGCCGCAGCCGCGGGGCTACCCCCGCTACTGGGCGCCGCCGGACGATGCCTGAGCCGGTGGACGTGGTGGTGGTGGGGGCGGGCGCCGGGGGCACCGCCTGCGCCTGGCGGCTCGCCAGCCGCGGCGCCTCGGTGATGGTGCTGGAGTCCGGCCCCGCCTACGATCCCGCGCGGGACTACCGGCTCCATCGCCCGGACTGGGAGCGGGTGGGCTTTCCCGAGAAGCGGCCGGGCCTGCCCTACACGGTGGCGCCGCTGCAGCCCCTGGATCCCGCCCACGACTCCCTGCGCTCCTGGAGCGCGGGGCTCGGGCGCATCAACCGCACCGGGCGCCGCCAGCCCGTGGGCTACCTGCACGTGCGCGGCGTCGGCGGGGCGACGCTCCACTTCACCGGCGAGGCCCACCGGCTGCACCCGGACGCCTTCCGCATCCGCAGCCTGCTCGGGGTGGGCGCCGACTGGCCGCTGGGGTACGAGGCCCTGGAGCCCTACTACGACGTGGCGGAACGGATCGTCGGGGTGGCGGGGACGGATCCGGACCCGCGCTGCCCCCGCTCGCGGCCCTACCCCTTCCCGCCCCATCCCGTGGGCTGGACGTCGCGCCCGGTGATCGCGGGGCTGCGCCGGCTGGGCCTCGGCTGGGCGCCGAACCCCCTCGCCGTGCTCCCGCAGCCGTGGGACGGGCGGCCCGCGTGCAACTACTGCGCGCAGTGCAACCGGGGCTGCCCGCGCCGCGACAAGGGCAGCGCCGACGTGACCTTCGCCCGGCGCGCCGCGGCCACGGGGCGCTGCCGCATCGTCACCGGGGCGACGGTGCTGCGCGTGCTGCCGGACCGCCGCGACCGCGTGCACGGGGTGGAGTACGCGGACGAGGCGGGCGGCCGGCACCGGGTGCGGGCGGGGGCGGTGGTGCTGGCGGCGGGGGCCGTGTTCACGCCGCGCCTGCTCCTCGTCTCCGGGCTCGGCAACGAGAGCGGCGAGGTGGGCCGCAACTTCATGGAGACCCTGTCCTGGACCTCGGCCGGGCTCCATCCGCGCCCCTTGCAGGCCCACCGCGGGCTGCCCCGGGAGGTGATCTGCTGGGACCGCAGCGCCCCGGACCCCGCCGCCCGGGTGCCGGGCGGGTTCCGCCTCGGCCCTGCCACCGCGGAGGCCGGCTACGCGGGGCCGGCGGGCCATGCCGTGCACCTCGTCGCCGGCATCGGCCGCGGCCACAAGCGCGCCATGCGCGAACGCTTCGGCCATGCCCTCGCGGTGGGCGCCATCGGCGAGTGCCTGCCCAACCCCGGCAGCTTCGTCGACCTCGACCCCGAGGTGCGCGACGCCCACGGCCTGCCGGTGGCGCGCATCCACAGCCGGCTCGATGCCGATGCCCTGGCGCGTCTTGCCGAGATGGCGGCGACGGTGCGCGCGGTCCTCGCCGCCGCGGGCGTCGAGGCGGTGGCCGCCGAGTTCGGCAGCCTCGATCTCTTCCAGAGCACCCACGTCTTCGGCACCTGCCGGATGGGGCGGGATCCGCGGACCTCGGTGGTGGACGACCAGGGGCGGAGTCACCGCTGGCGCAATCTCTGGATCGCCGACGCCAGCGTCTTCCCCTCCTCCGGCGGCGGCGAGGCCCCTTCCCTCACGGTGGAGGCGCTGGCCATCCGCACCGCCGACGCGATCCTCGCCGCGGCCCGCGGGTGACGGTGTCGGATTTTTTGACAACCGGCGCGCCGCGGCCTCCGCGGAGGCGTGCAACCCGTTGAAGGAGCCGGCGTTCCCTGTGCGGGCGCGGATCTTGCACGGGCACGGTGCCGGGCTCGGCCGGCGCCGTGAGGAGGAGATCGTCATGAAGGCACTGCTGTCGCTGCTGGCCGCGCTGGCGCCCTGGACCGTCTGGGCCGGCGCGGCCGGAGGGCCCACCGGGACCATCCCCGAGCCCTCCACCATCGCCCTGCTCGCGGCCGGGGCGGTCGGGGTCGCCCTCGCCGCCCGCAGGCGCCGCTGAGGCTGCTATCATGGGCCCCGCCTCATGCGGGGTCCATGATGCAAGCCGCCCGCCGCGCCCTCCTCGCGCTGCTGCTCATCGTCTCGCCCGGCGCCGTCGCCGACGGCGTGATCCTCCTCTACCACCGCTTCGGCGAGGACCGCTTCCCCGCCACCAGCATCGGGCTCGGGGCCTTCGAGGCCCAGCTCGAGCACCTGGCCGAGGGCGGATACCGCGTCGTGCCCCTCGCGGAGATCGCCGACGCCGTGCGCACCGGCCGCCCCGTCCCCGACCGCACGGTGGCGATCACCGTGGACGACGCCTACCGCTCGGTCTTCGATGCCGCCTGGCCGCGGCTGCGCGCCCGCGGCTGGCCCTTCACCGTCTTCGTCGCCACCGATCCCGTGGACCGCGGCCTGCCGGGCTTCATGACCTGGGGGCAGATGCGGGAGATGGCCGCCGCCGGCGTCGCCTTCGCCAACCACGGCCGCAGCCATGACAGCCTGCTGCGCCGCCCCGGCGAGGACGAGGCCGCCTGGCGGGCCCGGGTGCGGGCCGAGCTCCTGGGGGCCCAGGCCCGGCTGGAGGCCGAGCTGGGGGTGCGCGAGCGCCTCTTCGCCTACCCTTACGGCGAGTTCGACGCCGCCCTGGCGGGGCTCGTGCGCGGGCTCGGCTTTGTCGCCTTCGGCCAGCACTCGGGGCCGGTGGGGCGCTGGAGCGATCCCCGCGCCCTGCCCCGGTTTCCGGTGGGATCCGCGGGGGTGGGCGGGGACGAGTTCCGCCTCAAGGTGGCGGCACGGGCGCTGCCGGTGGCGCGGGCCGAGCCCTGGGATCCGCGGGTGCCGCAGGGCAGCAATCCGCCGCGGCTGCGGCTCGTCCTCGCGCCCGTGGCGGGGCCGGATCCGGCGCGTCTGGCCTGCTACGCCGGCGGGCAGGGGGCGATCCCGGTGCGCCACCTCGGCGGGCGCGCCTTCGAGGTCGTGGCCCGCGCGCCCCTGCCGCCGGGGCGCGCCCGCTACACCTGCACCGCCCCCGGCGCCGACGGGCGCTGGTACTGGTACAGCCACCCGTGGATCATCCCGCCAGCTCCGTCCGGTCCGCCAGGGTGAGGCGGTTGGCGCGGATCAGGCGCTGCACCTCGCGCACGTAGTCGGCGCCGCGGGCGGAGTAGCGGCGCAGCCCGTAGGCCAGCACCACCGGGTCCAGCGGCTCGCCCTGGGCGCGCATGAAGGCGCGCAGGCGGCGGAAGAGGCCGTAGGCGTGGCCGACGTTGAGGTTGTGCAGATAGGCGCGCACGGCGCTGCGCAGGTCCGGGTAGACGCGCACGCGGTGGCGCGCGTCGGCCGCGGCCTCGCGCGGGCGCAGGCCGCGCGCCTGCGTCCAGGTCCAGATGCCGAAGAGGTTGTTGGCCTCGCGCGCGAAGCGCGAGGCGCCCCACCCGCTCTCGATGGCGGCCTGGGCGAGGGCGAGGGCCGGCGGGACGACGTCGACGCGGCGCAGCAGCTCCTCGCGCACGGCGGGGTCGTTGACGTCGCCGAAGACGCGGTAGCGGCGGGCGAGGGCCTCGAGCTCCCCACGCGCGGCCGAGCCCGGCTCCAGCCGTCCGGCGGCGAGGAGCGCGAGCAGCCGCCGGCGCTCGGCGAGGATGCGTCGGTTTTCGGCGAGCACCAGCGGCAGGAGGGTGCGGAAGAAGAGGGCCTTCTTCCGCGCCACCGGCAGGCGGTCGAGGTCCGGCGGCAGCCGCTCGACGTAGAGCGGCGGGATGCGCGCCCCGGGCGGCGGCGGCCAGGCGATGCCGGCCTCCTCGAGGCGCCGCGCCAGCGCCTCCGCCGTGGGCGGGGCCGCGACGGGCGGGGCCTCGGCCGGTGCCGGCGTCGCAACGGGCGGCGGCGCGCCCTCCGCGCGGGGCGGCGGCGCCTCGCGGGCGGGCTCGATGACGCGCGGGCGGGGCACCGCCAGCACCACGAGCAGCACCGCCAGCGTGGCGAGGCCGCCGAGGAGGGCGGCGTCGTCGCGTCGCAGGGTGACGTCGGACATGCCGCCATCCCTACCCCATCGGGGCGAGGGGCGCAAGGCCCGCGGTCACGGGGGCGGGTTCGAGGCGGAGCCGTTCGAGGGCCGCGGCGCCGGGGGGCGGGCCGAGGGCGGGGGCGAGGCCGGCCAGGACGCGGCGCGCGGTGGCGCGGAAGGTGGTGAGCTTGCCGCCGGCGACCACGGCGATCCGCACCGGCCGTCCGGCGAGCCCCACCAGGGTCTCGCGCGGGCGGCGAAACGCCGGGGCGTCCCCGCCCGGCAGCACGCGCAGCCCGGCGAAGGCCCCGAGGACCTCCGCCGGGCGGCGGGGAAAGCGGCGGCCGAAGGCGGCCCGAAGGTAGGCCACCTCCGCGGGCAGCGGGCGGCAGGCGGCGGGGTCCCCGGCGTAGGGGGTCTCGGTGGTGCCGACGAGGGTCTCGCCGCCCCAGGGCAGGGCGAAGACCGCGCGCCCGTCCGCCGCCTCCAGGTAGTACCCGGCGTCGAGGCGGCCGGCGAGCAGCAGATGGGTCCCCTGCACCAGCTCCAGCGGCGGCAGCGCCGGCG
This sequence comes from Inmirania thermothiophila, assembly GCF_003751635.1. Classification (NCBI taxonomy): domain Bacteria; kingdom Pseudomonadati; phylum Pseudomonadota; class Gammaproteobacteria; order Chromatiales; family Ectothiorhodospiraceae; genus Inmirania; species Inmirania thermothiophila. Next base: position 36,249 of record NZ_RJVI01000003.1, read on the forward strand.
CCGGGTCGAGCCGGCGCAGGACCTGCGCCGTCCACGGCCCGGCGGCGACCGCCAGGGCCCGCGCCCGCACCTCGCCGCCGCGCCAGCGCACCACGACGCCGTCGCGGTCGGCCGCGGCGGAGCGGAGCGCGGCCTCGTGCAGCACCCGGGCGCCGTGGGCGGTGGCGGCGGCGAGCACCGCCGTGGTGAGGGCGGCGTCGTCGGTCTGGGCCTCGAGGTAGGCGAAGGCGGCGCACAGCCCGTCGCCGGCGAGGCCCTCCGCGGTCGCCTCCGCCGCCGGCAGGCTGCAGAAGCGCAGGTCGGGGCCGAGGCCCCCGAGGAGCGCGTAGAGGGCGAGGCCGGCGCGGATCTGCCAGGGGCGGCGACGCATGCCGGCGTAGACCGGGATGCGCATGGGCAGGCGGCGGACGAGGGCGGGGGCTTGCCGCAGCAGCCAGGCGCGTTCGCGCAGGGCCTCGCGCACGAGCCGCCACTGGCCGGTCTCGAGGTAGCGCAGGCCGCCGTGGACGAGCTTGGTGGAGCGGCTCGAGGTGCCGAGGGCGGGGGCCGGCATCCGCTCCAGGACGAGCACCCGGTGTCCCGATGCCGCCGCCAGCCAGGCGATGCCGGCGCCCTGGATGCCGGCGCCGACGACCACGAGATCGACGCCGTCGCTCATCCGCACACCGCCGCGCGCAGCAGCGCCACCTCGGCGGTCTCGATGAGCCCCGCCCCGCGGGCGGCGAGGCGTGCCGCCTCGCGCGGCGTGTTGACCTCGTAGACCGCCCAGCGCCAGGGGCCGGGCCACAGCGCCCCCCGCGGGGGCAGCCAGGCGCGGTCGACGAACAGCACCGGCGGGGCGAGCTCGCGGGCCGCCGCCCGGGCCCCGGCGTCGTAGGCCGGCAGGACCCACCCGGCGGGGGCGAGCTCGGCCGCGCGCGCCGCCTCCACCACCTCGGGCAGGAACGAGATCAGGGTCCAGCGCAGGCCCGGGACCGGTGCGAGGGCGTCGGCGAGGGCGTCGAGGGCGGCGGCGCCGAAGCGCTGCCACGGATCGGGCTTGAGCTCGACGAAGAGGTGGCGGCCGCGGGCGGCCACCAGGCGCGCCGCCTCGGCGAGGGTGGCGAGGCGGGCGCGGGGGAAGCGGTCGCCGAGGCGGCCGGGTTCGCCCGCGGGCCAGTCCGCGAGCACCGCCGCGGGCAGCTCCGCGACGCGCCCGGGACGGCCGCTGACGCGCGCGAGGTCGGCGTCGTGGCAGAGCACGGGCACGCCGTCGGCGCTCAGGTGCACGTCCACCTCGACGTGGTGGGCGCCGGCGTCGAGGGCGGCGGCGACGGCGGCGAGGGTGTTCTCGGGATAGCGGGCGCGAAAGCCGCGGTGGGCCACCACCTCGAAGCGCGCACCCATCAGGCCGCCTCCAGCGCCGCGCGGGCGCGGGCGAAGCGGGCCGCGAGCGCGTCGTCGGCGAGCGGTGCGATGCGCCGCGACGGTGCCGGCCGCCACCGCGCGGGTGACCCCGCGGCCAGCCAGGCGATGCCGCGGGCGGTGGCCTCGGGCTCGGCGACCCGGTACACAGGGAGGCCGGCGAGCGCGGCGAGGCGGCCGAGCAGCGGCTCGAGCCGCGCCAGGCCGCCGCCGGCGCGGATCGCGCGCAGCCCCGGCATGGCCCCGGCGAGGCCGGCGATGCTCGCGGCGATGACGAAGGCCATGCCCTCCACCACCGAGGCCACCGCGGCCGCATCCTCCACCGGCTCGCCCTCGGGCCAGCGCGGGAGGGCATGGGGGCGCCACCACGGTGCTCCGAGCCCGCCCACCGCGTCCACGAACAGCGGCGGCGGCGAGGACGGCTCCCGCGCCGCCAGGCGCAGCACCACCTCCGCGGCGAGCCTGCGCCGATCGCCGATCCAGGCGAGCGCCGCGCCGGCGCCGTGGATGGTGGTCTCGGCCGCGAGCAGCCGCCCCGATGGTCCGGCATCGGCGACGCCGACGGCATAGCCGCGGGGCACCCGCGCGGCCGGCACCTGGAGCGGCACGAGCCCGAAGGCGCCGGTGCCGAGGTTGAGGTGGAGCGTGTCGGCGCGCGGTGCGCCGTCGGCGTGGAGGGCGGCGGGCTGGTCGCCGTGGACCGCGGTCAGGGGAAGGCCCGTCCCGTGCAGCGCGCCCCAGCGGTGCCGCACCGGGCGGCATGCGGGCAGGGCCGCGGGCGGGACGCCGAAGGCCTCGAGCAGCGCGGGTTCCCAGTCGCCGCGCCGGAGCCCGTAGAGGAGGGTCCGCGAGGCGTTGCCGGCATCGATCCGCGGCGCGCCCCCGGTGAGGCGCTGCACCAGGAAGGCCGCCAGCGGGCCCACCACCGCGCGCCCCCCCTCGGCGGCGCGGCGGAGTGCGCCGTCGGCGCGCAGCAGCCAGGCGATCTTGCCCGCCGCGTGGTGGGCCGAAGGGACGAGGCCGGTGAGCGCGCGCAGGCGCGCCGGGGGCAGCGGGCAGGCCTCGAGGGCCTCGCCGCCGCGGGCGTCGAGCCAGCTGATGGCGGGCGTGAGCGGCCGCGCCCCCGCCCGCGTCCAGGCGAGCACCGTGGAGCGCTGCGTTGCAAGGCCCGCCGCCACCGGCCGCATTCCCCCGCGCCGGGCCGCGGCGAGGGCCTCGAGGGCGGCCTCCTCGAGGCTCAGCACGAGGGCCTCGGGGTCCTGTTCCACCGCCGCGCCGCGGCGCTGGAGCGCCACGGGGCGGACGACCCGGTGGCGCACGCTGCCGTCGGCGGCGACGAGCAGTGCGCGCGAGGCGTGGGTGCCCTGGTCGAGGGCGAGGACGACGTCGAGGGGGCGCTCCATGGCCCCCAAGCATAGCCGCGGCGCGGGCGGGCGGCGCCCGCCCGCGGCGCCGCTCAGCCGCGGTGGCGGGTGGCGGCGTCGAAGGCCACCCGCTGCGGCGGATCCAGCTTCTCGTAGAGGGCCTCGCGGGCGGTGGCGAGGGCCTCGAGGCGGTCGGCGAGCTGCCGCATGCGGGTGGCCCGGAGGCGCAGCCGCCCTTCCGCCTCGAGGGCGCGGCCGGCGCCCCGCGGGGCCTCGGCACGGAAGGTCTGCAGGGCCTTCACCGCGTCCGCATAGGCGTTCCAGGCCGCCTCCTGGTCCGGACGGATCCCGAGCTGGGCGCGCAGCCGGTCGAGCCGGGCCTCGGCCGCCTGGGCGACCTGGGCCTGCATGGCCTCAGCGTCGCTCCCCATCCCGGGCATCCCGCCCGCGCCGGGGCAGGGCCCCTTCCCCGGGCCGCCGAAAGGGTGGCCGGGACCCATGTCCTGCGGTCCCTCCATGCCGCCCATCATGTGGCCGCCCATCATGTGGCCCATCATCCCGCCCATCATCCCCTGCGCGGGTCCGCCCATCATGCCCCCCATGGGGCCGCGCTCGCTCCAGCCCCCCCAGCCGCGGGGGCCTTCGGCGTCCCCGGGATGGGAGAAGGCGGTGGCGGCGGCGAGGCCGAGGGCGGCGGCGGTGGCGAGGGCCAGTGCGTTGCGGGTCCGGTTCTTCATGGTCGTTTCTCCTCTCGGGTTCCTGTGGGTCTTCGGAAGCGGGGCCGTTCGTCCCCTTCCTCGCCGCCCATGAGACCACCGCCATGTGTCCCGGCGATGTCGCCGCCTGTCCTGATGGTTTCGTTCTGTTACGACGCCGCGGCCGGTTACATTCGGTTACCGGTTCCTGCTCGGCGGCCCGGGTCCGGTGTGGTATCTAGGGGGCCATGGAAAGGCCGCACGTGCTCGTCGTCGACGACGACCCGGAGATCCGCGCGCTGCTTGCCGCCTACCTCGAGCGCAACGGGCTGCGCGCGAGCACCGCCGAGGACGGCCGCGCCATGTGGCGGGCCCTCGCCGAGGACCGCATCGACCTCGTGATCCTCGACCTGATGCTGCCCGGCGAGGACGGTCTGACCCTCTGCCGCGACCTGCGCGCCCGCTCCTCCGTGCCGGTGATCATGCTCACCGCCCGCGGCGAGGAGACCGACCGCATCGTCGGCCTGGAGATGGGCGCCGACGACTACGTGGCCAAGCCCTTCAGCCCGCGCGAGCTGCTCGCCCGCATCAAGGCGGTGCTGCGGCGGGCGGGGGGGGCCGCCGGGACGGCGCCGGGGCGGCGCTACCGCTTCGCCGGCTGGACCCTCGACGCGGTCACGCGCCAGCTCACCAGCCCCGAGGGGACGGTGGTGCCGCTGAGCGGCGCCGAGTACCGGCTGCTGCGGGTCTTTCTCGAGCGGCCCGGGCGCGTCCTCGCCCGCGACCGTCTGCTCGACCTCGCGCGCGGCCGCGAGGCCGCCCCCTTCGACCGCAGCATCGACGTCCTGGTCAGCCGCCTGCGCCGCCGCCTCGGCGACGACGGGCGCGAGCCGCGGCTGATCCGCACGGTGCGCGGGGAGGGCTACGTCCTCGCCGCCGAGGTGGAGGTGGAGGGGCGGTGAGGCTCGTCCCCCGGAGCCTGCGCGGACGGTTGCTGGCGGTGCTGCTCGGGGGGCTGGTGGGGGCGCAGCTCCTGGGCGCCGGACTGCTGCTCGAGGAGCGCGTGCGCAGCCTCTATGCCGCCAGCGGCCATCAGCTGGCGCAGCGGGCGGCGGCGCTGGTGCGCCTGGCCGAGGCCCTGCCGGCAACGCGGCGCGGGCCGCTCCTGGATGCCGCCGCCGGGCCGGAGCTCGTGGTGGCGGTGCGTCCGCGACCGGCCCTCGCCCGGGGCGCGGTCTCGCCGCAGGAGCGGCTCTTCGCCGGGCTGCTCGCCGCCGCCCTGGGGGAGGCGCGGCCGCTGCGGGTGCACCTGCGCGAGGATCGGCCTCCGCCGCCTCCGATGGCGGGCATGATGCGGCGGCACATGGGCGGGCTGCCGCCGTGGATGGCGCCGGTGCGGGTGCTGGAGGCGGAGGTGCGCCTCGTCGACGGCAGCTGGCTCGCCCTGCGCTACCGGCTGCCGGAGGCGGTGGTGGGCTGGCCGCTGCGGGCGGTGGGGGCGCTCGCGGTGCTCCTCGCCGCCGCGGTGCTGCTCACGGTGCTCGCGGTGCGCTGGCTCACGCGGCCCCTGGCGGCCCTGGCGGCGGCGGCCGAGGGGCTCGGGCGCGACCTCCACCGCCCGCCGCTGCCCGAGGACGGGCCGGTGGAGGTGGCGCGCGCGGCGCGTGCCTTCAACGAGATGCAGCGCCGCCTGCGCGCCCATGTGGAGGAGCGCTCGCGCATGCTGGCGGCGGTCTCCCACGACCTGCGCACCCCCATCACGCGGCTGCGTCTGCGCGCGGAGTTCGTGGAGGATGAGGCGGTGCGGGGGCGGATCCTGGCCGACCTCGACGAGATGGAGACCATGGTGCGGGGGGCGCTGGAGCTGCTGCGCGGGCACGAGGCCGAGCCGGCCCGCAGCGTCGATCTCGCGGCGCTGGCCGAGGCCGTGGTGGAGGACCGCGCCGAGGCGGGCGAGCCGGTGGGCCTGCTGGAGCCTGCGGTGCCGGTGATGGTGACGGGCCGCCCGGTGGCGCTGCGCCGGGCGCTGGAGAACCTCGTCGACAACGCGGTGCGCTATGCGGGCGGGGCCGAGGTGCGGGTGGGGCGGGAGGCGGGGCGGGCGGTGATCGAGGTGCTCGACCGCGGACCCGGCATCCCCGAGGCGGAGCTCGAGCGGGTCCTCGAGCCCTTCCACCGCCTCGAGGGCTCCCGCAGCCGCGCCACCGGCGGCAGCGGCCTCGGGCTTGCCGTGGTGCGGGAGGTGGCGACGCTGCATGGAGGCCGCGTGCGGCTCGCCAACCGCCCGGGCGGCGGCCTCTCGGCGCGTCTCGAGCTGCCCGGGGCCCTTGATCTCGATCAAGGATTTCCAGAGACTGCGGGAGGATAAGGGAATGCACCATCCGCAACCGCAAGGAGGGGAAGAAGCCATGTCCCGACATCTCTCCATCTGTGCCGCCCCCGCCCTCGCGGCCGCGCTCGCCGTCGCCTCGCCGGCCGTGGTGCAGGCGGCCAAGCACGAGCCGCACCCGGGCACGGGCAAGGCCGAGCTGAGCTACAAGGGTGCGCCCTCGGCGGTGCCGCCCGAGTCGGCCGTCGTCCCGGGGGCGCCCGAGGGGGTGCCGCCGCTGACCAAGGCCGAGTTCGAGGAGGCCAAGAAGATCTTCTTCGAGCGCTGCGCAGGCTGCCACGGCGTGCTGCGCAAGGGCGCCACCGGCAAGCCGCTCACACCCGACATCACCCGCAAGCGGGGCAGCGCCTACCTCAAGGCCTTCATCACCTACGGCTCGCCTGCCGGCATGCCCAACTGGGGCACCTCCGGCGTGCTGGACGAGCGGCAGATCGACATCATGGCGCGCTATCTCCAGTACGACCCGCCGGTGCCGCCGGAGTGGGGCATGGAGGAGATGAAGGCGAGCTGGAAGGTGATCGTGCCGCCGGAGAAGCGCCCCACGCGCAAGATGAACAACTACAACCTCGACAACCTATTCTCGGTCACCCTGCGTGACGCCGGGAAGGTGGCGCTGATCGACGGCGACAGCAAGAAGATCATCAACGTCGTCGACACCGGCTACGCCGTGCACATCTCGCGCCTGTCGGCCTCCGGCCGTTATCTCCTCACCATCGGGCGCGATGCGGTGATCAACCTCATCGACCTGTGGATGGAGAAGCCGGACACCGTGGCCCAGATCAAGGTGGGCCTCGAGGCGCGCTCGGTGGAGACCTCCAAGTACAAGGGCTGGGAGGACAAGTACGCCATCGCCGGCACCTACTGGCCGCCCCAGTACGTGATCATGAACGGCGACACCCTGGAGCCGCTCAAGATCGTCTCCACCCGCGGGATGACGGTGGACACCCAGGAGTACCATCCGGAGCCGCGCGTGGCGGCCATCGTGGCCTCCCACCAGCACCCGGAGTTCATCGTCAACGTCAAGGAGACGGGCCACGTCCTGATGGTCAACTACGAGGACATCGACAACCTCAAGGTGACCACCATCGGCGCCGCCCGCTACCTGCATGACGGCGGCTGGGACCGCACCCACCGCTACTTCCTGACCGCGGCCAACAAGTCCGACAAGATCGCGGTCATCGACTCCAAGACCGACAAGCTGGTCAAGCTCATCGAGGTGGGGAAGATCCCGCACCCGGGGCGCGGCGCCAACTTCATCGACCCCAAGTACGGGCCGGTGTGGGCCACCAGCCACCTGGGTGACGAGAACATCGCCGTCATCGGCACCGACCCCAAGGGCCATCCGCAGTACGCCTGGAAGGTGGTGCGGATGCTCAAGGGCCAGGGCGGCGGGTCGCTCTTCATCAAGACCCATCCCAAGTCCCACCACCTCTACGTGGACACGGCCCTGAACCCCGATGCGAAGATCAGCCAGTCGGTGGCGGTGTTCGACATCAACAACCTCGAGGCCGGCTACAAGGTGCTGCCCATCGCCGAGTGGGCCGATCTCGGGGAGGGGCCGAAGCGCGTCGTCCAGCCCGAGTTCAACAAGGCCGGCGACGAGGTCTGGTTCTCGGTCTGGAACGGCAAGGAGCAGCGCTCGGCCATCGTCATCGTGGACGACAAGACGCTGAAGCTGAAGGCGGTCATCAAGGATCCGCGCCTGGTGACCCCGACCGGCAAGTTCAACGTCTTCAACACCCGTCACGACATCTACTGAGCCTGTCGCGGGCGGGGCCTGCGGGCCCCGCCCGCCCCGGATTCCCGACGGAGGAGGCGATGCGCCGGACCCCGCTTGCCCTGGCCGCGATCCTGGCCGCGCTGCCGGCGGTGGCGGCAGGGCCCGGGGGCGCGCGCCAGCAGGCCCTGCTGCGCCTGCTGCGGCAGGACTGCGGCTCCTGCCACGGCATGACCCTGCGCGGCGGGCTGGGCTCGCCGCTCACCCCCGAGGCCCTCGCGGGCAAGCCCGACGACCTCCTCGTCACCACCATCCTCGACGGGCGGCCGGGCACCGCGATGCCCCCCTGGCGCAGCGAGATCACGCCCGAGGAGGCGCGCTGGCTGGTGGCACGGCTGCGTCGGGGGCTTGCGCCGCGGGAGGGCCTGCGGTGAGGGCGTCCGCCGCGGTGGCGCTGCTCGCCCTGCTCGCCGCCGGCTGCGCCTCGGTGCGCGGCACCGGGGACCTCGGCCTCGTCGTCGAGCGCGCCGACGGCGCGGTGCAGGTGGTGGACACCACCCGCATGGCGCGCCTTGCCCGCATCGAGGGCCTCGGCGACCTCTCCCACGCCTCGGCGGTCTTCTCCCGCGACGAGCGCTACGCCTACGTCTTCGGCCGCGACGGCGGCCTGACCAAGGTGGACCTGCTGCGGGGGCGGATCGTGCGGCGCATCCGCCAGGCCGGCAACAGCATCGGCGGCGCCATCTCCCAGGACGGTCGCGTGATCGCGGTCTCCAACTACGAGCCGGGCGGGGTGCGGCTCTTCGATGCCGTCACCCTCGAGCCCCTGGCGGAGATCCCGGCGGTGGGCGCCGACGGGCGCCGCTCCAAGGTGGTGGGGCTCGTGGACGCCCCCGGACGGCGTTTCGTCTTCAGCCTGTTCGAGGCCGGCGAGATCTGGATCGCCGACGTGCACGACCCACGCCGGCCGCAGGTGCAGCGCATCCGCGAGGTCGGCCGCCAGCCCTACGACGCGCTGGTGACCCCGGACGGGCGCTGGTACATCGCCGGGCTCTTCGGCGAGGACGGCCTGGCGCTGGTGGACCTGTGGCATCCGGAGCGGGGCGCACGGCGCATCCTCCCCCACTACGGTCGCGGCGAGCGGCGGCTGCCCGTCTACAAGATGCCGCACCTGGAGGGCTGGGCCATCGCCGGGCGGCTCGCCTTCCTGCCCGCGGTGGGCCGCCACGAGCTCCTCGTGGTGGAGACCGAGGGCTGGCGCGAGGTGGCGCGGATCCCGGTCCACGGCCAGCCGGTCTTCGCCATGGCCCGCCCGGACGGGCGCCAGGTCTGGGTCAACTTCGCCCATCCCGACAACGACACCGTGCAGGTGATCGACACCGAGTCGCTCCGTGTGGTGCGCACCCTGCGCCCGGGGCCGGCGGTGCTGCACATGGAGTTCACGCCGCGCGGGGAGCAGGTCTGGATCTCGGTGCGCGACGGCGGCGAGGTGCAGGTCTACGACACCGAGCGGCTGGAGCCGGTGGCGCGGCTCGAGGCGCGCTACCCCAGCGGCATCTTCTTCACCGCGCGGGCGCACCGGATCGGGCTGTGACGGTTCACGGGGACGGGGCGATGCGGGGCAGAGACATGCAGGCGGCGGCAGAAGGGGGGAGGGGCGCCGAGGGCGGGGTGAGCGCCCTCGAGGCACCGGAGCGCCGCCTCGTCGCCCGCTATCAGTCGGGCCTGCCCCTCGCCCCGGCCCCTTTTTCCGAGATGGGGCGCGCCGTGGGGCTGAGCGAGGCCCAGGTGCTGGAGGCCCTCGTGCGGCTCCGCGAGCGCGGTGTCCTCTCCCGGGTGGGGGCGGTGGTGCGCCCGCACACCGTCGGGGCGAGCACCCTCGCGGCGATGGCGGTGCCGGAGGCGGAGCTGGAGCGGGTGGCGGCGCAGGTCTCGGCCCGGCCCGAGGTCAACCACAACTACGAGCGCGAGGGCGAGCTCAACCTCTGGTTCGTGGTCACCGCCGCCGACGAGGCGCATCTTGCGCGGGTGCTCGCCGAGATCGAGCAGGCGTGCGGCCACGAGGTGATCGCCCTGCCCATGGAGCGGGAGTATCACATCGACCTGGGGTTCGATCTGGAATGGACGCGCTGACCGCCCTCGACCCGCGCGACCGCGCGCTCCTCGGCGCCATCCAGGACGGCCTGCCGCTGGTGGCGCGGCCCTACCGCGCGGTGGGCGAGCGCCTGGGGATGGACGAGTCGGAGGTGATCCTGCGCCTTGCGCGGCTGCTGCGCAGCGGCGTCATCCGCCGGCTCGGGCTGGTGGTGCGCCACCATGAGCTGGGCTACCGCGCCAACGCCATGGTGGTCTGGGACGTCCCCGACGAGGAGGTGGACGCGGCGGGGGCGCGCCTTGCGGCCGAGCCTGCGGTGCACCTCTGCTACCGCCGCCGGCGCCATCCGCGCTGGCCCTACAACCTCTACTGCATGGTGCACGGGCGCGACCGCGAGGCGGTGCTCGCCGAGATCGAGGCGGTGACGCGGCGGGCCGGTCTCGCCGGGCGCCCGCGCCGGGTGCTCTTCAGCCGCCGCCGCTTCAAGCAGCGCGGGGCCCGCTACGTCTTCGAGGAGCCGGGCCATGCATCGGCTTGACCGCGCCCTCCTGCGCCGCCTCCAGGACGGCATCGGGGTGGATGCGCGCCCCTTCGCGGCCGTCGCCGCCGAGCTCGACTGCCCCGAGGACGAGGTCATCGAGCGGCTCGACCGCATGCTGGCCCAGGGGCTGCTCACCCGCTTCGGGCCCATGTACGACGCCGCCCGCCTCGGCGGCGAGTTCATGCTCTGCGCCATGGCGGTGCCGGCAGAGCGGCTCGACGAGGTGGCCGAGGCGGTCAACGCCCATCCCGAGGTGGCCCACAACTACGAGCGCGAGCACCGCTACAACCTCTGGTTCGTGGTCGCCACCGAGCACGCCGGCGAGGCCGAGGGGGTGGTGCGCGCCATCGAGGACGAGACGGGGCTCGCGGTGCTGCGCCTGCCCAAGGAGGCCGAGTACGGCATCGGCCTGAGGTTCGAGCCGTGAACGCGCGCCCCGAGCACACCGCCTGGCGGCCCGATGCCATCGACCGGCGCATCATCGCCGCCACCCAGGCCGGGCTGCCGCTGGTGCGCGAGCCCTACCATGCGGTGGCCGAGGCCCTCGGCCTGCCCCCGGAGGTGGTGATGGCACGCATCCGGGCGATGCTGGCGGCGGGGGCCATCCGCCGCATCGCCGCGGTGCCCAACCACTACCGGCTCGGCTACCGCGCCAACGGCATGGCGGTGTGGGACGTGGACGACGAGCGCGTCGACGAGCTGGGCCGGCGCATCGCGCGCCTGCCCTTCGTCAGCCACTGCTACCGCCGCCCGCGCCGCCCGCCGCACTGGCCCTACAACCTCTTCACCATGCTCCACGGGCGCGAGCGCGCCGAGGTGGAGGCCCGCGCGGCGCAGGTGCGCGCCCTCCTCGGCGAGGCCCTGCGCGGGCACGAGATCCTCTACAGCCGCCGGATCCTCAAGAAGACCGGCCTGCGCATCCGGGAGGGCTGATCCATGCTGCGCCTGAGCCAGTATCTGCGCGACGCCGTCGAGGGGCGTCCGGTGCCGCGGCGCCGCCCGGCCGCGCCGGTGGTGATCTGGAACCTCATCCGCCGCTGCAACCTGCGCTGCAGCCACTGCTACACCGCCTCGGCCGACCGCGACTTCGCCGGCGAGCTTGGCACCGCCGAGGCCCTGGCGGTGGTGGACGACCTCGCAGCGATGCGGGTGCCGGCGCTGATCCTCTCCGGTGGCGAGCCGCTGCTTCGGCCCGACCTGATGCGCATCGTCGCCCGCGCCAAGGCCGCCGGCATCTACGTCGGCCTCTCCACCAACGGCACCCTCGTGGACGCGGCCTGGGTCGAGCGGCTCGCGGGCTCCGGGCTCGACTACGTGGGGATCAGCCTCGACGGGCTTGAGGCCACTCACGACCGCATCCGCGGCCGCGAGGGCGCCTTCGCCGCCGCCCTCGCCGCCCTCGAGCGGCTCGCCGCGCGGGGGCTGCGGGTGGGTGCGCGCTTCACCCTCACCCGCGACAACGCCCTCGAGCTGCCGGACCTCATGGACCGGCTGGACGCGGCCGGGGTGCGCCGCTTCTACCTCTCCCACCTCAACTACGCGGGGCGCGGGCGCAGCGCCAGCGACGCCCATCTGCGCACCACGCGGGAGGTGATGCACTACCTCTGCGAGCTCGCCTGGCTCGATCTGCAGACGGGACGGGAGCGCGAGATCGTCACCGGCAACAACGACGCCGACGGCGTCTTCCTGCTGCACTGGTTGGCCCGGCGCGCCCCCGAGCACGCACCGGCGCTGGAGGCGCGGCTGCGCGCCTGGGGCGGCAACGCCAGCGGCATCGCCATCGCCAACATCGACAACCGCGGCTGGGTCCATCCCGACTCCTTCTGGTGGGACCACCGCCTCGGCAACGTGCGCGAGCGCCCCTTCTCCGAGATCTGGCGCCGCTCGGACGACGCCCTCCTGGCGGGCCTGCGGGCGCGGCCGCGCCCGCTCAAGGGACGCTGCGCCGCCTGCCGCCACCTCGAGCTGTGCAACGGCAACACGCGGGTGCGGGCCAAGCTCGCCTTCGGCGATCCCTGGGCCGAGGACCCCGGTTGCTATCTCACCGACGCCGAGATCGGCCTCGGGGAGGCGGGCCGTGCGGTGGCCTGAGCGGCTGGCGGCGCTCGCGCTGGCGGCGGCCGCGGCGGTGGCGCAGGGGACGCCGGACGCCGCCGCCCTCTACCAGACCCACTGCGCCTCCTGCCACGGGGCGGACCGCCTCGGCGGCATGGGCCCGGCCCTGGTGCCCGAAAACCTCGGCCGGCTGAGCCCGGAGAAGGCGGCGCGCGTGATCGCCGAGGGGCGTGCGGCGACCCAGATGCCGGCCTTCGGCGATCGCCTCGGGGCCGACGAGATCGAGGCCCTGGCGCGCTGGATCTTCGCGCCGCCGCCCGCGCCCCCCGCCTGGGACGCGGCGCGGATCGAGGCCACGCGCCGGGTGCTGGTGCCGCCCGAGCGCCTCGCGAAGGCGCCGCGCCATGGCGCCGACCCCCTCAACCTGTTCGTCGTGGTGGAGCTGGGGGACCACCACATCAGCATCCTCGACGGCGACCGCCTCGAGGTCATCGCCCGCCTGCCGACGCCGCGGGCGGTGCACGGCGGGCCGAAGTTCTCCCCCGACGGGCGCTTCGTCTACGTCGCCTCGCGCGACGGCTGGATCATCAAGGTCGACCTCTGGGGGCTCGAGCGCGTGGCCGAGGTCCGCGCCGGCATCAACACCCGCAACCTCGCGGTCTCCGACGACGGCCGCTACGTCATGGTGGGCAACTACCTGCCCCACACCCTGGTGGTGCTGGATGCCGCCGACCTGCGGCCCCTGCGGGTGATCCCGGTGGTGGGCCGCGACGGCACCTCCTCGCGGGTGAGCGCCGTCTACGTGGCGCCGCCGCGGGGGAGCTTCATCGCCGCCCTCAAGGACGTCCGGGAGATCTGGGAGATCCCCTACAGCAGCCGCGCCGAGGCCCTCCCCGTCTACGAGGGGCCGATGCACGACTACCGCGCCGACTCCGGCGAGGCGCCGCCGCTGGCCGAGGGCGCCTTCCCGGTGCGGCGGATCCCGGTGGGGACCTTCCTCGACGACTTCCTTTTCGACCCCGAATACCGGTTCCTGATCGGCGCCTCGCGCCAGAGCCGCACCGCCCGGGTGGTGCACCTGGCGGTGGGGCGCGAGATCGCCCGCATCGACCTGCCGGGCCTGCCCCACCTCGCCTCCGGGATCACCTGGCGCTGGCGGGGGCGGCGGGTGATGGCGACGCCGAACCTGCGCGAGGGGGTGGTGACCGTGGTCGATCTGCAGGACTGGAAGGTGGTGCGGCGCATCTCCACGCTGGGCCCCGGCTTCTTCCTGCGCAGCCACGAGAAGAGCCGCTACGCCTGGGTGGACGTGTTCTTCGGCAAAGACCGCGACGTGGTGCAGGTGATCGACAAGGAGCGCCTGGAGGTGGCGGCGACCCTGCGTCCGGCTCCGGGCAAGACCGCCGCCCACGTGGAGTTCGACCGCCACGGCCGCTACGCCCTGGTCAGCGTCTGGGATATGGACGGCGCGGTGGTGGTCTACGACGCCCGCACTCTGCAGGAGGTCAAGCGCCTGCCCATGCGCAAGCCCTCGGGGAAGTACAACGTCTGGAACAAGATCACGCGCTCGGAGGGCACCAGCCACTGAGCCCTTGCGCCCCGCCTCCGCGGCGGTGAAACTTGACCGGACGCAGCTTGCGGGCGCCCGAGATGTGGATTTCCGGAAACGCCGTCGGCTGGCCGCTGGGGGCGGCGGGGTGGCTGCTGGCCGTGCCGCTGCTCCTGTGGGCGGTGACGCGCACCCCGTGGCGGCGCCTCGCCGGCGGGCCCGGGCTGCATCTGCTCCTCGGCGGCGCGGTGGCCCTGATGGTGCTGTGGCGGGTGCGGGCGGGGCTTCCGGCGGGGCCGGAGCTTCACTTCCTGGGCCTGACCGCGGCGACCCTCGTCCTCGGGCCGGCGCCGGCGGTGCTGGCCGGGGCGCTGGCGGCGCTGGGGCTGCTGCTCGCCGGTGCCGCCGCGGCCGCGCCCCTGGGCCTCAACCTGCTCGCCGGGGTCGCCCTGCCGGTGGCGGTGACCCAGGGGCTGCTGCGCCTTGCGCGGCGCCGGCTGCGCCGGCAGTTCTTCGTCTACGTGATGGTCAACTGCTTCCTCGCCGCCGGCCTCGCCGCCGCCACGGCGGTGCTCGCGGCGAGCGCGCTGGTGGCGCTGGGCGGCGGCGGCGCGGTGCGGCTGCTGCCGGACTATCTCGCCCTGCTGCCGCTGCTGATGCTGCCCGAGGGGCTGCTCAACGGCATGGTGGTGGCGCTGCTCGCGGCCTTCCGGCCGGAGTGGGTGGCGAGCTTCGACCCGCGCCGCGACCTCGGCGGCGAGGCGTGAGCCCGGCCCTCAGCAATGGCCGAGGCGGCGCAGCCCCTCCACGTCGCGCAGGTGCACGGTGCGTCCCTCCACGGTCACCAGGCCGCGGGCGCCGAGCTCGTGCAGCACGCGCGAGAAGGTCTCCGGCGTGAGGTTGAGGCGGGAGGCCACGACGGCCTTGCTCGCCGGCAGGCGGACGCTGTGCCGGCCGCCGTCGGGCTCGTCGCCGAGAAGGTAGCCGATCACGCGCTGGGTGGCGCTGTGCAGGGTGAGGTCCTCCACCTCGCGCACCAGGTGGTGGAGGCGCTGCGCGAGCCCCGAGAGCAGGGCCCGCGCGAAGGCCGGATCGTCCTCGATGTGGCGCAGCACCGCGCAGCGCCCCACGTGGAGCAGGCGGCTTGCGCGCAGGGCCTGGGCGTAGGCGGGGTAGGGGCGGTCCAGGAACATCACCGCCTCGCCGAAGGTGCGCCCCGGGCCCAGGAGCTCCAGCACCTTCTCGGCGCCGTCCTCGCTCAGCATGGCGAGCTTGATCTGCCCCTCCAGCACGCAGTGGAAGCCCGTGGGACGGTCGCCCTTGTGGAAGAGGATCTCGCCGCGGGCGAGCTCCACCACGCGCGTGCCCGCCGCGATCTCCTCGAGGTGGCGGGGGTCGAGCTGCTGGAAGAGCGGGATGCCCGCGAGGATGTCGATGATCTCGCCGCTCAAGCTGCCTCCCGGTCTTGATCTCGCTCAAGGGCGGGGTGGCCCCGGTCGCGGGTAGTATAGACGCCGTCGCAGGCACCATCGGGAGGCATGCCGTGAGCGAGATCAGCAGCTTCATGACCCGGGACCACCGCGACTGCGACGAGCTGTTCGCGGCGGCGGAGAATGCGGTCCATGAGGGGGACTGGGAGGCGGCGCGGGAGCGCTTCGCCGCCTTCGCCGACGCGCTTCGCCGCCACCTCGACATGGAGGAGCAGGTGCTCTTCCCCGAGATCGAGGAGCGCACGGGCATGGTCGGGGGGCCGACCCAGGTCATGCGCATCGAGCACCAGCAGATGCGCGACGTCATCGCCGCCATGGAGCAGGCGGTCGCGGACGAGGACGCCGACGAGTACCTGGGCCAGGCCGAGACGTTGATGATCCTGATGCAGCAGCACAACATGAAGGAGGAGCAGATCCTCTACCCCATGAGCGACCAGGCCCTCGGTGGCGATGCCGCGGAGGTGCTGGGGCGCATGCGGGCGCTGTGACCGTGCAGGCGCGCGAGCGCGTCCTCGACGTCCGCGACCTCGAGCCCTGCGAGCCCCTGGAGCGGGCGCTGGAGGCCGCGGCCGCCCTCGCGCCGGGTGAGTACCTGCGCCTGCTTCACCGCCGCGAGCCCCATCCGCTCTACGAGCTGCTGGCGCGGCAGGGCCTGCGCCACCGCACGCGCCGCGGGCGGCAGGCGCCGGTGGAGGTGCTGATCTGGCGCGAGGGCGACGCCGTCGCGGCGCGGGCGGTGGAGGACCTCACGGGGGCGGAGTAGGCGGTGGGGCGCTTCGGCAACCTGAGCTTCGAGCGCATCCCGCCGCTGGGAGTGCCGCTGCGCTTCTTCCTCACCGCGCCCTGGCTGGGGGCGGCGGCGGGTGTGGCCCTCGTGCTCTGGGGCGGGGCGGCGCTCACGATGCGCTGGGCCCCCGAGACCCTGGCCGTGGTCCATCTCGTCACCCTCGGCTTCCTCCTCACGGTGATGGCGGGGGCGGTCTACCAGGTGATGCCGGTGCTGACCGGGGTCCCTCTGCCCGGCGCCGCCGCGCTGGGGCCGTGGGTCCACGCCGGCGTCCTCGCCGGGGCGCTGCTCGCGCCGGCGGGGCTCGCCGGGGTGCGGTGGGCGGCGGCGGCGGGCACCGCCGTGCTGGGGGCGGCGCTCGCGGTGTTCCTGGCCCAGGGGTTCGCGGCCGCGGCGCGGGTGGGCTGGCGCCACGAAAGCGGCCGCAGCGTGGCCATGGCCCTGGTGGCGCTCGCGGTGACCGCGGGGCTCGGGCTCCATCTGCTCGCCGGCCACGCCGGCTGGGGCGTGCTCGCCCGCCAGCTCACCGACCTGCACTGGGTGTGGGCCCTCGCCGGCTGGCTCGGCCTCCTGGTGATGGGGGTGGGCTTCCAGGTGGTGCCCATGTTCCAGGTCACGCCGCCGTACCCGAAGCCGGTCACCTGCTGCCTGCCGGCGGCGCTGCTGGGGCTGCTGGCCCTGTGGTCGGGGACGCGGGGGGTGCCGGCGGCGGAGGTCGCGGCGGCGGCCCTCATCGGCCTTGCCGCCGCCACCTTCGCGGCGGCGACGCTGGTGCTGCAGCAGCGGCGCAAGCGCAAGGTCTGGGACGTGACCGTCGCCTTCTGGCGCCTCGGCATGGGGGCGCTGCTCGCCGGCCTGGTCGCGGTGGCGGCGGCGCGCGCGGCCGGCGACGCGCGCCTTGCGCTTCTCGCCGGGATCCTGCTGCTCGCCGGATGGGGCGTGTCCCTGGTTAGCGGCATGCTCTACAAGATCGTCCCCTTCCTCGCCTGGCTCCACCTGCAGAACGTCCTTGTGGCGCGGTCCCTGCTCGGGCGGCATCGCATCCCCAACATGAAGCAGTTCGTCGACGACGGGCGCGCCCGCCTGCAGTTCCGCCTCCATGCGGCGGCGCTGGCGCTGCTCGCGGCGGCGCCGTGGGCGGGGGACGCGGCGGCGCGCCTCGCCGGCCTGCTCCTCGCCCTCTCCTTCGCCCTCCTGGGGGTGAATCTCGCCGCGGCGGCCCGGCGCTACCGGCACGAGCGCGCAAGGCTCGACGCCGCAGGCTGAGGCCCGCCCCGCGGCGTTGACGCTGCGGCGGCGGCGACCGAAGATGCGCTCATGGAGCCGCTTGCGACCTGGGAGAAGGTGCTGCTGGGCGTCGGTGCCCTGCTGCTGCTGCTGTGGTTCTACCCGGGGCTGCAGGCGCTTCACCGCCGCGCGCAGGAGGCGCCCAGAGACTGGCCCGGATTTCTCCTGCCGCTGGCGGCGGTGGTGCTGGTGGTCCTCCTCCTCCTCGCCTCCGTCTGAGGGCCCATGGGCGGCTGGCTGGGCAAGGGTCTCGGCGGCCTGGTGGGGCTGCTTGCGGGCGGTCCCCTCGGGGCCGCCGCGGGGGTGCTGCTGGGCCACGGGGTCGATCGCGGCCTCGCCGCGCGGGCGCTGCGCGGGGGCGCGCGCGAGGCCTACCGCATGGCCGTGTTCGCGGTCATGGGCCATCTCGCCAAGGCCGACGGGCGCGTCAGCCGGGCCGAGATCGCGGCCGCCGAGGCGGTCATGCGGCGCATGGGCCTCGGGCCGCGGGCGCGCAGGCGGGCGCAGGCGGCCTTCCGCCGGGGCAGGTCGCGGCGCTTCCCCCTGGAGCTTGCGCTGGCGGCGGTGGCGCGGCTGGAGCGGACGCGTCCCGGTGCGGCGCGCGAGTTCCTGCGCCTGCAGGCGCAGGTGCTGTGCGCGGACGGTCCGCCGGATGCGCGCCGTCGCGCCCTCTACCGCCAGGTCGCGGCGCGCCTCGGCGTGGCCGCCGCCGAGGCCGACGTCCTGCTGCCCCCGGGGGATGGGCTCGCCGACGCCTTCCGCATCCTCGGCCTGCCGCCGGATGCCACCCTGGAGGAGGCGCGGCGCGCCTACCGCCGGCTCCTCGCCCGCCACCACCCCGACCGCGCCGGCGGCGACGAGGCGGTCCGCCGCGCGGCGGAGGCCCGCACCCGGGAGATCATCGCCGCCTGGGGGCGTCTGCGCGCCGCCCTCGGGGATCAGAGGTAGCGCCCGAGGGCGCCGATGGCGGCGAGGGCGAGCCCCAGCGCGAGGTTGAGCGCCACCACCGCCCGCACCCGGGCGAGCGCCGCCCCCGCCGCCGGCCAGTCGCCGGCCGCCGCCGCGGCCCGCAGGGCCGGCCAGGGCCGGGCCTGGAGCCAGAGGAAGAGGGCGATCATGAGCCAGCCCACGGCCTGCATGGCGTGCACCGGCCAGCGCGCATGGGCGAGGCCGCCGAGGGCGGCCACCATCCAGTAGCCGGTCAGCGGCAGCACCAGGACCGCACCCCAGACCCAGCGGAAGAAGCGCCCGAGGACCTCGCGCCAGAGGGCGATCCGCACCGGGGGCTCCAGCGCCGCCGCGGCCGGGCGCAGGACGAGGTAGGCGAAGAACATGCCGCCGACCCAGACGACGGCGGCGAGCAGATGCAGGGCGAGGGCGACGGCCACGGGCTTCCTCCCGGCGGTGCGGGAGGGTCATTGTCGCCGCCGCGCCCGGCGGCGCCAAGGCGCGCCCTCCGCCTTATGCGCGGATAAGAACAATCAAACGCAAAACAACCGCCTGACGGGTGCACGGGCGGGGCCGCCTGCGCTACCCTTGGGCGCCCGGACCGTCGGAGGAGCCGCTTCGTGGACGACCTCATCGCACCCTCGATCCTCTCGGCCGACTTCGCGCGCCTCGGCGAGGAGGTGGAGGCGGTGCTCGCCGCCGGCGCCGACCTCGTCCACTTCGACGTCATGGACAACCACTACGTGCCCAACCTCACCATCGGGCCCATGGTGTGCAAGGCGCTGCGCGACTACGGCATCACCGCACCCATCGACGTCCACCTGATGGTGAAGCCGGTCGACCGCATCATCCCCGACTTCGCCGAGGCCGGGGCCGACTACATCACCTTCCACCCCGAGGCGAGCGAGCACATCGACCGCAGCCTGCAGCTCATCCGCGACTGCGGCTGCAAGTCGGGGCTGGTCTTCAACCCGGCCACGCCGCTGCATCACCTCGACTACGTCATGGACAAGGTGGACATGATCCTGATCATGTCCGTCAACCCCGGCTTCGGCGGGCAGCGCTTCATCCCCTCGGCCCTGGACAAGCTGCGCGAGGCGCGGCGGCGCATCGACGAGAGCGGGCTCGACATCCGCCTCGAGATCGACGGCGGGGTCAAGGTGGACAACATCCGCGCCATCGCCGAGGCCGGCGCCGACACCTTCGTCGCGGGTTCCGCCATCTTCGGCGCCGACGACTACGCCGCCGTGATCCGCGCCATGCGCGAGGAGATCGCGGCCGCGCGCGTGCCGCGATGAGCGGGGCCTGCGAGGCGGTGCTGCTGGATCTCGACGGCACGCTGGTGGACAGTGCGCCGGACCTCGCCGCGGCGGTGGACGAGATGCTCGCGGCGCTGGGGCGGACGCCGGCGGGGGAGGCGGCGGTGCGGCGCTGGATCGGCAACGGCGCCCCGCGCCTGGTCAAGCGCGCCCTCACCGGCGAGATGGAGGCCGAGCCCGACCCGGCCCTGTTCGAGCGGGCCTATGCCCTCTTCCTCGACGCTTACCAGCGCCACCTCTCGGAGGGCACGCGCCTCTACCCGGGGGTGGCGCAGGGGCTGGAGGGGCTCGCCGCCATGGGCCTGCGCCTCGGCTGCATCACCAACAAGCCGGCCCGTTTCACCGAGCCGTTGCTGGCGCGGCTGGGCATCCGCCGGTACTTCGGCGTCGTGGTGAGCGGCGACACCCTGCCCCGGGGCAAGCCCGACCCCGCCCCCTTGCTGCACGCGGCGGCTTGCCTCAAAATCGAGCCCGGCCGCACGCTCATGGTGGGCGACTCGGTCAACGACGTGCAGGCGGCGCGGGCCGCGGGGATGCGCGTCGTCTGCGTCCCCTACGGCTACAACCACGGCGAGGACATCGCCGCGGCGCAGCCGGACGCGGTGATCGCGAGCCTTGCCGAGCTGCCGGCCTGGATCCTGAACGAGGCCGCCTGAAGGGCGCATGAAGACCATCACCTGGCACATCCGGATCACCGTCGGCGACGGGCGATGGCGCAGCCGCTGAGGCCGCGAACCGCTCGACGACCCCGGATCCGGAGCCAGGTGATGGAACATGAACGTCCACGAATTCGCCCGTAAGGCCCGCGAGGGCTACAACCGCATCCCCGTCTGCCGCGAGGTCCTCGCCGACCTCGACACGCCGCTGTCCACCTATCTCAAGCTCGCCGACGGCCCCTACGCCTATCTCTTCGAGTCGGTGCAGGGCGGCGAGAAATGGGGCCGCTACTCCATCATCGGCCTGCCCGCGGCCACCGTCGTGCGCGTGCGCGGCCGCCGCATCGAGGTGGAGCGCCACGGCCGGATCGTCGAGGAGGCCGAGGCCGCCGACCCGTTGGCCTGGATCGAGGCCTTCCGCGCCCGCTACCGGGTGCCCGAGGTGCCGGGGCTGCCCCGCTTCACGGGCGGCCTGGTGGGCACCTTCGCCTACGACACCGTGCGCTACATCGAGCCGCGGCTTGCGGGCAAGGCCCCGCCCGACGCCCTCGGCACGCCCGACATCCTGCTCTTCCTCTCCGAGGAGGTGGTGGTCTTCGACAACCTCCGGGGGCGGCTCTTCCTCGTGGTCCACGCCGACCCCGAGACCCCCGATGCGCTGGCCCGCGCCGAGCGGCGCATCGACGAGCTGGTGCGCCGCCTGCGCGGCCTGACCCCGGCCTACCTCCACGGGGGCGGCAGCGGCCCCGGCGAGGACGACTTCGTCTCCGGCTTCACCCGCGAGGGCTTCGAGGAGGCGGTGCGCCGGGTCAAGGACTACATCGCCGCCGGCGACTGCATGCAGGTGGTGCTGTCGCAGCGGCTGACGACCCGCTACGCCGGGCACCCGCTGGACTTCTACCGCGCCCTGCGCGGCCTCAACCCCTCGCCCTACCTCTTCTATCTGCACTGCGGCGACTTCCACGTCGCGGGCTCGTCACCCGAGATCCTCGTCCGTCTCGAGGACGGCGAGGTCACCGTGCGCCCCATCGCGGGCACCCGCCCGCGGGGCGCCGACGCGGAGGAGGACGCGCGGCTGGAGCAGGAGCTGCTGGCCGACCCGAAGGAGCGGGCCGAGCACCTGATGCTGATCGATCTGGGGCGCAACGACGTCGGCCGCGTCGCCGAGATCGGCACCGTGCGCGTCACCGAGCGCATGGTGGTGGAGCGCTACTCCCACGTCATGCACATCGTCTCCAACGTCAGCGGCCGCCTGCGCCCGGGCCTCGGCGCCATGGAGGTGCTGCGCGCGGCCTTCCCTGCCGGCACCGTCACCGGCGCGCCCAAGATCCGCGCCATGGAGATCATCGACGAGCTCGAGCCCGTGCGCCGCGGGATCTACGCCGGGGCCGTGGGCTACATCGGCTGGCACGGCAACATGGACACCGCCATCGCCATCCGCACCGCCGTCCTGCGCGACGGCATGCTCCACGTCCAGGCCGGGGCCGGCGTCGTCCACGACTCGGTGCCGGCGCGGGAGTGGGAGGAGACCATG
Source organism: Inmirania thermothiophila (assembly GCF_003751635.1). NCBI lineage: Bacteria > Pseudomonadati > Pseudomonadota > Gammaproteobacteria > Chromatiales > Ectothiorhodospiraceae > Inmirania > Inmirania thermothiophila. Next base: position 58,079 of record NZ_RJVI01000003.1, read on the forward strand.
AACAAGGGCCGCGCCCTCTTCCGCGCCGCGACGCTCGCGGGCTCCGGGCTGCTGTGAGGGGGACGGGCCGTGGTGCTGGTGATCGACAACTACGACTCCTTCACCTGGAACCTGGTCCAGTACCTGGGCGAGCTGGGGGCCGAGGTGGCGGTGGTGCGCAACGACGCCTGCACGGTGGAGGAGGCGGCGGCACGCGCGCCGAGCCACCTGGTGATCTCGCCGGGGCCGTGCACGCCGGCGCAGGCCGGGATCTCGGTGGAGGCGGTGCGGCGTCTCGCCGGGCGCGTGCCCATCCTCGGCGTCTGCCTCGGCCATCAGTGCATCGGCGCCGCCTTCGGCGGCCGCATCGTGCGGGCGCGGCGGATCATGCACGGCAAGACCTCGCCCGTGCACCACCGCGGCCTCGGCGTCTTCCGCGGCCTGCCGAGCCCCTTCGAGGCCACCCGCTACCACTCGCTGGTGATCGAGGAGGCGACGCTGCCGGGCGAGCTCGAGGTCACGGCCTGGTGCGAGGAGCCCGACGGCGGGCGCGAGATCATGGGCGTGCGCCACCGCACCCTGCCGGTGGAGGGGGTGCAGTTCCACCCGGAGTCGATCCTCACCGCGCACGGGCACGCCCTGCTGCGCAACTTCCTGGAGATGTCGGCCTGAGGGCGCGGCCGCAGGCCGGAGGAGGCTGGAGCGATGCAGATGCAGGAGGCGATCCGCCGCGTCGTCGAGGGGGGCGACCTGACGGCGGAGGAGATGACCGCGGTGATGCGCGCCGTCATGGGTGGGGAGGCGACGCCGGCGCAGATCGGCGGCTTCCTCGTGGGGCTGCGCATGAAGGGCGAGACGGTGGAGGAGATTGCGGCGGCGGCGGCGGTGATGCGCGAGCTCGCCACCCCGGTGCGGGTGGACGTCCCCCACCTGGTGGACACCTGCGGCACCGGGGGCGACGCCGCCGGCACCTTCAACATCTCCACCGCCGCTGCCTTCGTCGTCGCCGCGGCGGGCGGGCACGTGGCCAAGCACGGCAACCGCTCGGTGTCGAGCCGCTCGGGCAGCGCCGACCTGCTGGAGGCCGCGGGGGTGCGGCTGGAGCTCACCCCGGAGCAGGTGGCGCGCTGCATCCGCGAGGTGGGCGTGGGCTTCCTCTTCGCGCCGCGCCACCACGGCGCCATGCGCCACGCCATCGGGCCGCGGCGGGAGATGGGGGTGCGCACGGTGTTCAACCTCCTGGGACCGCTCACCAACCCGGCCGGCGCCCGGCGGCAGGTGATCGGCGTCTTCGACCGCCGCTGGGTCGAGCCCATGGCCGAGGTCCTGGGGCGCCTCGGCTCCGAGCACGTGCTGGTGGTGCACGCCGAGGACGGCCTCGACGAGATCAGCGTCTCCGCCCCCACCGAGGTGGCCGAGCTGCGCGGCGGCACGGTGCGCAGCTACCGCGTCACCCCCGAGGGGCTGGGGCTTGCGAGGTCGCCCCTGGAGGCCCTCGTGGTGGCCGGCCCGGCGGAGAGCCTGGCGGTGGTGCGCGGGGTCCTCGGCGGCGAGGGAGGGCCTGCCGCCGACGTGGTCGCCGCCAACGCCGGTGCCGCCCTCTACGTCGCGGGCCTCGCCCCCGATCTCGCCGCGGGCGTGGCGCGGGCGCGCGAGCTCATGGCCTCGGGCGAGCCCCTGCGCCGCCTCGAGGCGCTGGCGCGGCTGACGGAGTCCATGGCGTGATCGCCGACGTCCTGCGCCGCATCCTGGCGCGCAAGGCCGAGGAGGTGGCCGAGCGCGGCCGCCTGCGCCCGCTCGCCGAGGTGCGCGCCGCGGCCGAGGCCCGGCGCGAGCCCCCCCGCGGCTTCGCCGCCGCCCTCGAGGCGCGCATCGGCGTGGGCGCGGCCGCGGTCATCGCCGAGTGCAAGCGCGCCTCCCCCAGCAAGGGGCTGCTGCGCGAGCCCTACGACCCGGCCGCCATCGCCCGCAGCTACGAGCGCGGCGGCGCCGCCTGCCTCTCCGTCCTCACCGACCGCGACTTCTTCCGGGGCGACGACGCCCACCTCGCCGCGGCCCGTGCCGCCTGCGCGCTGCCGGTGCTGCGCAAGGACTTCCTCGTCGATCCCTATCAGGTCTGGGAGGCGGCGGCGCTGGGGGCCGACTGCGTGCTCCTGATCGTGGCGGCCCTGGACGATGGGCGGCTGGCGGACCTGCACGCCCTCGCCCTGGCGCTCGGTCTCGACGTCCTCGTCGAGGTCCACGACGAGGCGGAGCTGGAGCGGGCGCTGCGCCTCGGCCCGCGGCTTCTCGGCATCAACAACCGCGACCTGCGCACCTTCCGCACCGATCTCGCCACCACCGAGCGGCTCGCGCCGCAGGCGGCGCGGGCCGGGGCCTGCGTGGTCGCCGAGAGCGGCATCCATACGCGCGCCGACGTCGCCCGCGTGCGGGCGGCCGGCGTCCACGCCTTCCTCGTGGGCGAGGCCTTCATGCGCGCGCCGGACCCCGGGGCCCGCCTCGCCGAGCTCTTCGCCCACGGCACCTGAGCCCGGCACGCGCGAAGGCCCGGCACAGGGCCGGGCCTTCGCGGGGCGCCCGCCCGCAGGCGGGCTCCGTTCCGCTCAGCTGCGGTCGTCGGCGAAGCCGAGCGCCGCCGTGCCGATCACGCCCTGCGTCGCCCGCACCGAGGGCTCGCCGCTGCGGTCGTCCGCCGCCACCAGCCCGCCGCCCGGCTGCGACACGCTCGCCACCACCGCCGGCTCGCCGCTGCGGTCCTGCCCGTACTCCAGCGTCCCCGCCGTCGCCGTCATCGCCAGCCCCGACAGCAGCACCGCACCCAGCACACCCTTCACCATCTCGTGAGTCTTCATCTCGCGTTCTCCTCGCATCTTCGCTTCGCTTGCAGGGCGTGCAATCGCCGCCCTTGCCCCTAAAGACCCGGCCGCGGCGCGGATCCTTACTGCGATGGCAGGAAAAAACGGGGCGGCGGCTGCGCCTCAGTGCGGGACGCCGTCGGCGGCGAGATCGGGGTGGATGACGGTGCGGTTGCGCCCGCCGCGCTTGGCGGTGTAGAGGGCGTCGTCGGCGGCGCGGTAGAGCGCCTCGGCGTCCTCGGCGTGGTGGGGCAGGGTGGCGACACCCAGCGAGACCGTCACCGCCTGGCGGATGCGCTCCGGGTAGCGGTCGGCGAGCGCGGCCACCTCCCTGCGCAGCCGCTCGGCGCACCGCGCCGCCTCTTCGGTCTCGGTCTCGGGCATGAGGATGCAGAACTCCTCGCCCCCGGTGCGGGCGGCGAGATCGGAGCGGCGCACGACCCGCTGGATGGTGGCGGCCAGGGTCTGCAGCAGCTCGTTGCCCGCGAGGTGGCCGTAGCGGTCGTTGTAGGCCTTGAAGCGGTCCAGATCGAGGGTGATGAGGGAGAGCGGCCGCCCGTAGCGGTTGGCCCGCTCGGTCTCCTCGGCCAGGCGGCGCATGAATTCCTGCTGGTTGGCGAGGCGGGTCAGCCCGTCGGTGACCGCCATGCGCCGGGTTTCCTCCAGCAGCCGGAGCCGCTCCAGGGCGAGGGCGGCGTACTCGGCCAGCAGCCCCAGGATCCACGCCGCCTCCTCGTCGAAGCGCCGCGGCGCGAAGTCGTCCACGTAGAGGATGCCGACGATGCGCCCCTGGGCCCGCAGCGGCGCGGCCACCACAGAGCGCACCCCGGCCTCCGCGAGGAGCGGGTTGACGGGTTCCTCCAGGGCGGTGATGTCGGGGATGATGGTGGGGCTGTCGCGGTTGAGGATGTGGGTGGTGAGGCCGCCGGGGCGCAGCCGCCAGCGGCGGAAGCTGGCGAAGTGCTCGGGGAAGCCGCGCCAGGCGGCGAGCACCATCTCGCCGGTGCGCTCGTCCAGCAGGGCCACCGAGCCCGCCGGCGCCTCGGCCACCTCCAGCGCGCAGCGCAGGACGCGCTGATAGGCGTCGTGGAGGTCTCCCGTGGCGGAGAGGGCCACCGCGAGCTCGTAGACCCGCTCGAGACGGCGGTTGCGCCGCGTCGCCGCCTCCGCCTGCGCCCGGGTGGTGCGGGTCAGCTCCCACAGCAGCCGTGCGGCGGTGCCGTCGAGCACGTGGACCCTCGGCGGCAGCCGCGCCGCGAGGCGCCGGCCCACCTCGGGATCCCCGGTCACGTCCACCACGAGGTCGGCGTCGGCGCAGGGCGCGAGGAAGGCCTCGAGATCGTGGTGGACGGGGATGCCGCGGCGGTGTGCTGCGGCGATGCCGGGTGCCGCGGGGTTGCGGTCGCAGACGGCGACGATCTCGGTCTCGGATTCCTCCAGCGCCTCGAGCAGGCTGCTGCCGCCCCGGCCTGCCCCCACGAGGGCCAGGCGCAGCGGTCGCGGCGGGCTCTCCTTCGCCATGGGCCGCCCTCCTTATCCATGTCAGATGAAGGGTTAACGCGCGATCTTAGCGCGCGCCGGCGCCGGAATCCACCCGCGCGCGGCGCGGCGCAGCCTCGCCGCGCTCCGCGGGCGGGCGAGCACGGCGAGGGCGAGGGCGGTGTAGCGGCGCGCCGCGGCGCGACCGCGGCCCCGCCGCGCGAGGGCGGCGGCGCGGCGCCCGGCGGCGCGGTCGCAGCCCTCGAGCAGCGGCGCGACCGCCTCGTGGAGGGCGGCGAGCCGCCGCGGCCGGCGTGCATGGTGGTGGACGAGCACGGCGAGGACGAAGGCGAGCCGCCGCCCCGGGTCGGCCAGACGCTCGGCCTCCGCCATGGGCAGCAGGGGCCGCGCCCGGCGCAGGGCGCGGGCGAAGACGCCGGCGCCGAGGGCGTGCACGTTCCCGCGGGCGTCGTGGATCGGGGTGCTCGCGATCCCGCAGCTCGGCGAGCGGGCCTTGAGGATCACCCCGTCGAGGGTGGTGAGGATCTCGGTCTCAGCCTGCGCCGCCAGGGCCGCGGTGACGTCGCGGGCGGGGTCGTCCACGCCCACGGCACGCGGCGCGTGGGCGGCGCCCACGAGGTGGACGGGCGGGCGCGGCACGCCGAGCCCGGCGGCCACCTCGGGGCAGAGCGGCACCAGATCGAAGGTGCGGGCGAGGACCTCGGCCACCACCGGGTCGCGCCGGTGGCCGCCGTCGTAGCGCACCGTCTCGCCCAGCAGGCAGGCGCTGACACCGATGCGGGGGCGGGCCATGGCGGCATTGTGGCACAGCGGCGCGACGCCGCTATGCTGGGGGCGGGCGCAGGCGGGGAGGGCCCGGGATGACGGCGGAGGCGGTGGCGGTGGTCACGGGCGGCGGCAGCGGCATCGGCCGCGCCCTGGTGCGGCGGCTCGCCGCGGCGGGCATCCCCGTCCTCGCCGTGGGGCGGCGGCAGGGGCCGCTGGAGGAGACGGCGGCGGCCGACCCGGGGCGGATCCGCCCCGTCGCCGCCGACGTGGGCACCCCGGAGGGGCGCGCGGCGGTGGCGGAGGCGGTGGGGGCATCGCCGGTGCGCTTCCTCGTGCACAACGCGGCCGTGCTCGAGCCGGTGGCGCCCCTTGCGCAGGTGGGGCTCGCCGCCTGGCGGGCGCACATGGCGGTGAACGTGGAAGGCCCCCTGTTCCTGACCCAGGCCCTGCTGGGGCGGCTCGGCGGCGGGCGGGTGCTGCACGTCTCCTCCGGCGCCGCCCATCGGCCGGTGCCGGGCTGGGGCGCCTACTGCACCGCCAAGGCCGCCCTGCACATGATCTGGCAGGTGCTGCGCGAGGAGCTGGCGGCGGCCGGGGTGGCGGTGGGGAGCGTCCGCCCGGGGGTGGTGGACACGCCCATGCAGGCGGAGATCCGGCGCCAGCCGCGGGCGCGCTTCCCGGTCGTGGACCATTTCGTGGCGCTGCACCGGCGCGGGGCCCTGCGCCCGCCGGAGGAGGCGGCGGAGCTCCTCTTCCGGCTCCTCGTCGAGGTGCCGCCGCAGGCCTTCTCCGCCGCGGAATGGGATCTCGACCGCGACGGGGCGCGGCTCCGGGGGGCGGGGCCTTGACCGGGGTCAAGGCGGCGCAGGACGGGCGCGGCGAGGATGGCGCCGTGGAGGTGGAGGTCCGCTACTACAACAGCATGCGCCGATACGCCGGCGGCGGCTGGCGGCGGCGCGTGCAGCTGCCCGCAGGGGCCACGCTGGGGGATCTCCTGGCGCGCCTTGCCTTGCCGCTGCACGAGCTCTACGTCGTCTTCCACAACGGCGAGACCGCCATGGCCGATCCGGGCGCCGTCGACGCCATCGAGACCGGGCGCCCCCTCGCCGACGGGGATGTGGTCGCCCTCTCGGGGCCGGTGCCCTTCAGCCGCGGCTACGGCGTGCCCGTCTGCTGAGCCGCCGCGGTCCATCCGGGATATTCCGGAAACCGAGCGAAAGCGTCTATTTTTGGAGGACGGCCCGCCGCGGCGGTGGGCCTGCCCGTGCCACGGGCAAGGAGGAGGTGGAGATGAAGAGCGAGACGAGCATCGGTCGTCGGGCCTGGCTGATGGGCGCGGCCGCCCTCGCCCTGGCGGGCGTCGTCCCGGTCGCGGGGGCGGTCGAGGAGGGGGCGCGGGTGCACCGGCTGGTGATCCACGTCGACGAGAACGATCCGAAGCGCATGAACCTCGCCCTCAACAACGCCCGCAACATCATCGCCTACTACCAGGAGAAGGGCGAGGAGGTGCAGATCGAGATCGTGGCCTACGGGCCCGGGCTGCACATGCTGCGCGCCGACACCTCGCCGGTGAAGGCGCGCATCCGCTCCTTCGCCCAGAACTTCGAGGGCATGGTGGCGTTCAAGGCGTGCGGCAACACCAAGCGCAACATGGAGCGCCAGGGGGGCAAGCCGGTGGAGCTGCTGCCGGAGGCCGAGGTGGTGCCGGCGGGTGTGGTCTGGCTGATGGAGCGGCAGGAGCAGGGATGGAGCTACGTGCGCCCCTGAGGGGGCGGCGGTGAGGCCCGCCCATCTCGCCCGCATCCTCGCCCGCGAGCTGGCGGCGGCGGCCGAGGGGACCCACACGCCGCTCATGATCTGGGGGCCGCCGGGGGTGGGTAAGTCGCAGCTCGTGGCCCAGGCCGCGGCGGCGCGGGGGCTGCCGCTCATCGACCTGCGGCTGTCGCAGCTCGAGCCCAGCGACCTGCGCGGGATCCCCTTCCGCAGCGGCGGGCGGGTCGAGTGGGCGGTGCCGGCCATGCTCCCCGACGCCGAGCGCCACGGCCCCGCAGGGGTGTTGTTCCTCGACGAGATCAACGCCGCCCCGCCGGTGGTGTCGGCCGCGGCCTACCAGCTCATCCTCGACCGCCGCCTCGGCGACTACCGCGTCCCCGAGGGCTGGGCGATCCTCGCCGCCGGCAACCGCGAGGGCGACCGCGGCGTCACCTTCGCCATGCCGGCACCGCTCGCCAACCGCTTCGCCCACCTGGAGCTGGAGCCGCACCTGGACGACTGGGTGGCCTGGGCGGAGCAGGGCGGGATCGATCCGCGCATCATCGGTTTTCTGCGCTTCCGCCCCGACCTGCTCTTCGCCTTCGACCCCGAGCACAGCCTCACCGCCTTCCCGACCCCGCGCTCGTGGGCCTTCGCCAGCGCGGCGCTGGCGAAGTTCGGAGACGACGAGGCGCTGCTGGAGGCGGCGCTGGCGGGCTGCGTGGGGCAGGCGGCGGCGGCCGAGCTCATGGCCTTCCTGCGGCTGGCCGACGCCCTGCCCGACGTCGACGCCATCGTCCGCGGCGAGGAGGTGGCGGTGCCGGAGGGGCTCGAGCTGCAGTACGCCCTCACCGCCGCGCTGGCCCAGCGGGTGCGGGCCCGTCTCGGCGAGGGGGACGGCGAGGCGGCCATCGGCCACGCCCTGCGCTACGCCGCCCGCCTGCCGGAGCGCGAGCTCGCGGTGATGCTGGTGGCCGACCTGCAGCGCGCCGCCGGCGCGCGGCTCTTCGCCCATCCCGAGTTCGCCCCCTGGGCCGAGGCGGTGGCCGACGTCCTCCTCCCGGAGGGGTGAGCGCGGTGGCGGGGGCCGAGTCCAGGCTGCGGGCGGCGCGCGCCCGCCTCCTCGTGGAGCGGCCCTTCCTCGGCGCCCTGGCGATGCGGCTGCCGCTGGTGGAGGCGCCCTGGTGCCGGAGCACCGGCACCGACGCCCGCCGCCTCTACTACAACCCGGACTACGTGGCGCGGCTCGGCCTCGGCCAGCTGGAGTTCGTGCTCGCCCACGAGGCCCTGCACTGCGCCCTGCAGCACTTCGCGCGCCGCGGCGCGCGCCGGCGGCGGCGGTGGGACCTCGCCTGCGACTTCGCGGTCAACGGCCTGCTCCTGGAGGAAGGGCTGGAGCCGCCGCCGGGGGTGGTGGCGCTGGAGGCCTTCCGCGGCCTCGCCGCGGAGGAGATCTACCCCTGTCTCGAGGACGAGGAGGGCGAGCTCCTCGACGAGCACCTCTACGAGCCCGGCGAGCCGCGGGCCGCCGGCGGCCGCCACGCCGGGGGCGAGGGAGCGGGCGGACCGCCGCGCGCGCCGCAGGGGCAGGCGCGCGAGGCGCTCGCCGCCGAATGGCGCCGCCATGCCGCCGCGGCCCTCGAGCAGGCGCGGGCGGCGGGGCGCACCGGGGGGGCGGCCCTGCGCGCCCTGGCCTCGAACCTGGCGCCGCGGCTGCCCTGGCGGACGCTGCTGGCGCGCCACATGGGGGCGCTGGCGCGCCACGACTACGGCTACGAGCGGCCCTCGCGGCGGGAGGGCGAGTTCGCGCTGCCGACGCTGGGGGCGCGTACGGTGGATCTGGTGGTGGCCCTCGACACCAGCGCCTCCATCGCCGCGGAGACCCTCGCCGCCTTCGTCGCCGAGCTGGACGCCATCAAGGGGCCGCTGCGCGCCCGCGTGACCCTGCTCGCCTGCGACGCCGCCCTCGCCCCCGGCGGGCCGTGGGTGTTCGAGCCGTGGGAGGCGCTGCGCCTGCCCCGCGGCGTGCGCGGCGGCGGCGGCACCGACTTCCGCCCCGTCTTCGCATGGGTGGCGGCGCGCGCCCAGCGGCCGGACGCCCTGGTCTACCTCACCGACGCCCGCGGCCGCTTCCCCGCGCGCCCGCCCGCCTACCCCGTGATCTGGGTGGTGCAGGGCCCCGCCGGGGTGCCCTGGGGCGAACGTATCCAGCTCCACGCATGAGGGCGGGCGGCCGCACCCGGCGGGAGCTGCGCCCGGAGGACGCGCTGCGCCTCGAGGCCCTCGCGCGGCTGGCGCGCGCGGTGCGCATCGACGAGGCCCGCGGCGAGGTGCGCGGCCTCGTGGGCCGGAGCGAGCGCGGGCTGCGGCTTGTCGGCGGCACCGGCTACTTCTACCTGGAGGCGGTGCGCGATCTGCTGGCGCGGGTGGCGGTGGGGGAGGCGGCCCTCCGGCGCGGCCCCCTGCGCCGCCCCGAGGTGGTCGCGGGCCTCGGGCGCGAGCGCCTGGCGGCGCTGCCGCGGCTGGGCGACCCGGAGCTGGTGGCGATGATGCCGCTGAACCCCGCCCTCGACGAGGGTACGGCCGAGGCCGCGTGGTGGGCGGCGCCCTCGCCGGAGCTCGGCGCGCTGCTGCTCGGGCACCCGGCGGTGGCGGGCTCGGCGCTGGCTGCGGCCGTCGCCGCCGCGGTCCTGGAGCATCTGCCCTTCACCCCGGAGGCGGAGGCGCGCCTGCGGATGGCGCGGGGGCTGCTCGCGGGCGGGGTTCCCGCCGAGGCGATCCGCTCCGCCCTCGCGCGCCGGGCGCCGCGGGATCCGGCCCTGGCGGCGGCGCTGCTGGAGCGGGAGGCGGCGGAGGGCGGGCCGGTGGGGCCGCCCTTCCTCCGGCGCTGCGACGAGCTGCTCGCAGCGCCGCGGGACCGGGCGGTGGTCGAGGCGGTGCTGGCGCTGCTGGCGCAGCGGCTGCCCGCCGGGGCGCGGGCGTCGGCCGCGCACGCCCGCGCCCGGCTCGCCGATGCGGGCGCCGACGGCACGCTCCTCGAGCGCCGCATGGGACCGGTGCTCGCGCCCCTGCGCCGGGCCCTGGCGGAGCTCGGCGGCTGGCCCGCGCCGGCGGCGCGCGAGGCCGCCGCGCACCGGCGCGGGGGGCGAGGGAGGGTGCCGTGAGCGCCCGTGCGCGGGCGGCACCCGCGATCCCGGCCGCCGGGCTCAGGCGGCGCGGCGCATCAGGGCGAGGATGCCGGCGAGCAGGTCGCGCGGCGTGGGCGGGCAGCCGGGGATCCGCACATCCACGGGGATCACGTTCTCCACCGCCCCGCAGGAGGCGTAGCTGACGCCGAACTCGCCGCCGTCGCAGGCGCATTGCCCTGCGGCGATGACCCACTTGGGCGCCGGCACCGCCTCCCAGGTGCGCCTCAGCGCCGCCTCCATGTGGCGCGACACGGGCCCGGTGACCAGCAGCACGTCGGCATGGCGCGGCGAGGCGACGAAGTGCACGCCGTAGCGCTCGAGGTCGTAATACGGGTTGTTGAGGGCGTGGATCTCGAGCTCGCAGCCGTTGCAGGAGCCGGCGTCCACCTCGCGTATGGCGAGACTGCCACCGAAGTGGCGCTGCACCAGCCCCTTCACCTCGGCGCCGAGGGCGGCGATCTCGTCGTCGCGCGGGGGCGCCTCGGTGACGATGCCGGTGCGCAGGATCTTGCCGAACAGACGCAGCATGTCAGAGGTCCTGTCCCGAGTACGAGCCGTTGACGGACTTGTTGCAGACCGGGAAGTCGGGGACGATGTTGCCCTGGAGGAGAAGCTCGAGGGCGGGCCAGGTGAGCCAGCTGGGATCGCGCGGGAAGAAGCGGGCGACCCGCCCCTCGCGATCCAGGCGCACGTAGGTGATGATCTCCCCGCGCCAGCCCTCGATGATGCCGAGCCCCTCGGCCGGCGCCGGCGGCGACCGCCAGGGAGCGCGGACCGGTCCGTCGGGCAGTGTCTCCAGCAGCGCCGCGATGAGCCGGGCCGAGATGCCGATCTCGTCGGCGCGGATCTTGGCGCGGGCGGCGACGTCCCCGGCCCGGTAGCACGGCACCTCGACCGGGAGCCGGTCGTAGGGGGCGTAGGGGGCGTCGCGGCGGACGTCGAAGGCCTGGCCCGAGGCCTTGCCCACGTAGCCCACCGCCCCCAGCAGGCGGGCCTGCTCGGGGGCGAGGCGGCCGGTGGTCATGAGGCGGTCCTCGAGCGACTCCGAGTCCTCCAGGATGGCGACGATCGCAGCGACCTCCTCCGCGAGGGCGCGGGCCTGCGCGGCCATCACGGCGCCGGCCTCGGCGGCGAGGTCCACCGCGACCCCGCCGGGAACGACGCGGTCCATCATGAGGCGGTGGCCGAAGGCCGCGGCGCTGGCCCGCACCCATGCCTCCTTGAGGCGCGTCAGCTGGTACTGCGCGAAGGCGAAACCGACGTCGTTGCAGATGGCGCCGATGTCGCCGAGATGGTTCGCGATGCGCTCGCGCTCGGCCATCAGCGCCCGCAGCCAGATCGCGCGCGGCGGCGGCTCGATGCCGGCGGCGCGCTCGAGGGCCTGGCAGGCGGCCCAGGCGTGGGCCACCGTGCTGTCGCCGCTGACGCGGCCGGCGAGGCGCGCAAGCCCCTCGGCGTCGCGTCCGACGGCGAGCTTCTCGATCCCCTTGTGGACATATCCGAGCCGTTCCTCCAGGTTGAGCACGATCTCGCCCACCGCCTGGAAGCGGAAATGGCCGGGCTCGATGATGCCGGCGTGCACGGGACCCACCGGGATCTCGACGATGCCGCGGCCCTCGGCCTGCACGAACGGATAGTGGTGGTCGGTCGGGGTGGGCCCCAGCCCCTCGGGGCGCAGGGGGCGGTCGCCGCGCAGGGGATGGACCTCCGCGGGCCACGCGGCGTGGCGGGTCCAGCGCCGCGGGTCGGGGTGGTCGGCGAGCTGCAGGCCGAGCAGATCGCGGGCATGGCGTTCGGGCCGGTCGGCCGCCGGATAAATCGGGGTGTGGGAAGGCAGGGCCTCGCCCTCGGCCACGTGTGTGCGCAGCACGAGGTAGCGGCCCCCGCCCTCGAGGCAGCAATGCACGCGCAGCCCGTCAGCGACCTCGTCGGCCCAGAGCGCGGCCCAGCGCAGGTCGAGCGCGCGCGCGACGCGGGCGGCCGCGGCCCAATCGGGGGCTGCCACGTCGACGGTGGTCGCCGGCCGGAGGGCATCGGAATCGGTGCCGAGCAGACCGAGGCCGGCCGCCCGGCAGGCCTCGATGAAGGCGGCGACGCTCACAGCAGGCCACTCCCGGCGATGAGGCGGGTGGCCTCGTCGAACCACCGGGCGAGAAAGCCGGGCATGGCCAGCCCGAGCCAGAGCACGATGGCGAGGTGCACGGCCACCGGCACCATGTTGGCGGGGATCGGCGACTGATCCTGCGGCCTGGGGCCGAAGACCACCGGGTGCATGTGGCGGAAGAGGCCGGCGAAGGCGACGACGATGCCGGAGAGCAGGGCCACGGTCAGCCACGGCCAGCTCTGCATGGTCGCGGTCAGGAGCAGGAACTCGCTGGCGAAGATCCCGAAGGGCGGGAAGCCGGCGATGGCGACGGCGCCGATCAGCAGGCCCCAGCCCACCGCGGGCTGGGTGCTGATGAGACCGCGGATGCGCTCCAGGGACTGGGTGCCGGCGATCTGGCTGGCATGCCCCACGGTGACGAAGATGGCCGACTTGGTCAGGGAGTGCACGGTCATGTGGAGGAGCGCGCCGAAGGTGGCGAGGGGGCTGCCGAGGCCGAAGGCGAAGGTCATCAGGCCCATGTGCTCGATGGACGAGTAGCTGAAGAGCCGCTTGATGTCGCGCTGGCGGTGCAGGAACAGGCCGGCGACGAGGAAGGACAGCAGGCCGAAGGCCATCATGAGCCGGCCCGCCAGCGCCGGGTCGTGCACGCTGCCGGCGGCGAGGGCGCCGTCGGCGAGCATCTTGATCCGCACCACGGCGTACAGGGCGACGTTGAGGAGCAGCCCCGAGAGGATCGCCGAGATCGGGGTCGGGCCCTCGGAGTGGGCGTCGGGCAGCCAGTTGTGCAGGGGCACCAGGCCCACCTTGGTGCCGTAGCCCACGAGCACGAAGACGAAGGCGAAGCCCATGACCACGGGCTCGAGCTCGGTGGCACGGGCGTGCAGCTCGGTCCACAGCAGGGCGCGCTCGGGGTCCGGGACGACGCGCGCGGCGGCGAAGTAGAGCAGCACCGTGCCGAAGAGCGCCTGCGCGATGCCGACGCCGCAGAGGATGAAATACTTCCAGGCGGCCTCCACCGACTCCGGCGTGCGGTAGAGGCTCACCAGCAGCACCGTGGCCAGCGTCGCCCCCTCCAGGGCCACCCAGAGCACGCCCAGATTGTTGGTGGCGAGCGCGAGCAGCATGGTGAAGAGGAAGCCCTGGAAGCTTGCGTGGTAGAGGCGCATGCGCGCCGGGCCCACCCGCCCGCGGGCGGCCTCATGGGCCATGTAGGGGCCGGAGAACACCGCCGTGGTCAGGCCCACGAAGGCGGTCAGCAGGATGAGGTAGACGTTGAAGGCGTCCACGTAGAGCTCGCCGCCGCCCACCGGTCCGCGGGCGAACACCTCGCGGGCGAGCCACGCCGCCGCAGCGAAGCCGAGACCCGAGGCCGCGGCGTTGATGTGGGCCGCGCGCGCGCCGGCCCCTGCGAGGGCGAGCAGCGGCGCCGCTGCGGCGGGCACGCCGAGGGTGGCCAGGAGCGCGGTGTTCATTCGGTGGCCTCCGTCAGGCGGCTGAGCTGGTCGACGTCCAGGGAGTCGATGCTGTCGCGGATGTGCAGGAAGATCACGCCGAAGAGCACCGCGGCCACGAGGACGTCGAAGGCGATGCCGAGTTCCACGACCATGGGCATGCCCTGGGTGGCGCTGACGGCGGCAAAGAAGAGCCCGTTCTCCACCGCCATGAAGCCCACCACCTGGGTGACGGCCTTGCGCCGCGTCACCAGCATCAGCATCCCGAGCAGGACGATGGCGAGGCTCAGCCCGATGGTGTCGCGGGTGACGCTGTCGCTGAAGCGCTCGATGGGCAGGGCGGCGTTGTAGCAGAAGACCACGAGGGCGCCGGCGGCGAGCAGAATCAGGCCTGGCCGCACGACGATGTCGAAGTCGCGCAGGATGCCGAGGGCGCGGGCCTGGCGCACCAGCAGCCACGGGATCAGCAGCCCCTTGAGGGCGAGGGTCAGGGCGGCCGAGAGGTAGAGGTGGCTGCGCCCGGAGTCCCATGCCACCAGCGCCGTGGTCGCCGCCAGCAGCACGCCCTGCCACGCGAAGACGCGGATGGTGGCGACCACGCGCGGCTGCGCCAGGAGGGCGAAGGCGCTCACCAGCACCATGGCCGCGAGGGTGAGGATGGCCTGCTCGGTCAGGGGCAGGTCCAGGTAGGCGCGCATCAGCGGGTCTCCAGGATGACGTGGCTCAGCATGCCGACGAGGGCGAGGCTGTAGGCCACCGCGAGGTAGGTGGGGACGCGGAACAGCCGCATCTTGGCCACCGCGGTCTCCGCCGCCGCGAGCAGGGCGCCGAGGAGGGCGAGCTTGGCCACGACGGCGGCGAGGGCCGCCGCGAGCGCCGCCGGCGCCGCCGTGGCGGCGATCCCCCAGGGGAAGAACAGGTTGACCACCAGCACGGCGTAGATCATCAGCTTGACCTGGGCGGCGAGCTCCATCAGCGCCAGGTGGCGGCCGCTGTATTCGAGGATCATGGCCTCGTGGATCATGGTGAGCTCCAGGTGGGTGGCCGGGTTGTCCACCGGGATGCGTCCGGTCTCGGCGATCCCCACCAGGACCAGGGCCAGCAGCGCGAACAGCAGCGACGGGCGCAGCACCGGGGGCTCGGCCAGGGTGTGCGCCACCACGGTGGCGAGGTTGGTGCTGGAGGCGACCATGGCGAGGGTGAAGATCACCATCAGCATCGCCGGCTCGGCCAGCGCCGCCACCGTCATCTCCCGGGACGACCCCATGCCGCCGAAGGCGGTGCCCACATCGAGGCCGGCGAGCGCCAGGAAGAAGCGCCCCAAGGCGAACAGGCCCACCAGCACGATGGCGTCGGCCATCGCCGCCATGGGCACGTGCACGAAGACGAAGGGCACCACCGAGGCGGCCAGGATCGCGGTGCCGCAGACCACGTAGGGGGCGAGCCGGAAGACGGGGCTCGCGGTGCGCGCGAGCACGATCTCCTTGGCCAGCAGCCGGCGCAGGTCGCGATAGGGCTGGAACCAGGCCGGCGGACACCGGTTCTGGAGCCGGCACTTGACGCGCTTGATCCAGCCTGCGAACAGGGGCGCCGCGGCGACGAAGAGCGCAGTCTGGAGCAGGGCGAGGATCCACTCGCTCATGTGATCACCCACAGCAGCAGCACGATGGTGAGCAACGAGTAGGCCAGGTAGTGGCGCAGCCGCCCGGTCTGGATGCGGGTGACGCGCCGCGCCGCCCCATGGACCACGCGCACCACCGGCTGGTACAGCCAGCCCCATGCGAGGTCCTCGGCATGGACCTCGTAGCGAAGCCGCGCCGGCCGGGTCGCGAGCGCCGGCTCCATCTCCCGCACCTGCTCCTCGTGGAGCCGGAACAGGGGCCGGAAGATCTCGCGGATCGGCATGGAGAAGGCGGTGGCGCTGTATTGCATGCGCGCCGTCGGCGTCCCGAAGCCGCACTCCCACGGCTCTCGCCGGGGGATGGGCAGGTCGCAGCGGCGCCGCCGCGTGTACCAGCGCACCAGGGCCCAAGCCGCCACCGCCAGCGCGACGCCGACGAGCACCAGGGGCGCGCTGTAGCTCGCCACCTCGGGCGAGACCGGCGTCAGCCACATCCAGCCCTGGCTGGCGGCTGCCGCCGGGGCCTGACCCACGAGGCTCTCGGTGACCGGGGCGAGGGCGATGACGGTGAAGGTGGGGAAGACGCCGAACAGCAGGCAGAGGCCCGCCAGCAGCCCCTGGGCCGCGACCATGCCGACGCCGGCCTCACGCGCCCGCGCGGCCCGCCTCGTGCGCGCCTGGCCGAGGAAGGCGATGCCGTAGACCTTGACGAAGCACGCCGCCGCCAGGGCCCCGGTCAGGGCCAGCATGGCGGCGGAGACCGGGATGACCACCCGCAGCACACCGCCCTCGAGCCTTCCCGCCTGCAGCGCGGTCTGGAAGGTGAGCCACTTGGAGACGAAGCCGTTGAAGGGCGGCAGCGCCGCGATGCTGATGCAGCCGACGAGGAAGAAGGCGCCGGTTCAGGGCATGCGGCGCAGCAGCCCGCCCATGCGCTCGAGATCGCGCTCGTGGCTGCGGTGGTGGATGGCGCCGGCGCCGAGGAAGAGCAGGCTCTTGAAGAGGGCGTGGTTGAGGCTGTGGTAGAGCGCGGCCACGATGCCGAGCACGCCGAGACCGGGCAGCCCGCTGCCTTGAAAGATCGCGGCCAGGCCGAGGCCGATGACGATGATGCCCACGTTCTCCACCGAGCAGTAGGCGAGCAGCCGCTTGAGGTCGTGCTGCATGAGGGCGTAGAGGACGCCGTAGAGGGCGGTGACGCCGCCCGTCACGAGCAGCACCACCCCCCAGCCCCAGTCCGGCGCGCCGAGCAGGTCGAAGACCAGGCGCACGAGCCCGTAGAGGGCGACCTTCAGCATCACCCCCGACATCAGGGCGGAGACGTGGGAGGGGGCGACGGGATGGGCCTCCGGCAGCCACACGTGGAGGGGCACCACACCCGCCTTCATGCCGAAGCCGGCCAGTCCCAGGAGGAAGGCGATCCAGGCCCAGGCCGGCGGCAGGTTGGCCGTGCGCATGGCGTCGAAGGCGAAGCCGCCGCCGAAGGCGACGAGGATGCCGAAGGCGAGCAGGATGAGGACGCCGCCGAGCTGGGCCATCAGCAGGTAGATGAAGGCGGCGCGGCGGTTGGCGGGCTCGTGGTGCTCGAAGGCGACGAGGAAGTAGCTCGCCACCGACATCAGCTCCCACGCGATCATGAAGGCGAAGGCGTCGTCGGCCAGCACCACCAGCGCCATGGCGGCGACGAAGACACCGGTGGCCACGCCCAGCACCGCCGGCGAGGAGGGGCCGTGGCGGTAGGCACGCACGTAGCCGGGGCCGAACAGGGCCACGGCCGCGGTCACCAGCCCGATCACCCCCAGGAAGAAGCCGGCCAGCGGGTCGAGGCGCAGGTGCCAGTGCAGCCAGGGCAGACCGAGACCGAGGACGGCCCGTGCCGGTTCCGGCGCCGTCAAGGCCCAGGCCGCGGCGCCGAGGTCCGCGAGCGCGGCCGCGCCCAGGAGGGCGAAGCTCGCTGCGAGCAGGCGGGGGCTGCGGGCGGCCGCCGCACCGACCACGGACGACGCCAGTGCAGCGCCGACGGCGGTGGCCAGCAGCCACAGCGGGAGGACAGGCGCCACGGCCTCAGCCCTTGAGGCGCACGCCGCGGCCGCCGCCGGGGCTCGCCTCGCCCTCCCCGATGAGGACGACGCCGGCGCGGTCCAGGGCCTCGATCACGCGCACCAGGGAGTCCACATTGCCGCGCACCACACCCTCGCTGGCCTCCATCCGCTGGATCGTGCTCAGCGACACCCCGCTGGCCTCGGCGAGCTGGCGCTGGTCGAGGCCGGCGAGGGCGCGCGCGGCGCGGAGCTGGGCGGCGGTCATCACGGGCGGATCGCTCCCCGTCTGGCGGTTCGGGCGCGTCTTATACCGGGAAACCGGGGTAAGAGGAAACAGCACTCTGTCCTGAGCACCCTGTTTCGGACGCTGGTGCGGTATTAATGAAGTGTGAGACTTCTCATGGGCGATATGAAGTTGCAAAAGAGCGGCAAAGGCCCGCATGAGCGGGCCTCCGCCGGGGGGGTGCCGCGGGTCAGTCCCCGCGCAGCGGCGCCAGCCAGTCCCGCGCGGGGTCGCCGTAGACCAGGAAGTGGGGGTTGAGGAGGCTGTCGCCGGTGTTGTAGCGCAGGGGCCGGCCGCCGGTGTCCACGACGTGGCCGCCGGCGGCCTCCACCACCGCCTGGGCGGCGGCGGTGTCCCACTCGGAGGTGGGGCCGAGGCGGGGATAGAGATCGGCGCTGCCCTCGGCGACGAGGCAGAACTTGAGGGAGCTGCCGATGGAGCGCAGCTCGTGCGGGCCGAGCCGCTCGAGGTAGGCGGCCAGCTCCGGGGTGGCGTGGGAGCGGCTGCCGGCCACCGCCGGCGGCTCGGCGGCGGGGCAGCGGACGCGGATCGGGCGCCGTCCTCGCCCGCCCTCGAGGCGGAAGGCCCCGAGGCCGCGGGCGCCGAGGTAGGTGCGGTCGAGGACCGGGGCGTGGACGACGCCGAGCACCGGCGCGTGCCCCTCCACGAGGGCGACGTTGACGGTGAACTCGCCGTTGCGCTTGACGAATTCCTTGGTCCCGTCCAGGGGGTCGACGAGCCAGAAGCGCGTCCAGCGCGCGCGCTCGTGGAAGGGCACGGAGGCCGACTCCTCCGACAGCACCGGGATCTCGGGGGTCAGCCGCCGCAGGCCCTCGACGAGGGTGCGGTGCGAGGCCATGTCCGCCTCGGTCAGGGGCGAGCGGTCGTCCTTGTGCGCCACCGCGAAGTCGGTGGCGTAGACCTCGAGGATGCGGCGGCCGGCCTCGCGCGCGAGCGCGGCCACCGCCTCCAGGAGCCGCTCGGTGTCGTCGCCTTGCGTCATCCTTCCTCCCGCAGCAGGTCGCGGACCAGGTAGAGGGCGGCGATGGAGCGGGCCTCGGTGAAGTCGTCGCGGGCCACCAGCTCGCCCAGCCGCGCAAGCGGCCATGCTACCACCTCGATCTCCTCGGGCTCGTCGCCGGGCAGGCGCCGCGGGTAGAGGTCGCGCGCGAGGACGATGCGGGTGCGGTGGTCGAGATAGCCCGGGGCGATGGAGAAGGTGGCGATCTCGCGCAGCTCCCGGGCGGCGTAGCCCACCTCCTCCATGAGCTCGCGGTTGGCCGCCGCGAGGGCGTCTTCGCCGGCGTCGATCCGCCCCTTGGGTAGGGCGAGCTCGTAGTCGTCGACGCCCCCCGCGTACTCGCGCACCAGCAGCACGGTGCCGTCGTCGAGCAGCGGCACCACCAGCACCGCGCCGTGGCCGCGGGCGCGCAGCCGCTCGTAGTCCACCACGGTGCCGTTGGCGAAGCGCAGCCGCCGCGCCTCGATGCGGAAGATGCGCGTCTCGGCGACGATCTCGGCGCGGAGGAGCTCGGGCCGGCGCCGCATCGGCTCAGCCCCCGGGCGCGAAGCGCAGGCGCGTGACCAGCCGCCCCTCGAACCAGGCCTCGAGCCGCACGCCCCGCGCCCCGCGGGTCAGCGTCAGGCCGGGCTGCGGCGCGGGCTCGGCGGCGAGCAGGGTCAGGCCGGAGTCGCCGGGGTCCACCTCGAGGACGAGGTGCAGCGGATAGTAGCCGTCGAGGAAGCGGCGCATGAAGGGGCCGTTGCGCAGGGTGTACGTGCCGTCGGGGTTGCGGTGGAGGGTGCGGGTGGCGGCCTCGATGCAGAGCTCGGCCCCCGCGCGCACGTCCTCGAGCTGCACCGTGGCCCCCTCGACGCGGGCGCGGCCGACGCCCTCGGCGCGCAGGATGCGCAGGCCCCGCGTGTGGGCGGGGTGGAAGACCACCTGGAGGGCGGGGACGGGGTCGAGCCCGCGGTGGCACTGGGCGTGGCGGGTCCAGCCGTCGGCGAGGCTCGTCCGCGACAGGGTGATGCGGCTGGTCTGGTGGTGCAGCCGCGGCGGCGGTGCGGGCAGGAAGCGGAGCGTGCCCTCGTTGACCGCCGCGGTCTCGCCGGGGAAGGGCTCGTCGAGCCCGTGCCGGGCGGCCGAGGCCGTGGCGGCGAGGCCGGCGAGGAGCACGAGCATGGGGCGCAGGCTGGCCATGGGTTGGCAGTATAGCCGCGGCCGTCCTGCTATATTCCGCCCCACCACGGCGGGGGGCGGAACCGGCATGCAGCGCGCGGCGGACGGCACGGGGCGGCCCGTGGACTGGGGGCGGGTGGAGACCGTCCTCCTGGACATGGACGGCACCCTCCTCGACCTCCATTTCGACAACCACTTCTGGCTCGAGCACGTGCCGCGCCGCTACGCCGAGGCCCGCGGCCTCCCGCTGGAGCAGGCGCGCGAGGTGCTCATGGCGCGCTACCGCGCGGTGGAGGGGACGATGCAGTGGTACTGCATCGACTACTGGAGCCGCGAGCTCGGCCTCGATATTGCGCGCCTCAAGGAGGAGGTGGCGCACCTCATCGCCGTCCACCCCGGCGTCGTGCCCTTCCTGCGCGCGCTGCGCGCCTCCGGGCGCCGTGCGGTGCTGGTGACCAACGCCCACGGACGCAGCCTCGAGCTCAAGCTGCGCCGCACCCGCCTCGGGCGCCATCTCGACGCCGTGGTCTGCGCCCACGACCTCGGCGAGCCCAAGGAATCGGCGGGCTTCTGGCCGCGGCTGAGGCGGCGCGAGCCCTTCGATCCCGAGGCGACGCTGCTCATCGACGACAACCCCGCGGTGCTGGCCGCGGCGCACCGCTACGGCATCGGCCAGCTCCTCGCCGTGCGCCGGCCCGATTCGCGCCGCCCGCCCCGGTGCGTGGCGGGTTACGCTGCGGTGGACGGCTTCGCGGCGCTGCTGCCGGTGCCGCCGCGGGGCTGAGCCTCAGGGGGCGTCCCCGGGCCGGGGCCGGCGCAGGGTGAAGCGGGCGATGCGGCCGCTGTCGAGGATGAGGCTTCCGGCGCGCACCGCGGCGGTGCGCCCCATGCCTTCCACCACCAGGGGCAGGTCCGGCTCGTAGAGGATGCGCCGCGTGATCAGGCTTGCGGGGACGCGCCGCGCGGGATCGGCGGCGCAGTAGAGGGCGGGCTGGTCCGGGAAGCGTCCGGCCTCCCCGCGCACGGGGCGGATGCGCACCGGGAGCAGGCGGCAGCGCAGGCGCGCGATCCCCGCGGCGAGGCCGCCGTCGGCCTCGCGCCGCACCCAGCGCACCACCCCCGCCGCCATCAGCCGTTCGCCCCGGAAGACCGCGGCGAGCTCCCCCACCGCCAGCCCCGGCGGGGGCGTGCCCTCGCTCTCGAGGCCCACCCCGCCCTCGCTCTCGTCGCCGAGAACGAACTCGTGCAGGGAGTGGGCCGGGGCCTCGGGGGCCTCCTCCCCGCCCTCGTAGACCTCGATCCCGTAGGCGCTCTCGGCCCGGCGCGGACGCAGCGCCGCCCGTCCCTCCTCGCCCAGGTACCAGTGCACCGCGGCGAGCCCCAGGGCCACCCCCACCCGCCCCTCGCCGAGGCGGCGGGCGAGCCGGCGCAGGGCCGGACTCTCCAGCTGCGGCACGATGCGCCGAAGGAGCGCGAGCTGCAGCGGCGTCACCGTCCCCGCCCGCGGGCCGGCGGCCATCCCCTCGAGGGCGGCGCGCAGCGGCCCGGCGTCGAGGATGCGGGCGGGGCGGCGGGCGCGCTCCGGCGGCAGGCGCAGGCAGGGCTCGGGCGGGCGGTCGGCTGCCGGGTCGATGACGAAGCGGCCGTGGCCGCCGCCGCAGCCGCCCACGAACAGACGCGCCGCGGGGGCGAGCCCCTCGAGGGCGTCGTCTAGGAGCTCCGCCTCGCCCGGCTGCAGCCGGAACGGGTCGGCCGCGGCCACCAGGAGGATGCGCTTGTAGCGGTCCTCGGGCGCGACGCCCTCGGCGTCGGCGCGCTGGGCGACGCCGCCCTGCTCGGCGTAGAGGAAGAGCTGGTGCAGCTCGCGGTAGGCATGGGGCGGCGGTGCGGCGTAGGTGCGGAAGGCGTGCAGCAGGACCTGCGCCTGGAGGTCGAGGGCGCGCTGCAGGGCCTCCAGGACGAGACGGTCGCGGCGCGGGTCGCGGCGCTGGCCGCGCCCCTCGCGCACGACGAGCTTGTAGCCTGCGGCGAGGGCGAGGAGGATGCGCCCGAGCCGGTCGGAGAGCGCCAGACGCTGCGCCGTGGACAGGCTCGCGGGCCCCCCCGCGGGGCCGCTGAAGCTCGCGTAGAGCGCGCGCACGGGTTCGGCGTAGATGCGCAGCAGCCGCAGCCGCTCCCGCGCCGGCACCGGCTCGCGGGCGAGGGCGGCGAGGGCCTCCTCCAGCATGGCGGCGACGCGCGGCAGGTCCATCAGCGGCAGGCTGTCGACCCACGCCTGGACCCGCGCCGGCCGCCGCTCCACCAGCGGATTGGCGTAGGCCCGCGGTTCGGGCACCGTGGGGAGGAAGGGCGCGCTCACGATCCCGTGCGGGCCGCGGCGGGCCCGTCCAGGCGGCCGCGCAGGTCCACCGCCACGGCGCCGTCGGGGCCGGGGCGGCCGAGGCCGGCGAGGAGGCGATGCAGGCGGGGCGATGCGCCGGCGCGCGGTGCGATGCGCCCGCGCAGGGTCCAGCCGCCGTCCGCCCTGAGGCGGGCCGCGAGGGCCACCTGGAGCGGCCCGCCGCGGTCGGCGACCAGCGCCTCGAGCCCGTCCGCGGTGGGGCGCAGGTCGGCCGCGAGCTCGCCGAGGGGCTCGCCGGCGAGGCGCGCCCGCCGCCACAGGACCCGGCCGCGCGCAGCGCGCGGCCGCAAGGGTCTGAGCGAGGCGAGCTCGAGGGCCTCGATGTCGGCCTCGATACGGCCCTGCGGACGCAGCGCCGCAAGCCCGAGCGGTCCGGCCAGCGCGGCGGCCTCGGCGCCCAGCTGCACCGGCCCGGCGCGCAGTCGGCCTGCGGCGGTGACGCCGAGACGCCCGTCGAGGACCGCGCCCTCGAGCTCGGCGGCAAGCTGCAGGGCGGCCTCGCCCCGCGCGAGGGCGGCCGGCGCCGGCGCCCAGCGCAGCCGCGCGAGGCGGATCCCGCCCACCTCCAGTCCGGTGGCCTCGCCGCGCCAGACGGTGCCGCGGGCGGCCTCGGCCGCCACCGGCCAGCGCGCCGCGGCCCGCTCCAGCGCCACCTGCGCCGGCAGGGTGGCGGCGAGGGCGACGGCGTAGAGGGCCGCCAGGGGCAGCAGATACCGGAGCAGCAGCCGCCTCATGCCGGACGCTCCAGGCGCAGGCGCGCCGAGACCCGCCCCGGGGCCTCGCCGCGGCCGACCCCGAGGCGGGCCGCCACGAGGCCGTGGCGGGCCTCGAGGGTCGCCAGCCACGACACGAGGGCGTCGAAGGGGGCGTCGGCGAGCTCCACCTCCACCGCGGTCTCGCCCTCTGGGCGCAGGCGCGTCACGTGGGCACCGAGCCCGGCCTCGCGCGCGCTGCGCTCCACCGCCGGCAGCAGGGCCTCGCCGTCGTGCGCCGGCGTGCGTGCGCGCAGGGCGCGGATCTCGGCCGCCATCGCCTCCATGCGCGCCAGGGTCTGCGCCCGCAGCGCGAGGCGGTGCGCGGCGGCGGCGCGGGCCTTCCCGAGGGGCGCCCACACCGCGAGGTGGAAGACGAGGGCGGCCGCCGCGGCGGCGCCGAGGGCGAGGAAGGCGCGCTCGCGCGGGGTGCGCTCCGCGAGCCAGGACCTCATGCCGTCCCCCGCAGGCGCAGCCGGCCCTGCACGCGGTCCTCGCGGCGCGAGGCCGAGACCACCTCCGCGGCGAGCCCATCGAGGGCGGCGAGGCGGCGGCGCAGGGCCTCCACCGCCTCCAGCGAGGGCGCCGCGAGGTCGAGCTCCAGGACGCCGTCGCGGTAGCGCAGGCCTTCCACGGTGACGCCGTCGCGCGCGAGCACCGGGGCGGCGGCGGCGAGCAGCGGCAGCAGCCCGCCGCCGCGCCCGGCGGCCCGCCGCAGGGCCTCGAGCTGCTGGCGCATCTGCGCCTCCGGATCGACCATGCGCCGCACCTCGGGTAGGGCCTCGCGAAAGACGGTCTCGATGCGGGCGGCGAGGGCGCGCTCGGCGGCCTCGAGACGGGCGAGCTCGACCGCGCGCAGTGCCGTGGCCGCGGCCAGGGCGACGAGGAGCAGCGCCGCCGCCGCCCGCCACGGCCGCAGCACCTGCGCAAGGTGGGCCTCGGCGCCGAAGCGCCCCTGGAGGAGGTCCGGGGCGGTGCCCGCGCGGGGCGCCATCCACGCCAGCGGGGGCCCCGCCAGGGGCTCGGCCTGCGCCGCCGGGTCGGGCGGCGGCGCCCCGGGGGCGAGATGCAGGCGCAGCCGCCGCCCCTCGGCCGCCAGACGCGCGAGGAGGGCGGCGGCCGCCTCCCGCTCGAGGGCGAAGCCCCCCTCCGGGGTCCGCACCACCGCGCGCGCGGGCTCCAGCAGGGCCGTCACCGTGCCGGCCTCGGCGGGCAGCAGCGCCGGCTCCGGCACCGCCCGCACCGGGCGCAGCCCCTGTCCCTGCAGGGCCTCGAGGAGGGCGGCGAGATCGCGCTGCGCCACCACCGCGGCGAGCACCTCCCCGCCGCGGCGCACGGCGGCGAAATGCAGCCGTTCGACGTCGTCCGCGAGCCGCTCCTCGAGGGCGTAGGGCAGGGCGGCGCGCAGCTGGGCCGCGCGCCGCGCCGGCAGCGCCACGCGGTGGACCTGCGCCGTCTCTCCGGGCACCACCAGCACCGGACGCGTGCCGCGGGCCGCCGCCGCCGCCTCGGCGGGTGTGCCCTCGCCGGCGGCGCCATCATCGCGCCACCAGTCCCAGCGGCCGTCCGCCCGGGGGCGCAGCAGCGTCAGCCGGGCCACGGCAGACCTCCCCGGCCCGCGGCCACGACCCGCACGCGGCCGTCGTCGCCGCGGTGCAGGAGGGTGCGCTGCCGTACCGCCGTCCGCCCGACGCGGGCCTCGGCGTGGACGAGGAAGTAGGCGCTGCCCACGGCGAGGCCGTCGGCACGGAGGCCCAGCCCCGCCAGCGGCGGCGCGCGCAGGAAAGTCTCGACGCGGTCCCAGCCCTCGGCGCCGCGGGCCTCGACGAGGGCGCGCGCGGTGTCGGCGTCGATGCCGTCGGCGAGGGACCGCAGCACCTCCGGGGTCGCGGTGTTGACGTTGACGGGCGTCGGCTCCGGCAGCGCGGTGACGTGGGGGGCGAGGCGGCGGCGGGTCTCGGCGTCGAAGCCGGCCACCAGGGCCAGCTCGGCGATGCCCTGCATGGGGCCGTTGGCGGCATGATAGGGCGGGTCCATGGCGCCGTAGGTCTCGTCCTCGGCGCCGCCGGTGCCGTGGGGCTCGGTGTCGGGGTCGATCCAGTCGACGACGGCGTCGGCGAGGGCCGGGTCGAGCTCGAGGACGCGCAGTAGCCTGCGCAGGCGCTCCACCTCCGCCTCGCGGGGGCGCCCCTCCTCGTCCACGAGATTGTTGAGGTTGAGCCGCCCCTGCATGTCCTCAATGTATCCGGACACCGCGCCGCCTTCCACCGCGAGCGGCGGCAGCCGCCGCGCCCAGTCCTCGCCCGGATGGTCCACCGGCCCCTCGTCGCGGTCGCGCGCGAGGATGCGCCCGGCCCAGGCGACGGCGGCGCGGGCGTACTCGGCGGCCTGCAGCCGCTGCACCACGAGCTCGGTGCGGCGCACCGCCACCTGCCCGCGCCAGGCCGCCGCGGCCGCCGCCGTCGCCGCGAGCGCCACCACCAGCATCGCCAGCACCAGGGCCATGCCCCGCTCGCGTCCCATGCCTATCCCCCCGCCAGGGCCACGAGACGGCGGATGCGGCCGTGGCGGGCGTGCTCCAGGACGAGCTCCACCGCCCGCGGCAGCCTCCCCGCCGCATCCTCCGGCGGCCAGGCCTCGCGCCAGGCGCCGGCGTCGTCGAGGTAGCGCCAGCGCAGGGCGGTAACGCCGTCGAGGAGCGGGCGTGCGGCGGGCCGGGCGGACGTATCCGGCAGCGGCCGGTGCTGGCGCACGAGCCGTTCGCCCTCCAGCCGCCAGGTCACCCGCGCGAGGGGGCGCGGGTCCCCGCCCGGAGGCGTCAGCCCGCGGACCCGGGTCAGCGCCAGCCGCGCCCCGTCGCCGGCGAGGGCCGGCAGCTCCAGGCCGAAGGCGTCGCGACGGACCCCCGGCGCGGCCTGGGCGAGGTCGTCCTCGAGGAGGGTGAGGGTGCGCTGCAGCGCGGCCAGCGCCTCGGCCGCCTCCGCGGTGCCGGCGCGCGTCGTCGTCACCGCGTCCAGCCCGCCCCAGGCCATGGCCGCCATGAGGGCGAGCAGGGCCAGGGCCACCAGGAGCTCGAGGAGGGTGAAGCCGCGGCTCATGGGCGGGCGAGGAAGGCGACGAGGCGGGTCGCGGTCTGCGCCGGCGCCTCCTCCGGCGCCACCGCCACCTCGAGCCGGCGCAGATCCGGGTCCGGGGTGCGGCTGACGGTGAGCACCCAGCGCCAGGCCCGCCGCCCCATGACGGCGGTGCCGTCGCTGCGCCCGGGGTCGGGCCAGGCGCCGAGGGCGCGCTGCTCGGCGACGAGGTTGGCGGCCACCCACTGGGCGAGGGTGCGGGTCTCGAGCCGGGCCTGCGCCGCCGCGGCGGCGGAGACCGCGCGCACGGCGGCGCCCAGCGCGATGGCGAGCACCGCCAGCGCCACCAGCACCTCGACGAGGGTGAAGCCGCGCCCGCGCATCAGGAGCCCGCATCGAGGCGCAGGCGCCCCTCCTCGTCGAGGCCGACCGAGGCCTCCAGGGCGCCCGCGCGGAGCACGGCGCGGAAAGGGGGCAGGTCGCCCGTGGTGTCGAGCACCACCGGCAGCCCCTCCCCGTCCTCGGGGGCCGCCTTCACCGGCCGCGGCAGCCGCCGCGGGCGCAGGGGTCCGGTCGCGATCGGCGTCCAGGCGGCGCCGTCCCAGGCGAGGAAGCGGTAGCCTGTGGGGCCGAGCTCCAGGGCCAGGGGGGTGCCGCGCAGGACCGCCTCGTCGCGGGCGAGGGCGACGAGGGCGGCGAGCCGGCGCGCCTCCTCGGCGAGCCGCGCCCGCGCCGGGTCGTGGCGGACCCAGGCCGCTGCCGAGACGGCGACGCCCACGATCACCAGCACCACCAGCAGCTCCAGGAGGGTGAAGCCGCGCCCGCGGCCGCTCATCCCGGCAGGTTCCAGTTGCCGATGTCGTCGTCGCTGGGGGCGCCGTCGGGGCCGAGGGAGTAGACGTCGATCTCGCCGCGGGTCCCCGGCGAGAGGTACTGGTAGGGCCGGCCCCAGGGGTCGACGGGGATGCGCTCGAGATAGCCGCCCTCCTTCCAGTTGGGGGGCTCCGGCGGCGTCGTGGGACGGCGGACCAGGGCCTCGAGGCCCTGCTCGGTGGTGGGGTAGGCGTAGTTGTCGAGACGGTAGAGGCGCAGCGCGCTCTCGATGGCGCGGATGTCGGCCTGGGCCTTGGTGACCCGCGCCCGCTCGGGCTGGTCCATGATCCGCGGCACCACCAGGGCGGCGAGGATGCCGAGGATGATCACCACCACCATCACCTCGATGAGGGTGAAGCCTTGCGCTCGTCGCATGGTCGCGCCTCGCTCCCTGCTGCGTCGTGGGTCCCTGATCATAAACCGCCCTCGGCGGTGCGCGCAGGCGGGGCGAGGGCGCGGGCGAGGATCTCCACCGGATGGAGGACGGGAACGGCGAGACCGCGCGCGGCGAGGCCGGCGGCGAGGTGGAGGCGGCAGCCGATGTTGGTGGTGGCCACCGCGTCCGGGGCCGCCGCCGCCAGGGCTTCGATTTTGGGCGCGCGCAGGGCCTCCGCCCAGTCCGCGTGGGTGAGTACATACTCGCCTGCCGCGCCGCAGCAGAACGCGTTGTCGGCGAGCGGCACCACCTCGAGCCCGGGGATGCGGGCGAGCAGGCGCCGCCCCGCCTCGGGGTCGCGCAGCACGCGCCGGTGGGTGCAGGGGGTGTGGAGGGCGATGCGCGCCTCGTGCCGGGCGGCAGGCTGCGGCCACGCGGCCTCGGCGAGGAAGGCGCAGAGCTCGCGGGCGCGCCGGGCCAGCGTCTCGCCCTCGGGGTGCCAGCGTCCGTACTCCACGAGCTGGGCGCCGCAGCCGCTGTCGAGGAACAGCACCGGGTCGTCGCCGGCGAAGGCGCGCAGGTTGGCGGCGGCGAGGGCCGCCGCGCCGGCGGGGTCGCCGCCGTGGGCATGGAGCGCGCCGCAGCAGCGCTGCGCCGCCGGAACGTGGACCTCGTAGCCGAGGCGGCGCAGCACCGCCACCGCCGCATGCAGGGCGGGCGCCTGGGCGTGGCGCGCGATGCAGCCCGTAAAGAGCTGCACGCGGCCCCTTGCGGTGCCGTGGGGCGGGTGGCGCCCCGGCCGCGGGGGCCGGCCCGGGCGCGGGGCCTGGCGGCTGAGGCGCGCGAGCCCGGGAAGCGGGCCCTCGAGGGCGGCGGCGAGGCGCAGCAGGCCGGCGGTGCGGGCGGCGGCGAGGAGCGCCGCGGCGGCGGCGGCGAGCCGCGGCGAGGCCGCCACCCGGCGCAGGGCGCGCACCGCCGCGCCGGGTGGGCGGCGCGGCGCGAGCAGCGCCCGGGTCTGGTCGAGGAGCGCCCCGTAGGGGACCTCCGAGGGGCAGACCGCCTCGCAGGCGCGGCACCCGAGGCAGCGGTCGATGTGGCCGGCGAGGCGCGGCTCCGGGGCGAGCCGCCCCTCGGCGAGGGCGCGGGCGAGGGCGATGCGCCCCCGGGGCGACTCGGCCTCGTCGCGGGCGAGGCGGTAGGTGGGGCAGTGGGGCAGGCAGGCGCCGCACTGCACGCAGAGGTCCGCCGCGGCGGCGATGCGGGCGGCGAGGGCGTCTCGGGCTGTGGGGGCTTGTCTGTCCAAGACCGCGCATTATAGGCAGGCCCGCCCCTATAATGGCGCTCCGGTCAGCGACAGGGAGGGGCGGCGATGCCCTATTACCGCCGGCATCTCTTCTTCTGCGAGAACCAGCGCGAGGAGGGCGAGCCCTGCTGCGCCCGGTTCGGGGCCTCGGAGCTGCGCCAGTACGCCATGGAGCGCTGCAAGGCCCTCGGCATCTTCGGGCCCGGCGGGGTGCGGGTGCAGCGCGCGGGCTGCCTCGGCCGCTGCGACGAGGCGCCGGTGGCGGTGGTCTACCCCGACGGCGTCTGGTACACCTACGTCGACCGCAGCGACATCGACGAGATCGTCGAGCGCCATCTCGTGGGGGGCGAGGTGGTGGAGCGGCTGCGGCTGCCGGACGAGCCCCCGGCGCGCTAGGGGCGGGCCCGCCGGTCAGCGCGCGCCGAAGACCACGATGGTCTTGCCGCTGACCGAGATCAGGCCCTGCTCCTCCAGGTGCTTGAGGACGCGCCCGGCCATCTCCCGGGAGCAGCCCACGATGCGCCCGAGCTCCTGGCGGGTGACGCGGATCTGCATCCCGTCCGGGTGGGTCATGGCGTCGGGCTCCTTGCACAGGTCGAGCAGGGCGCGGGCGATGCGGCCGGTGACGTCGAGGAAGGCCAGGTGCCCCACCTTCTCGCTGGTGCGGCGCAGGCGCCGGGCCATCTGCGCCGCCAGCTCGAACAGGATCTCCGGGTCCTCGGCCGCGAGCTGGCGGAAGCGGGCGTAGCCGATCTCGGCGAGCTCGCAGGCGGTGCGCGTGCGCACCCACGCGCTGCGGCCCTGGCCCTCGTCGTCGAACAGGCCCATCTCGCCGAAGAAGTCGCCGGGGTTGAGGTAGGCGAGGACGAGCTCGCGGCCCTCCTCGTCCTCGCGCAGCACCGTCACCGAGCCCTCGAGGACGTAGTAGAGGACGTCGGGGCGGTCCCCTTCGTAGATGATCACCGCCTTGGCCGGGTAGCGGCGGCGGTGGCAGTGCCGCAGCAGGCGCTGGATGACGGGGCGCTCGTGGGGCTTGGGCATGGTCCTGGCGTCGCGTCGCGAGGGTGGGTACGCTCCCATAATGGACCGGGCCGCGGCCGCGGTCCAGGTCGGGACAAGGGGCCGGCGACGGCGAGGGAGGATCGGTGATGCGCGTGCGCGCCAAGTGGGTCGAGGGGGTGGCCTTCGTCGGCGAGTCCGGCAGCGGCCACGCGGTGGTGATGGACGGCGCCCCGGAGGCGGGCGGGCGCAATCTCGGGCCGCGGCCCATGGAGATGGTGCTGCTGGGGCTTGCGGGCTGCACCGGCTTCGACGTGGTCACCATCCTGCGCAAGGCCCGGCAGGCGGTCACGGACTGCGTGGTGGAGGTGGAGGCGGAGCGGGCCGAGACCGTGCCCAGGGTCTTCACCCGCATCCACGTCCACTACCGCGTGCGCGGGCGCGGGCTCGATGCCCGCGCGGTGGCCCGCGCGGTGCAGCTCTCGGCGGAAAAGTACTGCTCGGTGTCGAGGATGCTGGCGGCGAGCGTCGAGATCCGCCACGACCACCGGGTGGAGGAGGAGGCCGGGGACGGGGCTGGCGGCCCGTGAGCGACCCCGCCCGCTTCGACGCCCTCTGTGAGCGCTACCACCGGGCCTGGTTCCGCTTCCATCCCGAGGAGGCGGTGGCGGTGGGCGAGACCGCCCACGCCGGGCGCCTCGCCCCCTTCGGCGACGACGACATCGGGGCGCTGATCGCCCTCGACGAGAAGCTCCTCGACGCCCTCGACGAGATCGATCCCACGGGGCTCGACCCGGACCGCGCCCTGGATCACGCGCTCCTGCGGGGCGCCGCGGAGCTGGAGCTGCACGAGCTGCTGGAGCGGGACTGGCGCCGGCGCGACCCCGTGCGCTACCTCCCGGTGGAGGCGATCCACCAGATCGCGGTGCGTCCGCTGCCGGACCCGGCGGCGGCGCTCGCGGGCCGGCTCGGGGCGGTGCCGGGGCATCTGCGCGCGGCGCGGGCGCACCTTGCCGCCGAGCCCGAGGCGGTGGTGCCGGCGTGGGCGGAGCTGGCGGTGGAGGAGGCCCGCGCCGGCGCCGCCTTCGTGCGGGGGCTCGCCGCGGATGCGCGGCTCGGCCCCGTGGTCGCCGCCGCGCCGGGCCTCGCCGGCCTTGCCGGCGAGGCGGCGGCGGCGCTGGAGGCCTTCGCCGCCTTCCTCGAGGGGGAGGTGCTGCCGCGGGCGGCGGGGACGCTGGCCTGCGGACGGCTCCACTTCGAGCGCCTCCTCAGGCTGCGCCACGGCCTCGAACTGGATGCCGAGGGGCTGCGCCGCTTCGGCGAGGCGCTGGTGGGGCGGGTGGAGCGCTCGCTCGCCGAGGCCTGCGCGGCGGTGGCGCCGCGCGCGTCCCCGCAGGAGGTCCTGGCGCGGCTGCGCGGGGATCGGCCGGAGGCCGAGGCGCTGCTTGCACGCTACCGCGAGGCGATGGCGGCGGCGCGCGCCTTCGTCCTCGCGCGGGGGCTCGTGACGGCGCCGCCGCGCGAGCGGCTGGAGGTGGTGGCGACCCCGCCCTTCCTGCGCCCGCGCATCCCCTTCGCGGCCTATCTCGAGCCCGCGCCCCACGATCCCGAGCAGGCGGGGACCTACTACGTCACCGTGCCCGAGGACGAGGCGGGCCTTGCCGCCCACCACGAGGCGGCGATCCGCCTGACCTCGGTGCACGAGGCCTGGCCGGGGCACCACCTGCAGTTCGTCACCGCCCACCTGCGCCCGGCTTCGCGCACCTGGACGCGGCTGCTCAACCCCTCCGCCACCCTCTACGAGGGCTGGGCCCTCTACTGCGAGCAGCTCATGCTGGAGCAGGGCTTCCTCGACCGCCCCGAGGAGCGGGTGCTGGTGCTGCACGACCGGCTGTGGCGGGCGCTGCGGGTGCTCGTGGACGTGGGCCTGCAGGTGGACGGGGTCGGCCCCGGGGTGGCGCGGCGGCTCCTCGTGGACCGGCTCGGCTTCGCCGAGGCGCAGGCCGCGGGCGAGGTGGCCTGGTACGGCCGCGCCCCCACGGTGCCCATGGGCTACGCCCTGGGCTGGGCGCTGATCGACGCCCTGCGCGGGGTGCTGGGGGTGGATCCGGGCGATGCGGCGGCCCTTCGCCGCTTCCACGACCGCCTCCTCTCGGCCGGCTCCGTGGCGCTGCCCCGGGTGGTGCGGCGGGTCTTCGGCGAGGCGGCCTGGGTGCGCGCGGCGGCTGTCGCCTTCGGGACGCATGGGGCATAATACGCGGTCTTTTCGTGCCCCGCGGGCTCGCGGGTGGTCTCAGCAGGGGAGGGCCGTGCGGTGATGGGGCACAGCCGCAAGCTCAAGCTCCACGGCTTCAACAACCTCACCAAGAGCCTGAGCTTCAACATCTTCGACATCTGCTACGCGCGCACGCCGGCGCAGCGCCGCGAGTACATCGAGTACATCGACGACGTCTACAACGCCGAGCGCCTCACGGAGATCCTCACCCACGTCGCCGAGATCATCGGCGCCAACATCCTCAACATCGCGCGCCAGGACTACGACCCCCACGGCGCCAGCGTCACCATGCTCATCTCCGAGGAGCCGGTGGTGGACGCCGAGCGGGTCTCCAACCGCGAGGCCCCGGGGCCGCTGCCCGACGCCATCGTCGCCCACCTGGACAAGAGCCACCTCACCGTCCACACCTACCCCGAGAGCCATCCGGACAACGGCATCAGCACCTTCCGCGTCGACATCGACGTCTCCACCTGCGGGCGCATCTCGCCCCTGAAGGCGCTCAACTACCTCATCCACAGCTTCGACTCCGACATCGTCATCCTCGACTACCGGGTGCGCGGGTTCACCCGCGACGTGCGCGGGCGCAAGCACTTCATCGACCACAAGATCAACTCGATCCAGAACTACCTCTCGCGCGACACCCGCGAGCGCTACCAGATGATCGACGTCAACGTCTACCAGGAGAACATCTTCCACACCAAGATGCTCCTGAAGGAGTTCGACCTCGACAACTACCTCTTCGGGGTCGACAGCGCCGCCCTGCCGGCCAAGGAGCAGCGGCGCATCCGCGAGGCCCTGCGCCGCGAGATGCTGGAGATCTTCTACGGGCGCAACATGCGCCGGGTCTGAGGGCGGCGCTAGGGCCCAACGAGCTGGTTGAGCTCGAACAGCGGCAGCAGCACCGCCACCACCACGAACAGCACCAGCCCGCCCATGAGCAGGATCAGGGCGGGCTCGAGCAGCCCGAGGGCGAGGCCGATCTGGGTCTCGGTCTCGCGCTCGAGGGCGGCGGCGGCGCGCTCGAGCATGCGTTCGAGCTCGCCGCTGCCCTCGCCGCTCGCCACCAGGTGCACCAGCAGGGGCGGGAAGAGGCCGCTGCGGGCGAGGGCCTCGTGGATGGGGCTGCCCTCGCGCACGCGGGCCGCGGCCGTCTCCACCGCCTCGCGCATGGGCCGGTTGCCGAGGACCTGGGCGGCAAGGCCCATGGCCTCCAGGGCGGGGACGCCGCTCGCGGCGAGGATGCTGAAGGTGCGCGCGAAGCGCGCCGCCTGCACCCCGCGCAGCACCCGCCCGAGCAGGGGCAGGCGCAGGAGCAGGGCGTCGAAGGCACGCCGCGGCGCCGGGCGGCGCAGTGCCGCCGCCGCCGCGGCCAGGGCCGCCGCGGTCGCCAGGGCGGCCGCGGGGCCGCGGTCGCGGGCGGCGTCGCTGATCGCGATGAGCAGCCGCGTCGCCCACGGCAGCGCCTGTCCCATGTCCACGAAGACCTGCACCACCTGCGGCACCACGTAGGTGACCAGCAGCGCCGTCACCAGGAAGGCGACGGTGACCAGCAGCGAGGGGTAGAGCAGCGCGAGGGCCAGGCGCTGGCGGACCTGGCGGCGGTGCTCCAGGTAGTCGGCGAGCCGCTCCAGGACCTCGGCCAGGCGCCCCGTGCGCTCGCCGGCGGCGACGGTGGCCTGGACGATGCGCGGAAAGGCCCGCGGGTAGGCGGCGAGCGCCGCGGCCAGGGACTGGCCCTCGCGGATGCGCGCGCGCACCCCGAGGAGCACGGCGCGGGCGCGGCGCCCCTCGCTCTGGGCGGCGGCGATGGCCAGCGCCTCGCCGACGGGGACGGCGGCGCGGGCCAGCGTCGCGAGCTGGCGCATGGCGAGGACCAGATCCGCCCCGCCGAGGGCGTCGCGGCGGGTGCCGCCGCCGGGCGTCGGGGCCGCCTCCGCCTCCACCGCCAGCGGCACCAGGCCCTGCTCGCGCAGCCGCTGGCGGGCCTGGCGCGGCCCGTCGGCCTCGATCAGCCCCCGCCGCGTGCGGCCGCGCGCATCCAGGGCCTGGTAGCGGAAGGCGCCCACGGGTTCAGTCCTCGGCGGTGACCCGCAGCACCTCCTCGAGCGAGGTCTCGCCGGCGAGGACGCGGCGGCGCCCGTCCTCGCGGATGCCGGGGGTGAGGCTGCGGGCATGGGCCTCGAGGGCCTGTTCGGCGGCGCCGTCGTGGATCAGGCTGCGCATGCGCTCGTCCACGGGGACCAGCTCGTAGATCCCGCTGCGGCCGCGGTACCCGGTGCCGCCGCAGGCGGGGCAGCCGCCCGGATGGTGGAGCACCGCCGCCTCGTCGGCGCCGACGCCGAGGGCGGCGCGCTCGGCGGCGGTGGCCGGCGCCGGGCGGCGGCAGCGGGGGCAGAGCAGGCGCACGAGGCGCTGGGCGATGACGCCGATGAGGCTCGCCGAGAGCAGATAGGGCTCGATCCCCATGTCGCGCAGGCGCGTCACCGCACCCACGGCGCTGCGCGTGTGCAGCGTGGACAGCACCAGGTGGCCGGTGAGGCTCGCCTGGACGGCGATTTCGGCGGTCTCGAGGTCGCGGATCTCCCCCACCATCACCACGTCCGGGTCCTGGCGCAGGATCGCGCGCAGGCCCCGGGCGAAGGACAGGCCGATGCGGGGGTTGACCTGGGTCTGGCCGATCCCGGGGATGTCGTACTCCACGGGGTCCTCGACGGTGACGATGTTGCGCCCGGGTTCGTTGAGCCGCTGCAGGATGGCGTAGAGGGTGGTGGTCTTGCCGGAGCCCGTGGGCCCGGTGACGAGGAGGATGCCGCTCGGGCGGCGGATGAGGCGCTCGACCCCGGCGAGCGTCGCCGGCGCCATGCCCAGCTGGCCGAGGTCCAGGCGCCCGGCCTGCTTGTCCAGGATGCGCAGCACCACGCGCTCGCCCGCGCCGGTGGGCAGGGTCGAGACGCGCACGTCCACGGCGTGGCCGCCCACCCGCAGGGAGATGCGCCCGTCCTGGGGGAGGCGCTTCTCGGCGATGTCGAGGCGGGCCATGACCTTGATCCGCGACACCAGCAGGGGGGCGAGCTCCGGGCGCGGCGAAAGGACCTCGCGCAGGACGCCGTCGACGCGCATGCGCACCACCAGGCGCTCGCCGTAGGGCTCGATGTGGATGTCGGAGGCCTGCTCGCGGATGGCCTCCGCCAGCAGCGCGTTGATGAGGCGGATGATGGGGGCGTCGTCCTCGGCCTCCAGCAGGTCCTCCGGCTCGGCCAGCTCCCCCGCCACCCGCACCAGGTCCATGGCCTCGCCCAGGTCCTCGATCGCCTGCATGGCGCTGCCGCGGCCGTCGCGGAAGCGCGCGGCGAGGAGCTGCTCGAAGCGCGCCTCCTCCACCGCCTCCAGCACCAGCGGGCGGCCGAGGTGGCGGCGCAGCTCGGCGAGGATCAGCGGGTCGGCGTCGGGGCGGTGGACGATGCGGGCGCGCTCGGGCGCAAGCTCCGCGACCAGGACCCCGTGGCGGCGGCAGAAGGCGTAGCCCGGCTCGGCCGCGGGGCGGCCCGGGGCGGCGGCCTCAACGGCGTCCATCGGCGCCCGGCTCCGCGGGCGGCGGCGGGGCCGCCTCCTCGAAGGGCGGCGGCAGCCGCAGCAGCTCCTCCATGGGCGGCAGCACCGCCGGCTCGGCCCCCGGCAGGCGCGCCGCGGCGCCCTCCGCGAAGCGCTGCTGCACCCGCCGCAGGGCACGGTACTTGCCGCCCGTGACCCGCCGCGCCATGTCGGCGTCGCGCAGGATCGTCGGATGCAGGAAGACCATCAGGTTGCGCTTGACCTTGCTCACCTTGCGGTAGCGGAACAGCCATCCGAGCCCCGGGATGTCGCCGAGCCCCGGCACCCGCTGCTCGCTCTCCTGCAGGGTGTCGTCCAGGAGCCCGCCGAGGACCAGGACCTCGCCGTCGTCCACCATCACGCTGGTCTTGATGGCGCGCCGGTTGGTGACGAGGTCCACCGCGCCCTGGCTGCTGGGCGAGACGCTGGAGACCTCCTGCTCGATCTCGAGGCGGATCGCGGTGCCCTCGTTGATCTGCGGGGTCACGCGCAGGATCAGGCCGACGTCGCGGCGCTGGATGGTCTGGAAGGGGTTCTGCGGGGTGCTGTTGCTGGTGGTGGAGACGAACTGGCCGGTGACGAAGGGCACGTTCTGGGCCACCACGATCTCGGCCTGCTGGTTGTCCATGGTCACCAGCGTCGGGGTGGAGAGGACGTTGGTGGCGGCGTCGGCGGCCAGGGCGCGCAGCAGGAGGGCGAAGCGGTCGCCGCCGGGGCTGAGGTCGCCGAGGCCGAGGCTGAGGCCCTCGCCGATGCGCGGCGGCTGCTCCAGCAGCCCGGTGATGGCCGAGCCCGCGATGTTGAAGTTGACGAGGCCGACCCCGCCGCGCTGGTTGGGGCTGCCGTCGGCGAGCCACTGCACCCCCAGCTCGCGGGCGCGGTCGGCCGCGACCTCCGCCACCGCCGCCTCCACCAGGACCTGGGCGCGGCGGATGTCGAGGCGGCGGACCACCTGCTCGATCTCGCGCAGCACCGCGGGGGGGGCGCTCACCACGAGGGCGTTGGTGGCCTCGTGGGCCTGGATCCGCACCGCACCCCCCTGGGCCTCGCCCTTGCCGGCGGCGGCCGGGGCGGCCGCGAGCCCCGTGAGCACCGGCACGAGGTCGGCGGCCTTGGCGTAGCGCAGGTAGATCACCTGCGTCGTGCCGCCCTCCTCGGGGGGCGTGTCCAGGTGGGCGACGAGGGCGCGCAGGCGCAGCCGCTCGCCCTGCGGGCCCGACAGCAGGAGGCTGTTGGTGCGTTCGTCGGCCACCACCTGCACCGGGGCCGCCTCCTTGCCCTGGGAGCGGACGAGGGCGGCGAGGACGCGGGCAAGCTCCGGGGCGTCGGCGTGGGCGAGGCGCACCACCTCCACGGTCTGCTCGCTGGGCACGTCCACCCGCTCGATGATGGCCTCGAGGCGGGCGATGTTGGCCGCGCGGTCGGTGACGATGAGGACGTTGGCCGGGGGGTAGGCGGCGAGGTGGCTCTGCCGTCCCACCAGCGGGCGCAGCACCGGCACGAGCTGGGTCGCCGGCACGTGGCGCAGGGCGATGACGCGGGTGACGAGGCGGTCGCCGCCGCCGCCGTCGCCGTCCACCGGCAGGGGTTCGGCGCGGGCGTCGGCGTCGGGGACGATCTTCACCACCTCGCCCTGCTCCACGGCGGCGAAGCCGTGCACGGCGAGGATGGAGAGGAACACCCGGTAGAGGTCCTCGCCCTCCATGGGGCGGGCCGAGATCACCGTCACCTTGCCCTTGACGCGGGGATCGACGATGAAGTTGCGCCCGGTGGCCTCGGCCACGGTGCGGACGAGGGCGCCGATGTCGGCGTCCTGCAGGTTGAGGGTCACCGGTGCGGCCGACACCGTCCCTGCGAGCAGGGCGACGAGCCCCGCCAGCGCCATCCGCATCCCGCGCACCCGCTCCCCCCTCCGGTTGCCGGTGGTGTCCTATTCGGCGTCCAGCCGCACGGTCAGCCGCTCCGGCCGGCCGCGCCGCAGCACCGTCACCTCGACGGTGTCCGTGCCCTCGAGGGTGCCCAGCACCTCCAGCGCCCGCACCGGGCTGTCGAGGCGCACGCCGTTGACCTCGGTGATGATATCACTGGAGCGCAGCCCCAGCCGGGCGAGCAGCGTGCGGTCGCGCCCGGGGCGCAGGCGGAAGCCGAGGAACGCCCCGTCGCGGCTGACGGGCTCGACCCGCACCGCGTCCGCCACCGACTGCGGGTCGGTGAGCAGCGCGTCGCGATACTCGCGCAGGCTGCGCCGGCCCGCCGGCGCGGCCGCCGCTGCCGCCGGCGGCGGGGCGGCGTCGGCGGCGCCGGCCTCGGGCTCGGCGAGGACCAGCCGCTCGAGGCGGCCGCCGCGCCGCAGCAGGACGTGGTCGGGGCCGACGGCCTCGAGGACCGCGTCCCCGGGCAGCCGCGCGCCCGGCGCGTAGGGGGCCTCCTCGCCCGAGGCGTCGGCGATGATGGCGCGGGCGGCGGCGGGGTCGCCGCTGGCGAGGACCCCGCGCAGGGTCAGGCGCAGCGCGGTGGCGGGCGGCGGCGCCTGCGCCGGCCCGGCGGGGGCCGCCGCGGGCGGGGCCTCGCCCATGAGGTGGGCGGCGGCGATGCGGCGGGCGAGGGCGAGGGGGTCGCCGCTGCGCGCCGTCGTCGGAGCGGCATCCGCCGCCGCCACCGGAGGCGGCGCCGGCGGCAGGACGAGGAGCCAGGTCAGGCGCGCGAGCAGCCAGGCGGTGACCGCGAGGAGGACGAGCTCGGCGGTGCGGGCGAGGGTCCGGGACAGCCGCGCCGGGACCGGCCCCGTCACCGCCGCCGCCCCCTCAGTCCCGCCGCCCCCGCCGCGGCGCGCGCTCGCCGCGGCGGCGCCCGCCGTGGCCGCGCGGGGGGCGCCGGCGCGGGCGCCGCTCCGGGGTGCGCACCTCGGCGAGGAGCGCCTTGTCCACCGCCGCCACCGGGATGCGGTGGCCGATGTAGGCCTCGATCTCGGGCAGGGAGAAGGCGTAGGTCTCGCAGGCGAAGCTCACCGCATCCCCCACCGCACCCATGCGCGCGGTGCGCCCGATGCGGTGGACGTAGTCCTCGGGGTCCTGGGGCAGGTCGTAGTTGAAGACGTGGGTCACGTCCGGGATGTGCAGGCCGCGGGCGGCGACGTCGGTGGCCACCAGCACCGGCAGCTCCCCGCGCTGGAAGCGCAGCAGCAGCTCCTGGCGGCGGCGCTGCGGCACGTCGCCGGAGAGGACGCCGGCGTGGAAGTCGTTGGCGCGGAGGAAGTCGCGGACGCGGTCGGCCTCCCGCTTGGTGTTGACGAAGACCAGCGCGCGCTGCGGCGCCATGCAGCGCATGAGCCCGATGAGCAGCGGCATCTTCTCCTCGTTGGAGGGGAAGTAGACCACCTGGCGGACCTTGTCGGCGGTGACCTTGTCCGGCTCGATGCGGATCCAGCGCGGGTTGTTCATGTGCTCGTAGGCGAGCTCGGTCACGCGCAGCGACAGGGTGGCGGAGAAGAGCAGGCCGAGGCGGCGCTCGGGCGGCGGCATGCGCCGCAGCAGGTAGCGGATGTCGCGGATGAAGCCGAGGTCGAACATGCGGTCGGCCTCGTCGAGGACCATGACCTGCACCGCCTTGAGCCCGAAGATGCGCTGCTTGAAGTAGTCGATGACGCGCCCCGGGGTTCCGATGAGGACGTCGACGCCCTCGGCCAGGGCCTGGCGCTGGGACTCGTAGCCGGTGCCGCCGTAGACGAGGACGTGGCGCAGGCCCGTGTGGCGGCCGAGGACCTCGGCGTCGCGATGGATCTGGATGGCGAGCTCGCGCGTCGGGGCGAGGATCACCGCCCGCGGGTCGTTGCGGCGCCGCCCCGGCGGCGGGTCGTGGCGCAGCAGATGGGCGAAGGTGGCGATGAGGAAGGCCGCGGTCTTGCCGGTGCCGGTCTGGGCCTGGCCCGCCACGTCCTGGCCGGCGAGGGCCACGGGCAGGGTCTCGGCCTGGATCGGGGTGCAGCGCTCGAAGCCCGCCTCCCGGATGCCGGCCAGCACCGGATCGGGGATGTCCAGCTCCGAGAAGGTCTTGTCGGTGAGTACGGTCTGCTCGGTCATGGCGGCACAGCATACCCGAAAAGACGCGGGGCCGTTGCGGGCGGCCTTGAAATCGCCGCCGGCTCGGGGTCAAATGGCGCTTTCGCGGGGCAGCGCGTACCGCCCCGTCCGCTGGGAGGCAGAGCAACGTGAGTGACGACATCCTTCAGGTCACCGACGCCACCTTCGAGACCGAGGTGCTCGGCAGCGAGCTGCCGGTCCTCGTGGACTTCTGGGCCGAGTGGTGCGGCCCGTGCAAGATGATCGCGCCGATCCTCGAGGAGGTGGCGCGGGAGTATGCGGGCCGGCTCAAGGTGGCCAAGCTCAACATCGACGACAATCCGGCCACGCCGCCGCGCTACGGCATCCGGGGCATCCCGACGCTGATGCTGTTCAAGAACGGCAACGTCGAGGCCACCAAGGTGGGGGCGCTGTCGAAGTCGCAGCTCACCGCCTTCATCGACAGCAATCTCTGAGGGGGCGCGGCGTCCGCCCGGGGGTGGACGCCGGCGCCGCGCGATGATAGCGTAAGGGCCGGTACAGCGGCCGACCCCTGTATCCGAACACCCCGATCCCCTGTCCTCGAGGCTGGAGCGCGGTCGCAGGCCCCCGTCCGGGGCCGACGTCCCTGTGCCATGTCCATCCGAGCAGTGCCCCAGGGCAGCCGCAATGAACCTGACCGAGCTGAAGAAGAAATCCGCTGGTGAGCTGGTGGAGATCGCCCGCGAGATGGGCATCGAGGGCGTCGCGCGCGCCCGCAAGCAGGACCTGATCTTCGCCATCCTGAAGGCCCACGCCAAGAGCGGCGAGAGCATCTACGGCAGCGGCGTGGCCGAGATCCTGCAGGACGGCTTCGGCTTCCTGCGCTCGGCCGACGCCTCCTACCTGGCCGGCCCCGACGACATCTACGTCTCGCCGAGCCAGGTGCGCCGCTTCAACCTGCGCACCGGTGACACGGTGGAGGGCAAGATCCGCCCGCCCAAGGACGGCGAGCGCTACTTCGCCCTCCTCAAGGTGGAGCGGATCAACTTCGAGCCGCCGGAGGCGGCCAAGAACAAGGTCCTGTTCGAGAACCTCACCCCCATCCACCCCAACGAGCGCCTCACCCTCGAGATCGGAAACGGCAGCACCGAGGACATCACCGCGCGGGTGATCGACCTCGTCGCCCCCATCGGCAAGGGCCAGCGCGGCCTCATCGTCTCCCCGCCCAAGGCGGGCAAGACGATGATGCTGCAGAACATCGCCCACTCCATCGAGGTCAAGCACCCCGAGTGCTACCTCATCATCCTCCTCATCGACGAGCGCCCGGAGGAGGTCACGGAGATGGCCCGCTCGGTGCGCGGCGAGGTGGTGGCGAGCACCTTCGACGAGCCGGCCTCGCGCCACGTTCAGGTGGCCGAGATGGTGATCGAGAAGGCCAAGCGCCTCGTGGAGCATAAGCACGACGTGGTCATCCTGCTCGACTCCATCACCCGCCTTGCCCGCGCCTACAACACCGTCGTCCCCTCCTCGGGCAAGGTCCTCACCGGCGGCGTCGACGCCAACGCCCTGCAGAAACCCAAGCGCTTCTTCGGCGCCGCGCGCAACATCGAGGAGGGGGGCTCGCTCACCATCATCGCCACCGCCCTCATCGACACCGGCTCGCGCATGGACGACGTCATCTACGAGGAGTTCAAGGGCACCGGCAACATGGAGATCCACCTCGACCGGCGCATCGCCGAGAAGCGGATCTTCCCCGCCATCAACATCAACCGCTCCGGCACCCGCCGCGAGGAGCTCCTCACCAAGCCCGACGAGCTGCAGAAGATGTGGATCCTGCGCCGGCTGCTGCACCCCATGGACGAGCTGGCGGCGATGGAGTTCCTCTACGACAAGCTGCGCGCCACCAAGACCAACGCCGAGTTCTTCGATTCCATGAAGCGCGCCTGAGGCGGCGGGAGGTGCCGGCCATGACCGAGCCGACCCGGGAAGCCGGCGGCGGCATCCACCTCACGCGGGATCCGTCCGCCCGGACCCTCGCCGAGCTGGGGGTGGAGACCTGGCCGGTGTGGACCTGCGGTGTCTCCACCTTCCCTTGGACCTACGACGCCACCGAGACCTGCTACCTGCTGGAGGGCGAGGTGGTGGTCACCCCCGATGGCGGCGCGCCGGTGAGGATCCGCGCCGGCGACCTCGTCACCTTCCCGGCCGGGCTGTCCTGCACCTGGGAGGTGCGGCGCCCGGTGCGCAAGCACTACCGCTTCGAGGACTGAGGGGGCGGGCGGCGCCGCTAGCGCGGCAGGCGCGGCGGTGGGGACGTGCGTGGCCGCGGCCTGCGGCGCGGCGTCACCGGCTCCACCCCCCAGATCCGCGCGGCGTAGTCGCGCACCGTGCGGTCGATGGAGAAGCGCCCCATGGCGGCGGTGTTGCGCACCGCCATCGCCCACCACCGCGCGGGGTCGCGATAGGCCGCCTCCACCGCCTCCTGCGCCGCGGCATAGGCGGTGAAGTCGGCGAGGACGAGGAAGCGGTCCTCGCCGAGCAGCGCATCCACCAGGGGGCGGTAGCGGCCGCGGTCGTCGGGGGAGAAGAACCCGGAGGCGAGCTGGTCGATGACGCGCGCAAGGCGCGCATCCGCCTCGAGCCAGGTCCGCGGGTCGGGCCGGGCCCGGCGCAGCCGCGCCGCCTCCTCGGCGTCGAGGCCGAAGGCGAAGAAGGCGTCCCCGCCCACCGCCTCGCGGATCTCGATGTTGGCCCCGTCCAGGGTGCCGAGGGTGACGGCGCCGTTGAGCGCGAGCTTCATGTTGCCGGTGCCGGAGGCCTCGGTGCCGGCGGTGGAGATCTGCTGCGAGAGCTCGGCCGCGGGGATGATGTCGGCGGCGGTGGAGACGTCGTAGTTGGGGATGAAGACGAGGCTCAGCCGCCCCGCCGTCTCCGGGTCGTGGTGGATAACCTCGGCGATGTCGTGGGCGAGCTTGATGATGAGCTTGGCCATGCGGTAGCCGGGGGCGGCCTTGCCGGCGAGGATCACAGTGCGCGGCAGCCGCTCGATGCCGGCGCGCAGGTCGTTGTAGAGGGCGGCGACGTGGAGGAGGTTGAGGAGCTGGCGCTTGTATTCGTGGATGCGCTTGACCTGGACGTCGAAGAGGGTGTCGGGCCGCACGTCGAGGCCGAGGTGGTGGTGGATGCGCTCGGCGAGGTCCTGCTTGTTGGCCTGCTTGATGCGGCGGAAGGCGTCGCGGAAGGCGGCGTCCTCGGCGAGGGGGGCGAGCTCGGCGAGGCGGTCGAGGTCGGTGACCCAGCCCTCGCCGAGGCGCTCGGTGATGAGGGCGGCCAGGCGCGGGTTGGCCTGCAGCAGCCAGCGCCGCGGCGTGATGCCGTTGGTGCAGTTGACGATGCGCCCGGGCCAGAGCGCCTCGAAGTCGGCGAGGGCCTCGCGCCGCAGCAGCCCGGTGTGCAGCGCCGAGACCCCGTTGACCCGGTGCGAGCCCACCACGGCGAGGTGGGCCATGCGGAAGCGCCGCGGCGGGGTCTCCTCCACCAGCGACAGCCGCTGCAGGCGCGCCTCGTCGCCGGGGAAGCGGGCCCGCACCTCCTCGAGGAAGCGGCGGTTGATCTCGTAGAGGATCTGGAGGTGGCGCGGCAGCAGGCGCGCCACCAGCTCCACCGGCCAGGTCTCCAGCGCCTCGGGCAGCAGCGTGTGGTTGGTGTAGGCGAAGGTGGCGCGGGTGATCTCCCAGGCCGGCTCCCAGGCCATGGCGTGCTCGTCGAGGAGGATGCGCATCAGCTCCGGGATCGCGAGCGCCGGGTGGGTGTCGTTGAGCTGGATCGCGACCTTCTCCGGCAGCAGCTCGAGATCCCCGTGGGTCTTGCGGAAGCGGTAGAGGATGTCCTGCAACGTGGCGCTGACGAAGAAGTACTCCTGGCGCAGGCGCAGCTCGCGCCCCATCTCGGTGGTGTCGCTGGGATAGAGGACGCGGGAGAGGTTCTCGGAGCGGTTCTTCTCCGCCACCGCCTCGATGTAGTCGCCCTCGTTGAAGTAGCGCAGGTCGAAGTCGCGCGAGGCCTTGGCCGACCACAGCCGCAGGTTGTTGACGGTGCGCCCGCCGTAGCCCGGCACCGGGGTGTCGTAGGCCATGGCCATGACCTCCTCGGTGTCCACCCAGCGGTGGCAGAGCCGGCCCGCGGCGTCGGTGAACTGGAGCACGCGCCCGCCGAAGCGCACCGGGTAGAGGACCTCCGGGCGCGGGAACTCCCAGGGGTTGC
The DNA here is from genome assembly GCF_003751635.1 of Inmirania thermothiophila. Lineage (NCBI taxonomy): Bacteria > Pseudomonadati > Pseudomonadota > Gammaproteobacteria > Chromatiales > Ectothiorhodospiraceae > Inmirania > Inmirania thermothiophila. The sequence continues at coordinate 101,754 of NZ_RJVI01000003.1, forward strand.
CGTAGCGCAGCCAGTTCTCGGGGTGCTCCACCTGCCAGCCGTTCTCGATGCGCTGGTAGAACATCCCGTACTCGTAGCGGATCCCGTAGCCGTAGCCGGGCAGCCCCAGGGTGGCCATGCCGTCGAGGAGGCAGGCGGCGAGCCGCCCGAGGCCGCCGTTGCCGAGGGCGGCGTCGGGCTCGAGGTCGCGGATGCGCTCGAGCTCGATGCCGAGCCGCCGCAGGGCGGCGCGCGCCTCGTCGAGGATGCCGAGGTTGATCAGCCCCGAGACCAGCAGCCGCCCGAGCAGGAACTCCATGGACAGGTAGTAGACGCGCTTGACGTCGCGCCGGTAGTAGCTGCGCTGGGTCTCCATCCAGCGCTCCACCAGGCGGTCGCGCACGGCGTAGGCGGCGGCGTGGAGCCAGTCGCGGTCGGTGGCGGTGACGGTGTCCTTGCCGACGGTGAAGAAGAGCCGCTCGAGGATCGCCTGCGCGAGCGCGGCGGGATCCGACGGCTGGCTCGGCAGCGGCGGCAGGGCTTCGCTGGCCACTCCCCTCCCCTCCTCATGGCGTGCAGCCGCCATGGTAGCCCCGGACGGGGCCCATGGGCGATGATCGCTGTGGTATCGTAGCCGCCCGGCGAGGCGGAGGTGAGGCAGTTGGGCACGACGGCGAGACTACCGAGGCTGCTGGCCTGGCCCCTGGGGCTGGTCCCCGGGGTGGTGCACTCGGCGGCGCTGGCGGTGGCGGTGAACCGGGCCCTGGCGCCGGCCCTGGCGCGGGGGGAGTTCGCCTTCCTGGAGGGGCGCACGGTGGCGCTGCGCATCCGCGACGCCGCGGTGACGTACCGGCTGCGGCTCGAGGGCGGCCGCTTCGTCGCCGCCGCGCGGCCGGCGGCGCCGGACGTGACGATCTCGGGCGACCTCCACGACTTCCTGCTGCTCGCGACCCGGCGCGAGGATCACGACAGCCTTTTCTTCCAGCGCCGCCTGCGCATGGAGGGCGACACCGCCCTCGGGCTCGAGCTGAAGAATCTCCTGGACAGCATGGAGTCGGTCCTGCCCGCGCTCCCGCGGCCCCTGGAGGCGGCGCTGCAGCGCGCGGTGGACGTCTACGAGCGGCTCTTCGCCGGGGGCGGCGCGGTGGCCCTCGACGACGGCCGGCGCTGAGGCGGCGCCTCAGACCGCCTGCCGCCAGGTCATGCCGGGGGCGCCGCGCCAGTAGCCGTCGCAGGGCCCGACCGGGGCGAGGGCGGCGACGCGCTCGGCCTCGGCGCGCCCGTCGGCGGCGCCGTCCAGGACCCGGCGGAAGGCCGCGACCACCTCGCCGGTGCCCTCCGACTGGGGGCTGATGCGCACCAGATCGACGCCGAGCGCGGCCATGTCGTCCACCTCGCCGAGGAGGTTGCAGGTCAGCGCCGACTGGGTCTGGATGCCGTTGAGGGCGAGGAAGGGGGTGTCCTCGCCGGTGCGCACGGTGCGCCCGTCCGGGTCGCCGATGCAGCACTCGCCGCAGTCGTCCTTCTGGCGGTTCTCGGCGCGTGCGGTGAAGCAGCGCGCCGAGTGGGCGAGCGGGATGCGCCCCCAGGCCAGGACCTCGGTCTCGACCCCCTCCGGCCGCTCGGCCTGGATCGCCGCCAGGGTCTGGCGCGAGAGCTCCGGCGGCAGCACCCAGCGGCGCAGCCCGAGGCGGGCGAGGAAGGCCAGGGTGCGCTGGTTGTAGACGTTGACCGTGGGCCCGGTGGCGAACGGCAGGCCGCGCTCGGCGAGCAGCCGCACCGCGCTCATGTCGTTGGCCTCCACCAGGAAGCGGCCGTTGTCGCAGATGCGGCGCAGGGTCTTGAGCTCGCTCTCGGCCTCGATCAGGGCGAGGGTGGAGAGCACCACCTCCTTGCCCGCCTGCGCCAGCCGCTCGGCGAGCTCGAACCACTCCCGGGTGCGCAGGGCGCGGCGCTTGGAGCAGACGGTCTCGCCCAGGTAGACGGTGTCCACCGGCCAGCGGCAGACCTCGTCGTAGAAGGCGAGCAGCCGCTCGCGCGGCCAGTAGTAGAGGACGGGACCGAGGCTGAGACGGGGTCGGGTCACGGTCGGATCCTCACTGCCAGGGCCGGTGATAGGCGCCGAGGGTGGTCTGGTTGCCCTCGGAGACCTTGGCCAGCGCCGCCTGCCAGTCGGCGCGCGGACGGAAGCGTTCCCCCTCGCGCCGGACGGCGTCGATGGCCTCGCGCCAGACCCGGGTGACCTGAGCCACGTAGGCCGGGCTGCGCTGGCGGCCCTCGATCTTGATCGCCGCCACCCCGGCGCGGGCGAGCTCGGGCAGCAGCTCCAGGGTGTTGAGGCTGGTGGGCTCCTCGATGGCGTAGTAGAGGTCGTCGCCGACCCGGTAGCGGCCCTTGCACACCGTGGGGTAGCCCGCGCGCTCGCCCTCGCCGAAGCGGTCGATGAGCAGTCCCCCGAGGCGGGTCTCCAGCCCCTGCGGCGTCTCCTCCCAGCGCACGGCGTGGGCCGGCGAGCAGACCCCGCAGGCGTTGGGCGAGGCGCCGGTGACGTAGGAGGAGAGGGTGCAGCGGCCCTCCACCATGACGCACAGGCCGCCGAAGCCGAAGACCTCCAGCTCCACCGGGGCGTTACGGATGAGGTGCTCCACCTGGGGCAGCGACAGCACCCGCGGCAGCACGGCGCGGCGCACGCCGAAGTGCTCGTGGTAGAGGCGCAGCGCCTCGTAGGTGGTGGCCGAGCCCTGTACCGACAGGTGCAGGGCGAGCTCCGGGTGGCGGCGCGCCGCGTACTCGAGCACCGCGATGTCGGCGAGGATGAGGGCGTCGACGCCGAGGTCGGCGGCGTGGTCCACCGCGCGCTGCCAGCGCGGCCAGTTGTGCGGCTGCGGATAGGTGTTGATGGCGACGAAGACGCGCCGGCCGCGCTCCTTCGCGTAGCGGATGCCCTCCGCGGCGCTGCCCTCGGTGAAGTTCAGCCCCGGGAAGTGGCGCGCGTTGGTGTCGTCGCGAAAGCCCATGTAGACGGCGTCGGCGCCGTGGTCCACCGCGGCCTTGAGCGACGGCAGGTTGCCGGCGGGACAGACGAGCTCCATGGTCGGTTACCCCCCTGGCGGATCCCTTCACCCCACGACGTCGAGCACCCGGCGGCGGAAGCGCACGCCCACGGCGCGCGCGAGCCGCTCGCAGGCGGCGACGTCGACCCCTTCGAGGCCGTCGATGGCGGTGGCGGTCACCTCGCCGATGTGGCGCGGCGCCCGCTCCAGGAACTCGAGCATGGCGAACCAGCTCCCGGCGAGCGCAGGCCGGCAGTGGTGCGCGTAGACGGCGGGGTTCTGGGCGTTCATGGACACCGAGACGGCGTCGACGCAGGCCCCGAGCTCGGGCAGCACGTCGCGCTTGTGGACGAGGCAGGCGAGCCCGTCGGTGTTGACGCGCACGCGGGCGGCGCCGCGGGCCTTGAGCGCGTGCGCCACCTCCAGCAGGGTGCCGAGCCGCAGCGTCGGCTCGCCGTAGCCGCAGAAGACGATCTCCCGCCACGGCCGCGGATCGCCCACGGCGGCGAGGATCTCGTCGGTGTCCGGGCGGTGGTCGAGGCTGAGGTCGTGGCCGCGCACCGCGCGCGAGCCGCGGTGCTTGGGGCAGAAGGCGCAGCGCAGGGTGCAGCGGTCCGTGATGTTGAGGTAGAGGCGGTCCTCGATGGCGTAAGCCACCGTCTGCGCCGGTGCCTTCGGCGCCGTCGCACTCACGCCGCACCCTCCCGGGCCAGCGCCCGGAAGCCGATGTCGCGCCGGTAGTGGCAGCCGGGCCAGCGGATGCGCTCCACCCACTGGTAGGCCCGCGCCTGCGCCGCGGCCACGGTCTCGCCGAGCGCGGTCACGCACAGCACCCGCCCGCCGCTGGTGACCACGCGCCCGCCACGCTCGGCGGTGCCGGCGTGGAAGACCTTGACGTCCTCGGGCTCCGTCTCGGGCAGCCCCTCGATGGGGTCGCCCTTGCGGTAGGGCCCGGGGTAGCCGCCGGCGGCCATGACCACCCCCAGGGCGGCGCGCGGGTCCCACTCGGCCTCGATCCTGCCGAGCCTGCCCGCCAGCGCGGCCTCGCACAGGGCCACGAGATCGCTGCGCAGGCGCATGAGGATCGGCTGCGTCTCCGGGTCGCCGAAGCGCACGTTGTACTCCAGCACCTTGGGGGTGCCGTCGGGGGCGATCATGAGGCCGGCGTAGAGGAAGCCGGTGTAGGGCTCGCCCTCGGCGGCCATGCCCCGCACCGTGGGCTCGATGACCTCGCGCAGGATGCGCGCGTGCACCGCCTCGGTCACCACCGGGGCCGGCGAGTAGGCGCCCATGCCGCCGGTGTTGGGGCCGGTGTCGCCGTCGCCCACCGGCTTGTGGTCCTGGGAGCTCGCCAGGGGCAGCACGTGGCTGCCGTCGACGAGGCAGATGAAGCTCGCCTCCTCGCCCTCGAGGCACTCCTCGATGACGACGCGCCGGCCGGCGGCGCCGTAGGCGCCCTCGAAGCAGGCCCGCACCGCGGCCTCGGCCTCCTCCAGGGTGCGGGCGACGGTCACCCCCTTGCCGGCGGCGAGGCCGTCGGCCTTGACCACGATGGGGGCGCCGCGCGCGCGCAGGTGCGCGAGCGCCGGCTCGAGGGCCTCGAAGACGGCGTAGTCGGCGGTGGGGATGCCGTGGCGGGTGAGGAAGTCCTTGGTGAAGGCCTTGGAGCCCTCGAGGCGGGCGGCGGCCTGGGTGGGGCCGAAGATGGAGAGGCCGGCCTGGCGGAAGCGGTCCACGATGCCGGCCACCAGCGGTGCCTCCGGTCCCACCAGGGTGAGGTCGATGCCCGCCTCGGTGGCGAAGTGGAGCAGCCCGTGGAGGTCCTCGGCGCCGATGGGCACGTTTTCCACCTTGGGCTCGCGCGCGGTGCCGGCGTTGCCGGGGGCGACGTAGACCCGCGCCACCTCCGGCGACTGCGCCGCCTTCCAGGCGAGGGCGTGCTCGCGCCCGCCGCCGCCCACCACCAGGATCCGCCTGCCCTCTGCCATCGTCCTGCCTCCTCAGTGGCGGAAGTGGCGCATGCCGGTGAAGACCATGGCCAGGCCGTGCTCGTCGGCGGCGGCGACGACCTCCTCGTCGCGCACCGAGCCGCCCGGCTGGATGACGGCGCGGATGCCGGCCGCGGCGGCGGCGTCGATGCCGTCGCGGAAGGGGAAGAAGGCGTCCGAGGCCATCACCGCGCCAGCCACCTCGAGCCCCGCCTGCTCGGCCTTGATGGCGGCGATGCGGGCGGAGTTGACGCGGCTCATCTGCCCCGCGCCCACACCCACGGTGGCCCCGTCGCGGGCGTAGACGATGGCGTTGGACTTGACGAACTTGACCACCCGCCAGGCGAAGAGCAGGTCGCGCATCTCCGCCTCCGTGGGCCGGCGGCGGGTCACCACCCGCAGCTCGCCGTGCAGGGCGAGGTCGGCATCCTGCACCAGCAGGCCCCCGGCCACGCTGCGCAGGTCGAGCCGGGGCGGGGGCTCGGCGGGCCAGGCGCCGCAGGCGAGCAGGCGCACGTTGGGCTTGGCGGCGAAGACCTCGGCCGCGGCCGGCGCCACCTCGGGGGCGAGGACCACCTCCACGAACTGCCGCTCCAGGATCGCCCGCGCCGTGGCCTCGTCCAGCGGCCGGTTGAAGGCGATGATGCCGCCGAAGGCCGATTCGGGGTCGGTCCGGTAGGCGCGCTCGTAGGCGGTGCGCAGATCCCCCGCCACCGCCACCCCGCAGGGGTTGGCGTGCTTGACGATGACGCAGGCGGGCGCCTCGCCGAACTGCTTGACGCACTCCAGCGCCGCGTCGGCATCGGCGATGTTGTTGAACGAGAGGGCCTTGCCCTGGAGCTGGCGCGCCGCGGCCACGGTCCCGGCGGGCGGGTCCTGCGCCACGTAGAAGGCCGCGCCCTGGTGCGGGTTCTCGCCGTAGCGCATCACCTGGCGGCGCCGGAACTGCAGCGTGAGCGTCCCCGGGAAGGGCTCGCGGCCGCCGTCCTCGGCGAGCGCGCTCAGATAGCCGGCGATGGCGCCGTCGTAGCGGGCCGTGTGGGCGAAGGCCTTGGCCGCGAGGCGCGCCCGGGTCGCCGCGCTCAGCGCCCCGTCGCGGGCGTCGAGCTCCTCGATCACCGCCGCGTAGTCGGCGGGGTCCACCACCACCGCGACGTGGGCGTGGTTCTTGGCCGCGGCGCGGATCATGGCCGGGCCGCCGACGTCGATCTGCTCGACGGCCTCGGCGAGGGTGCAGCCGGCGCGGCCGACGGTGGCCTCGAAGGGATAGAGGTTCACCACCACGAGGTCGATGGGCTCGATGCCGTGCGCGGCCATGACCGCGTCGTCGACGCCGCGGCGGCCGAGGATGCCGCCGTGGATGCGCGGGTGCAGGGTCTTGACCCGCCCGTCCATGATCTCGGGAAAGCCGGTGTGCTCCGAGACCTCCCTCACCGCGAGGCCGGCCTCGCGCAGCAGCCGCGCGGTGCCGCCGGTGGAGAGGACCTCGATCCCGTGGCGGGCGAGGGCCGCCGCGAGCTCGGTCAGGCCCGTCTTGTCGGAGACGCTCACCAACGCCCTGCGGATCCTCATCCGGCCTCCTCCCCGTCGCCGCCCGCGGCGAGGCCGTGGCGGCGCAGCTTCTTGCGCAGGGTGCTGCGGCTCATGCCCAGCACCGCCGCGGCGCGGGTCTGGTTGTGGCCGTAGCGGGCCATCACCACCTCCAGCAGCGGCGCCTCCACCTCGCCGATGACCAGGTCGTAGAGGTCGGCGGGGTCGGTGTCGCCGAGCCGCTCGAAATAGCGCTGCAGGGCGAGGGCCACGCAGCGGCGCAGGACGTGCTCCTCCTCCTCGCCGCTGGGGTAGGCCGCCGGCTCCGCGCCCCCCGCGTTCATGCCGCCTTCTCCATCTTCGCCAGCGCCTCCTCCAGGAAGGCCGCCGTCATCGCCCGCTGGCGGGCGGGGTCGGCCTCGCGGTTGACCCGCTGCCGGAAGGCGGCCCCTCCCGGCAGCCCCTTGGTGTACCAGCAGATGTGCTTGCGCGCGACGCGCACGCCGGTGTCCGGTCCGTAGAAGGCGTGCATGGCGTCGAGGTGCTCGAGCACCACCGCGCGCACCTCGTCCGGGGTCGGCGGCGGCACCCGCTCGCCCCGCGTCAGGCAGGCCGCCACCTCGCGGAAGATCCACGGCCTCCCCTGGGCGGCGCGGCCGATCATGACCGCATCGGCCCCGGTCTGCGCCAGCACCGCGCGCGCCTTCTCCGGGTCCGTGATGTCGCCGTTGGCGATCACGGGGATGGACACCGCCGCCTTGACCTCGGCGATGGTCTCGTACTCGGCCTCGCCCCGGTAGCCGTCGGCGCGGGTGCGCCCGTGCACGGTGACGGCGGCGATGCCGCAGTCCTCGGCGATGCGGGCGATGCGCACCGCGTTGCGGTGGGCGCGGTCCCAGCCGGTGCGGATCTTGACCGTCACCGGCACCGCCACCGCCGCCACCACCGCGGCGAGGATGCGGGCCACCAGGGGCTCGTCGCGCAGCAGGGCCGAGCCCGCCTCGGCGTTGCAGATCCGCTTCGCCGGGCAGCCCATGTTGATGTCGATGATCTGGGCCCCGCGGGCGACGTTGAGGCGGGCCGCCTCGGCCATGAGCGCCGGGTCGGCGCCCACGATCTGGACCGCGTGCGGCTCCGGCTCGCCGGCGTGGTCGGTGCGGCGCAGGGTCTTGAGGCTGCCCCAGAGGAGGGAGTTGGAGGAGACCATCTCCGAGACCGCCAGCGCCGCGCCGTAGCGGCGGCAGAGGATGCGGAACGGCCGGTCCGTGATCCCCGCCATGGGGGCGAGCACCACCGGGGCGGCGAGCCTGTAGGGACCGATCTGCATCCTGGGCGGCACCGGCGCAAGGGGAAGGCGGCAGAGTTTACCCGCTCGCGCCGTCCGGGCCAAAGCCGCCGGCGGCTCAGCGCGGGGTGAAGGCGTAGCCGGCGGCGGCGGGGCCCGGGTCCATGAGGTCGAGCTCGGCGCGCAGGGTCGCGCCCGCGGCGAAGGGCTCGGTGGGGCTGCGCGGCGGCGGCAGGTACTCCTCGGGGCGGAAGCGGCGCGCCGCCACCACGCGCCCGCCGGTGTCGGTGAAGACGAGCTCCAGCAGCGGCCAGGGCTGCGGGTGGGGGGCGCGGTTCTCCAGCACCACCTGGGCCCGCAGGGCCCGGGGGTCGTCCGGGTGGCGGCGCACGTCGTGGGCGAGCACGGCGATCCGCCCCGGCGCGCGCACGGGGCGGAGGGCGCAGCCGAGACGCGGGCAGAGCCGCTCGGCGAGGGGGCGAAGGGGCGCAAGCCGCACCGGGTGGCGCGCCGCCGCCCAGGCGGCCTGCAGGATCAGGGCGGCGGCGAGGGCGAGGGCGAGCAGCGCCCACGGCCAGCGCCGCGGCGCCGCCTCGGCGGCGAGGAGCGCCGGCGCGAGGTCCTCGGCCGCAGGCTGCGGGAAGAGCTCCTGCTGCACCGGCCCGGCCGCGAAGACGGCGCCGCAGCGGCCGCAGCGCACCCGCCCGCCGGCGCGGGCGAGCTGCGCCTCGGTCGCCTCGTGCTGCGCCCCGCACTGCGGACAGCGTGTGCGCACGGCCCTCCTCCGCGCCCCCGCGCCATCATGCGGGCGCCGCCGCCCCGCCGGCAAGGGCGCCGCCGCGGCGGGCTCAGCGCATCCCGTCGAGCCGCGCCCACCCCTCGCGCACCGCCCGCCGGAACCGCAGCGCCGGGTAGGCGGCGGCCACCTCGCCGGCCTGGCCCTCGAGGACGCCGGCGAGGACGAGGACGCCGTCGGGGGCGAGCAGGGCGGTAAGCCGCGGCGCCAGGGCGACGAGGGTGTTGGCGAGGATGTTGGCGAGGACCACGTCGGCCGCGCCCGCCGGCAGGGGGGCGTCGGCGGGCAGGGTGCGGATGCGCCCGGCGACCCCGTTGCGCTCGGCGTTGGCACGGGTGGCGGCGAGGGCCTGGGGGTCGATGTCCACGGCGAGGACCTCGGCCGCGCCCAGCCGCGCCGCCGCCACCGCGAGGATCCCCGAGCCGCAGCCGTAGTCCACGACGCGGCGCCCGGCGAGCTCGGCGGCATCGAGCCACTCCAGGCACAGGGCGGTGCTGGGATGGGTGCCGGTGCCGAAGGCGAGCCCGGGGTCGAGCACCACGGCCACCGCCGGCGGCGGGGGCGGGGGCTCGGTGCTGGGGCAGACCCAGAGGCGGCGGCCGAAGCGCATGGGACGGAAGTCCTCCATCCAGGCGCGGACCCAGTCGCGCTCGGGCAGGGCCTCGATGCGCAGGCCCGCCGCCTCCTCCGCGGTGAGCTCCGGGGCGAGGGCGTCGGCGAGCCGCACCGCCTCCTCGCGGCTCGCGGCGAGGGCGTGCACGGCGGTGGCGCGCCACAGCGGCGCCGCCCCCGGCGGCGGCTCGTAGACCGGGTCGTCGGCGGCGTCGGCGAGGCTCACCGCGGCGGCGCCGAGGGCCTCGAGGCGCGCGGCGAGGGCGCCGGCACGCCCGGCCGGCGCCGTCACCACGAGGTCCCACCACCCCATGGCTCAGCCCCGCTCGGCGAGCCGCTGCTCCAGGTAGTGGATGTCGGTGCCGCCGGCCTGCACCGCGGCGTCGCGCAGCAGCTCGCGGTGCAGCTCGACGTTGGTGCGGATCCCGCCCACCACCAGCTCCTCCAGCGCCGTGCGCATGCGCGCGAGCGCCGAGGCGCGGTCCTCGCCGTGGGCGATGATCTTGGCGACCAGGGAGTCGTAGTGGGGCGGCACGGTGTAGCCGGAGTAGAGGTGGGAGTCGACCCGGATGCCGGGCCCGCCCGGGGGATGGTAGAGCTCGACGCGACCGGGGCTGGGGAGGAAGGTCTGCGGGTCCTCGGCGTTGATGCGGCACTCGACGGCGTGGCCGCGCACGAGCACGTCCTCCTGGCGGATCCGCAGCGGCTCGCCGGCGGCGATGCGGATCTGCTCCTTGACGATGTCGATGCCGGTGACCATCTCGGTGACCGGGTGCTCCACCTGGATGCGGGTGTTCATCTCGATGAAGTAGAACTCCCCGTCCTGGTAGAGGAACTCGAAGGTGCCGGCGCCGCGGTAGCCGATCTCGAGGCAGGCGGCGACGCAGCGCTCGCCGATCATGCGCCGCTGCGCCTCGTCGAGCCCGGGCGCCGGGGCCTCCTCGAGGACCTTCTGGTGGCGGCGCTGCAGCGAGCAGTCGCGCTCGCCCAGGTGGACCGCCCGGCCCCGGCCGTCGGCGAGCACCTGGACCTCGATGTGGCGCGGCCGCTCCAGGTACTTCTCCATATAGAGGACGGGGTTGCCGAAGGCGGCCTGGGCCTCGGCGCGGGTGAGGGCGATGGCGTGGTGGAGGTTGGCCTCGGTGTGCACCACCCGCATGCCGCGCCCGCCGCCCCCGCCGGCGGCCTTGATGATCACGGGATAGCCGATGTCGCGGGCGATGCGGGCGGCCTCCGCCGGGTCCTCGGGCAGCGGGCCGTCCGAGCCCGGCACGCAGGGGACGCCGGCGCGGCGCATGGTCTCGATGGCGGCGATCTTGTCGCCCATGAGGCGGATGGTCTCGGGGCGCGGGCCGATGAAGACGAAGCCGGAGCGCTCGACGCGCTCGGCGAAGTCGGCGTTCTCCGACAGAAAGCCGTAGCCCGGGTGGATGGCCACCGCGTCGGTGACCTCGGCCGCGCTGATGATGGCGGGGATGTTGAGATAGCTCTCCGCCGCCGCCGGCGGGCCGATGCAGACCGACTCGTCGGCCAGGCGCACGTGCATGAGGTCGCGGTCGGCGGTGGAGTGGACGGCCACCGTGCGGATGCCGAGCTCGCGGCAGGCCCGCAGCACGCGCAGGGCGATCTCCCCGCGATTGGCGATGACCACCTTGTCCAGCATGGCGTGCGGCTCAGGCAAGGATGAACAGCGGCTGCCCGTATTCGACGGGCTGGCCGTTCTCCACCAGGATGCGCTTGACCACGCCGGCGCGGTCGGCCTCGATCTGGTTGAGCATCTTCATCGCCTCGATGATGCAGAGGGTGTCGCCCTCCTTGACCTGCTGCCCCACCTCCACGAAGGGCGGGGCGCCCGGCGAGGGGGCGCGGTAGAAGGTGCCCACCATGGGTGCGGTGATGACGTGCCCCTCCTCGGCGGGCTCGGCGGCACCCTCCGCCTCCGCGGCGGCCGCGGCGGGGGCGGCCGCCGCCGCGGGTGCCGCCGCGGGCACCGGATACCAGGCCGGAGGCGGGGCGGCCGTGCTCGGCTGCGGGTGGCGGCTGATGCGCACCGACTCCTCGCCCTCGCGGATCTCGATCTCCGCGACCCCGGACTGCTCCACCAGCTCGATCAGCTTCTTGATCTTGCGGATGTCCATCTCGACCTCACTGTTGGGCGTGCACGGTGCCGGCGGCGAGGCGGCGGATCAGCGCCTCCAGGGCCAGCTCGTAGCCGTCCGCCCCGAGGCCGGCGATCACCCCGAGGGCGATGTCGGCGAGGTAGGAGCGGTGGCGGAACGGCTCGCGCGCGTGCGGATTGGAAAGGTGGACCTCGATGAAGGGCAGGCCCGTGCCCAGGAAGGCGTCGCGCAGGGCGATGCTGGTGTGGGTGTAGGCGCCGGGGTTGATGATGGCGCAGGCGGTGCCGCGCTCGGCGGCGCGGTGGACGTGCTCGACGAGGGCGTGCTCGGCGTTCTCCTGGTGGAAGGCCAGGGTGTGGCCGGCCGCCGCGGCGCGGGCGGCGAGCCGCGCACGGATCTCGTCGAGGGTCACCGTGCCGTAGATCTGCGGCTCGCGTCGGCCCAGCAGGTTCAGGTTGGGGCCGTTGAGGACGAGGATCTCGGCCACGCCGTGCTCCCCCGGTGACGTGGAGCGCGCATTGTGCCGCAGGGCCGCGCGGCTGTCCATGCTCTGCGGCCGGTTCGCCGCAGCTCGCCGCAAGTTTCGCCGACTTTGCCGCAGGATCGGCGCCGCTTCACGGCGCGGGCAGGATCACGGGGACGGTCCTCGCGAGGGGCGGGTAGCAGAGCCCGGCCTCGGCGCAGCCCTGGTAGCGCACCTCCAGGGTCAGCATCCGGCGCGGCTTTCCCTGCCATCGCACCGGCACCTCCACCGCGACGCGCCGGTGGTAGACCTCCTGGCGGCCGAGGAACGCATCCTCCGTGGCCCGGCCCGGCGGCAGCCGGGGCGGGCCGAGGACGGCGTCGGGCTCGGCCGCCGCGAAGGCCAGCCGGCTGCGGTAGAGGTAGTAGCCCTCGGCGATCTCCCACCGCACCACGAGGCGGTCCGGGGCCGGGGCGTCGACGCTGAGGACGAAGGCCTCGTCGGCGGGGAGGAAGGGCTGCGGCGCCTCGTCGCCGCCGATGCCGAAAAGCGGGGCCGCGGCCGCGGCGGCGGCCCACGCCGTCGCCGCCAGCGCGGTCAGCCCGCGCACGAGGCCCGCACCCAGGCGGCGTAGGCCGCCGCGGCCTCGACCACCGGCAGGGCGAGGATCTCGGGCACCTCGTAGGGGTGGAGCTCGGCCAGGCGTTGTGCCAGCGCGTCGTGGCGCCGCGCCGTGGTCTTGATCAGGAGCAGCACCTCGCCGGTGGATTCCACCCGGCCCTCCCAGCGGTAGATGGAGCCCACCCCGGGGACGAGGTTGACGCAGGCGGCGAGCCGCTCCTCCACGAGACGCTGGGCGATCTCGCGCGCCTGCGCCTCCTCCGGGCAGGTGCAGAGCAGCACCAGGATCGCGTCCTCGCGGTTGTCGGTGGGCGGACGATCTGCCATGATCCGGCTCCTTGGCTGGAAAGGCCCCTGGGATTCCGGCAGGATTATAGCCTGCGCGGATCCGGCGGGGCCGTGCCCGCGGAGCGACCGGATGTCTCCCGCCTTCGCCCTGTTCCTCCTCTTCACGCTGCTGCCGCTCGCCGAGATCTACGTCCTGATCCGAGTCGGGGGGTGGATCGGCGCCGGCTGGACCGTGCTCGGTGTGGTCGGCACCGCGGTGCTCGGGGTCGCCCTGCTGCGGGCCCAGGGGCTCGCCACCCTCGCCCGCGCCCACCGGGCGCTGGAGCGCGGCGAGCTGCCGGCGCTGGAGCTCCTGGAGGGGGCGGTGCTGGTGGTGGCGGGGGCGCTGCTGCTGACCCCGGGCTTCATCACCGACACCCTGGGCTTCCTGTGCCTGGTGCCGCCGCTGCGGCGGGAGCTGCTGCGCCGCTTCCTCGCCTCGCGCACGCTCCCGCCGCAGGGGCCGGTGGTCATCGAGGGCGAGTTCCGCCGCGAGGACGACCCGGACGGCTCTTGACTGGGGCGGCGGCGCCGCTATCATTAGCACTCACCTGGGGCGAGTGCTAACAACTCGTCCCCCCATGCTGCACGGCAAGGGTTCCGCCGCCTGCGGGCGGCGGGTTGGGAAGTCGTCATGGACAACCAACGTGGAGGACACCGATGAAGCTGCGTCCACTGCACGACCGCGTCATCGTCCGCCGGACGGAGGAGGAGCGCACCAGCCCGGGCGGGATCGTGATCCCGGACACCGCCCAGGAGAAGCCGATCCGCGGCGAGGTGATCGCCGTCGGCAACGGCAAGCTCCTCGAGAACGGGGAGATCCGCCCCCTGGACGTCAAGGTCGGCGACAAGGTGCTCTTCGGCAAGTACGCCGGCACCGAGGTCAAGGTCGACGGCGAGGAGGTCCTCGTGATGCGCGAGGACGACATCATGGCCGTCATCGAGGGCTGACCCCGAGAGAGCTGGCTTCCGGAGGAGAGAAGAGATGGCAGCGAAGGACATCCGTTTCGCCGAGGACGCCCGGCAGCGCATGCTGAACGGCGTCAACATCCTGGCCAACGCGGTGAAGGTCACCCTCGGCCCCAAGGGCCGCAACGTGGTGCTCGAGAAGAGCTTCGGCGCCCCCACGGTGACCAAGGACGGCGTCAGCGTCGCCAAGGAGATCGAGCTCAAGGACAAGTTCGAGAACATGGGCGCCCAGATGGTCAAGGAGGTCGCCTCCCAGACCTCCGACGTGGCCGGTGACGGCACCACCACCGCCACCGTGCTGGCCCAGGCCATGCTCAAGGAGGGCCTCAAGGCCGTCGCCGCGGGCATGAACCCGATGGACCTCAAGCGCGGCATCGACAAGGCGGTGGCGGCCGCGGTCGAGGAGCTCAAGAAGCTCTCCGTGCCGTGCGAGGACGAGAAGGCCATCGCCCAGGTGGGCACCATCTCGGCCAACGGCGACGAGAGCATCGGCGAGATCATCGCCGAGGCCATGAAGAAGGTGGGCAAGGAGGGCGTGATCACGGTCGAGGAGGGCTCCGGCCTCGAGAACGAGCTCGAGGTGGTGGAGGGCATGCAGTTCGACCGCGGCTACCTCTCGCCCTACTTCATCAACAACCAGCAGAGCATGGCCGCGGAGCTGGAGGACCCCTACATCCTCCTCCATGACAAGAAGATCTCGAGCATCCGCGAGCTGCTGCCGGTGCTCGAGGCGGTGGCCAAGTCCGGCAAGCCGCTGCTGGTGATCGCCGAGGACGTGGAGGGCGAGGCCCTGGCCACCCTCGTGGTCAACAACATCCGCGGCATCATCAAGTGCGCCGCGGTCAAGGCCCCGGGCTTCGGCGACCGCCGCAAGGCCATGCTGCAGGACATCGCCATCCTCACCGGCGGCACCGTCATCTCCGAGGAGGTGGGCCTGACGCTGGAGAAGGCGAGCCTCGACGACCTCGGCCGCGCCAAGAAGGTGATCGTGACCAAGGAGGACACCACCATCGTCGACGGCGCCGGCAAGAAGGAGGACATCGAGGCGCGGGTCAAGCAGATCCGCCAGCAGATCGAGGAGACCACCTCGGACTACGACCGCGAGAAGCTGCAGGAGCGGGTGGCCAAGCTCGCCGGCGGTGTCGCGGTGATCAAGGTGGGTGCCGCCACCGAGGTGGAGATGAAGGAGAAGAAGGCCCGCGTCGAGGACGCCCTGCACGCCACCCGCGCGGCGGTGGAGGAGGGCGTGGTGCCCGGCGGCGGCGTCGCGCTCATCCGCGCGCTCGCCGCGCTCAAGGACCTCAAGGGCGCCAATCACGATCAGGACGTCGGCATCAACATCGCCCGCCGGGCGATGGAGGAGCCGCTGCGCCAGATCGTCGCCAACGCCGGCGAGGAGCCGTCGGTGGTGGTGGCCAAGGTCAAGGAGGGCGAGGGCAACTTCGGCTTCAACGCCCAGACCGGCGAGTACGGCGACATGGTCGCCATGGGCATCCTCGATCCCACCAAGGTCACGCGCACGGCGCTGCAGAACGCCGCCTCGGTGGCCGGCCTCATGATCACCACGGAGGCCATGGTGGCGGAGCTGCCCAAGGACGAGAAGCCGGCGGCCTCGTCCGCGCCCGACATGGACTTCTGATCCGGCCGGGCGCGCACCGGCGCAGGGGCCCCGCCTCCGGGCGGGGCCCTTTTTTTGGGCGCGCCTCGGGCGCGGCCCTTGTGGCATCCTCTGCCTCCGGGGATCGGCTGCGGAGGAGGGCGCGGACGATGGAAGGGGTGCCGGCCGGGCTGCCTGCGGCGCTGGCGCAGAGGGTCGAGGAGCGGGTCGGGGCCCTCGCCACGGCGGTGCCCGCCCTCGCCGGGCGCGAGGCGCAGGCGGCGCAGGTGCTCGCCGCGAGCGACTTCGTCGCCGAGAGCCTCGCGCGCGAGCCGGCGATGCTCCAGGCGCTCCTTGCGAGCGGCGACCTCGACCGTCCCGCCGATGCCGCGGAGATGCGGCGGCGGGTGGCGGCGGCGCTCGCCGATGCGGCCGACGAGGCGGCGCTGATGGCGGCCCTGCGGCGGGTGCGCCGGCGCGAGATGGTGCGCATCGCCTGGCGCGACATCCTCGGTCTCGCCGCCATCGAGTCCGTCCTCGAGGAGACGAGCTGGCTCGCCGAGGCCTGCATCGACGAGGCCCTGGCGCGGCTCGAGGCCTGGTCCGAGGAGACCTGGGGCAGGCCCGCGGCGGCCGAGGACGGACAGGCGCGGCTCGTGGTGCTGGGCCTCGGCAAGCTCGGGGCCTGGGAACTCAACTTTTCGTCCGACGTCGATCTCGTCTTCGCCTACCCGGCGCGGGGCACCACCAGCCGCGGCCTCGACCACGAGGAGTACTTCACGCGCCTCGCCCGGCGGCTGATCCGCGTCCTCGACGAGCGCACCGCCGACGGCTTCGTCTTCCGCGTCGACACCCGCCTGCGGCCCTACGGCAAGAGCGGCCCCCTGGTGATGAGCTTCGCCCAGATGGAGGCCTACTATCAGATCCACGGCCGCGAGTGGGAGCGCTACGCCCTCATCAAGGCGCGGCCGGTGGCGGGGGCGCGCGCCGCCGGCGAGACCCTGCTCGAGAGCCTCCGTCCCTTCGTCTACCGCCGCTACCTCGACTACGGGGCCTTCGAGGCGCTGCGCGAGATGAAGGCCATGATCGTGCGCGAGGTGCGCCGGCGGGGCATGGAGGACGACATCAAGCTCGGCCCCGGCGGGATCCGCGAGATCGAGTTCATCGGCCAGGCCTTCCAGCTCGTGCGCGGCGGGCGCATGCCGGCCCTGCGCGAGCGGCGGCTGCTGCGCGTGCTGGAGGTCCTGGGGCGCGAGGGGCTCCTGCCCGAGGCAGCGGCGACGGAGCTCGCCGCCGCCTACCGCTTCCTGCGCCGGGTCGAGAACCGCCTGCAGCAGCTCGCCGACGCCCAGACCCACCGCCTGCCGGGCGACGAGACCGCGCGCGCGCGCATCGGTTGCGCCCTCGGCTTCGACGGTTGGGAGGCCTTTTCGGCGGCGCTCGCCGCCCACCGCCGCCGGGTCGAGACCCACTTCGAGGGCGTGGTGACCGCGCCCCAGGCCGAGGCGGGCGGCGCCGACGAGGCCTGCGCCGCGGTGTGGGGGGGCGCGCTGGGGGCGGCCGAGGCCGAGGCGGTGCTCGCCCGCCTCGGCTACGGCGATGCCGCGGCGGCGCTTCGGCGCCTTGCCGCCCTGCGCGACGGGCGCCTGGTGGCGACGCTGTCGGAGACGGCGCGGCGCCGCCTCGACCGGCTCATGCCCCTGCTCCTCGCCGCCGTGGGCCGTGCCGAGGGTCCGGACCGCACCCTGCCGCGGGTCCTCGACGTGGTGGAGGCCATCGCCCGCCGCAGCGCCTACGTGGCGCTGCTGCTGGAGTCGCCGCTGGCGCTGTCGCAGCTCGTGCGCCTGTGCGCGGCGAGCCCCTGGATCGCGCGGCTGCTGGCGCGTCACCCGGTGCTGCTCGACGAGCTCATGGATCCGAGGACGCTCTATGCGCCGCCGCGGCGCGAGGCCCTCGCGCGCGAGCTCGACGCCCTCCTCGAGGGGGCGGCGGCGGACGATCTCGAGGAGCAGATGGAGCGGCTGCGGCAGTTCCGCCAGGTGAACGTGCTGCGCGTGGCGGCGGCGGACGTCTCGGGGGCGCTGCCCCTGATGGTGGTCAGCGACCACCTCACCGAGATCGCCGAGGTGGTGCTGCAGCGGGTGCTCGCCCTCGCCCGGGCCCAGCTCGTCGCCCGCCACGGCGAGCCTTGGTGCGAGGACGCGGCGGGGCGGCGGCGGGCGGGCTTCGCCGTCGTCGCCTACGGCAAGCTCGGCGGCATCGAGCTCGGCTACGGCTCCGACCTCGACCTGGTCTTCCTCCACGACAGCACCGGCGCCGCCCAGCAGACCGACGGCCCGCGCCCCCTGGACAACGCCACCTTCTTCGCGCGGCTCGCCCAGCGCATCATCCACATCCTCACCACGCCCACCGCCGGCGGCGTCCTCTACGAGGTGGACACCCGCCTGCGCCCGAGCGGCAAGGCGGGGCTGCTGGTCTCCTCCCTCGACGCCTTCGCCCGCTACCAGCGGGAGGAGGCCTGGACCTGGGAGCACCAGGCCCTGGTGCGGGCCCGGGTGGTGGCGGGCGATGCCGGGCTCGCGCAGCGCTTCGCCGAGGTGCGGGCCGAGGTCCTCGGGCGGCCCCGCGACCCGGAGGCGCTGCGGCGCGAGGTGCGCGAGATGCGGGCGCGGCAGCGGCGCGAGCTGGACCGCAGCGACACCGCGTGGTTCGACCTCAAGCACGGCGCCGGCGGCATCGGCGACATCGAGTTCCTGGTCCAGTACCTGGTGCTGCGCTGGGGCGGCGAGGACCCCGAGGTCCTGCGCTGGACCGACAACATCCGCCAGCTGGAGGCCCTCGCCGCGGGCGGGCACCTGGCCGCGGCGGATGCCGAGGCGCTGGCCGAGGCCTACCGCCGCCTGCGCGGGGCGGTGCATCGGGCGGCCCTGCAGGAGCAGCCGGCGCGGGCGCCCCGGGACGCCTTCGTCGAGGAACGCGCCTGCGTCCGCGCGCTCTGGCAGCGGATCATGGAGGACGGCGGGGGGGAAATTGGCAAGCGCGCGGACCTTCCCTAGAATGCGGTCCTTCCAGCTTTCCCCGTGGAGGAGCGGCGGATGTCCCTGGCCGAGCGAGACGGCGTGATCTGGTTCGACGGCGAGATGGTCCCGTGGCGCGAGGCCCGGGTGCACGTGCTCACCCACACGCTGCACTACGGCCTGGGGGTCTTCGAGGGCATCCGTGTCTATGCCACGGACCGCGGCCCCGCCATCTTCCGCCTGCGCGAGCACACCGAGCGCCTCTTCAACTCGGCCCACATCCTGGGCATGCCCATGCCCTACGACCGCGACACCATCAACGCGGCGACCATCGAGTGCGTGCGCGCCAACGGGCTCGAGAGCGGCTACATCCGCCCCATCTGCTTCTACGGCGCCGAGGGGCTCGGCCTGCGCGCCGACAACCTGCGCGTGCACGTGGCCATCGCCGCCTGGTCCTGGGGCGCCTATCTCGGCGACGAGGCCATCCGGCACGGCATCCGGGTCAAGACCGCCTCCTTCACGCGCCACCACGTCAACATCGCCATGTGCCGCACCAAGGCCGTGGGCAACTACATCAACTCCATGCTCGCCCTGCAGGAGGCGATCGCCTGCGGCTACGACGAGGCGCTGCTGCTGGACGTGGACGGCTTCGTCGCCGAGGGCAGCGGCGAGAACGTCTTCCTCGTCCACGGCGGGCGGATCTACACCCCGGAGCTGACCTCGGCCCTCAACGGCATCACCCGCCAGACCGTGATCACGCTGGCGCGCGAGGCCGGCTACGAGGTGATCGAGAAGCGCATCACCCGCGACGAGGTCTACATCGCCGACGAGGCCTTCTTCACCGGCACCGCCGCGGAGGTGACGCCGATCCGCGAGCTCGATGGCCGCACCATCGGCGAGGGCCGCCCCGGGCCGGTGACGCGGCAGCTTCAATCCATCTACTTCGACCAGGTCCACGGGCGTCGCAACACCCATCCGGAGTGGCTGACCCATGTCCGCTGAGCCCGCACAGACCGGCGCCGCCACCGGCGGGCGCATCCCCAACGACCGGCGCCGCTACGAGGTGACCCGGGCCGATCTCCCGCTCTCCTGCCCGATGCCGGGGATGAGCGTGTGGAACTCGCACCCGCGGGTCTATCTGCCCATCGCCGAGGCGCCGGACGGCCGGGTGCGCTGCCCCTACTGCGGCGCCGAGTACGTCCTCGTCGACGGCGACGGCTGAGGCCGTGGCTGCGGGCGGTGCGGCGCCGGCGGGCGGCGCGGTGCTCGTGGTGGGTCCGGCCTGGGTCGGCGACATGGTCATGGCCCAGGCGGTGCTGCGGCTGCTTGCGGCGCGCCGGCCCGGGGTGGCCATCGACGTCATCGCCCCGCCCTGGTCGCTGCCGCTGGTGCGGCGGATGCCGGAGGTGCGGGAGGCGATCGCGCTCGAGGTGGGGCACGGCGAGTTCGGGCTCGGCGCGCGGTGGCGCCTGGCGCGCCGGCTGCGGCGGCGCGGCTACGGCCAGGCCCTCCTCCTGCCGCGCTCGTTCAAGGCCGCGCTGGTGCCGTGGCTCGCCGGCATCCCGCGGCGCACCGGGCATCTCGGCGAGGCCCGCCGGGGGCTCGTCAACGACGTCCGCCCGGATCCGGGCCGCCGCCGCGCGCCGTGGGTGCGGCGCATGGCGGTGCTGGCGCTGGAGCCGGGCGAGGCGGTGCCGGAGGTCCTGCCGCAGCCGCGCCTCGCCGTCGACGAGGCCAACCGCGCGCGGCTCATGACGGCGCTCGGCCTCGCCGGCGAGGGGCCGGTGCTCGGGCTGTGTCCCGGGGCCGAGTATGGGCCGAGCAAGCGCTGGCCTGCGCGCCGCTACGGCGCGCTCGCGGCCCGCATGGCGGCGCGCGGCTGGCGGGTGTGGGTCTTCGGGTCGGCGCGCGAGCGCCCCCTCGGCGAGGAGGTGGTCGCCGCCTCGGGCGGCGCCGCCCGCAACCTGTGCGGCCGCACGCGGCTGGAGGACGTGGTGGACCTGATGTCGGCCTGCGAGCGCGTGGTCACCAACGACTCCGGCCTCATGCACGTGGCGGCGGCGACGGGAACGGCGCTGACCGTGATCTACGGCGCCTCGAGCCCGGACTACACGCCGCCGCTGACGCCGCGGGCGCGGATCGTGCGCCGGGCCCTTGCGTGCGCGCCGTGCTTCCGGCGCGTGTGCCCGCTCGGGCACACGGCCTGCCTGGAGGGGATCGAGGTGGAGGAGGTGGAGCGCACGTGCACGCCGTAGCCGGGCCGCCGCTTGCGCCCTGGCGGGCGTGGCTCGCGCCGTGGGTGCTGTTCCTGTTGCCGGTGGGGACGATGACCGTGCCGGAGTGGAACAGCGCCCTCTACGTGGTCCTCGCCCTCGTCCTCGCCCTGCCGCCGCAGCCCGGTTGGCGGGAGCTGAGCCGGTGGGAGCGCGGGGTCCTGCTCGCGGCCGCGGCCTACTTCGCGGTGACCTTCCTCTCCTGGGCGGCCAACGGGACCGATCCGCGCCTCTTCTTCAAGCGCCTCGAGGTGGACCTGCGCTATCTCCTGACGATCCCCGTCTACCTGCTGGTGCGGCGGGTGCCGGACGCCGAGCGCTGGCTGCTTCGCGGGTGCGCGCTCGCGGGGCTCGGCTTGGTGGCGGAGGGCCTCTACCAGGTGGAGGTACTGGGCTACGGGCAGGCCAAGGGCGTCTACCACCACATCCCCTTCGGCACGTTCTCGGCCCTGGTGGCGGCGCTGCTTCTGGATGCGGCGGTGACGAGGCGCGGGGAGGGCGTCTGGCGCCTGCTCTATGCCCTGGGGTGCGCGGGCGCGGCGGCGGCGGTGCTGCTCGCCGGCTCGCGCGCAGGCTATCTCAATCTGCTCGCGCTGCCTGCGCTGTGGGTGGTTCTGCGGCTTCCGCGGCGGGCGAAGCTCGCCGCGCCGCTCGTCGCCGCGGCGCTTGCGGCCGGCGTCTGGAGCGGCAGCGACATGGCGCGACGGAAGGTGGCCGCAGGGGTGGCCGACATCCAGCGCTACCTTGCGCGGGAGGAGGTTAGGGACGCCCGTGCGCTGGGGAGCCTGGAGACACGCCTCGAGCTGTGGCGTGCCGCGCTCGCGCTCTGGCGGGAGCATCCGCTGCTCGGCGTGGGTCCTGCGCGGTGGAAGCCGCAGGTGCAGGGGCTCATCGCCCGGCGCCGGGCCCCGCCCGCCATCGGGCACTACAACCAGGCCCACAACAACTACCTCCACGTGCTCGCGACCCGCGGCCTGCTGGGGCTTGCGGCGCTGCTGGCGATGCTCGGGATCCCCGCCGCGGCGTTCCTGCGGGCGCACGCGGCGGGCGCCGCGGCGGCGGTGCCGGGGTTGCTGGTGGTGGCGGCCTTCGCGCTGCACGGCCTCAGCGAGACCCCGCTCAAGACCGGCAAGGAGGCGACGGTGTTCCTGGTCTTCACGGCAGTCTTCCTCGCGGCGGCGTCGCGAGCGGGGGCGGGCGGCGCCGGTGCGGCCGCGCCGGCGCCGGCGACGCCCTGAGACGGGCCTGGGGGAGGGTTCGGCAAGGTGCGCCCGATCACCGCGACCATCATCACCCTGAACGAGGAGGAGCATCTTCCGGCGTGCATCGAGTCGGTGCGGCCGGTCTGCGACGAGGTGATCGTCGTCGATTCGGGCAGCACCGACCGCACCGTCGAGGTCGCCCGCGCGCTGGGGGCGCGGGTGCTCGAGCAGCCCTATCTCGGCGACGGGCCGCAGAAGGCCTTCGCCGTGCCCCAGGCACGCAACGACTGGATCCTCAGCATCGACGCCGACGAGCGGCTCGAGGAGGACGCGGTCGCCGCCATCGGCGGGCTCGACCTGGATCGCGACGACGTGGACGCCTACGCACTGCGGCGGCGCAGCTTCGTGGGCAACCACTGGATCCGCGCCGCCGGCTTCTACCCGGACTACGTGGTGCGGCTCTACCACCGCGGCCGCGCCGGCTATCTTCCCCGCAAGGCCCACTCCCGCGTGGAGGCCCGGCGCGTCGTGCGCCTGCAGGCGCATCTGCGCCACCTCACCTACCGCGACGTCGCCCACTGGGTCGAGCGCATCAACGCCCTGACCAGCTACGACGCCTGGGCCGCCTACGAGCGCGGGCGCAGGGCGAGGCCCTGGACGCCGGCGCTGCATGCGGCGGCGGCGCTGGTGCGCAAGCTCATCCTGAAGGGTGGCATCCTCCAGGGCATGGACGGCTGGAACGTGGCGGTCACCACGGCCTTCCACGCCTATGTCAAGTACTGGAAGCTGCTGGAGCGGCAGCGGCGGGAGGACGGTCCCCGGTGAGGGTGCTGGAGCTGTGCCTCTCGCCCGATCTCGGCGGTCTCGAGCTCTATGCGCTGCGCGCCGCCGAGGCGCTGGGCGCCTCCGGCCCCACGGTCATGGCGGTCGCGCCGGACGGGCTGCTGCGCCCGCGGGCCGAGGGGCTGGGTCTCGCCGCGCGTCTGGTGGCGCGGCCGCGGATCCCCCTTGCGCCCGGGGCGGTGCGTGCGCTCGCCGGGCTCCTGGACGAGGTGCGGCCCGAGATCGTGCACGTGCACTGGGCGCGGGACCTGCCGCTGGCGGTGGCGGCGCGGGGTCTCAGCCGGTCGCGGCCGCGCATCGTGCACACGCGCCAGATGGCCATCACCCGGCCCAAGCGCGACCCCTATCACGCCGCCGTCTACCGGCGGCTCGACCTGATCCTGGCCATCACCCGGCGGCTTGCGGCGGATCTGCGCCGTTTCCTGCCGCCGGAGTGCGCCGGACGGATCCGCACCCTCTACTACGGGGTGCCGGCGCCGCAGGGCCTGAACAGGGCATCGGTGCGCCGCGCGGTGCGGGCGCGGCTCGGCGTCCCCGCCGAGGCCTTCCTCGTGGGCCTCTTCGGCCGCATCGAGGCCTTCAAGGGGCAGCACCTGCTGGTGGAGGCGGTGGAGAGCCTGCGGGCGCAGGGGCGGGCGGTGCACGGGCTGATCGTGGGGCGGGCGATGGAGCCCGGCTACCTCGAGGACCTGCGGCGGCGGGTGGCGGCGGCGGGGCTCGACGTGCATTTCCTCGACTTCGTCGAGGATCCGCAGCGCTACATGGCGGCCTGCGACTGCGTGGCGCTCACCACCGTCGAGGAGACCTTCGGGCTGGTGCTGCCCGAGGCCATGCGGGTGGGCGTGGCGGTGGTGGGCAGCGACCGCGGCGGCGTGCCGGAGATCATCGACGACGGCGAGACGGGGCTTCTGTTCCGCTCGGGCGATGCCGCATCGCTCGCCGCGGCGATCGCGCGACTCCACGACGATCCCGGCCTGCGGAGCCGGCTCGCCGCCGCGGGCAAGGCCAAGGCGGACCGGATGTTCGACGAGGCCGCGCATTTCCGCGCCCTGCGCGGGATCCTCGCGGGGCTCGTCAGCGCAGGAAGTGCGCGCTGATCGCGCGCGCGGCCGCGGCGAGGTCGATGCGCCCCATGTCCTCCTCGGGGGCCCCGTGCGGGGGCGTGAAGGCCAGGCGCCGCCCGGGGGAGTTCAGCGTCTGCCAGCGCAGGGGCGTGGCCGAGCGGCGCCGCGGGTAGAAGGCCGCGGTGGGCACGTCGAGGGCGCCGGCGATGTGCAGCGGCCCGGTGGAGCCGCCGATGAAGAGGGCGGCGAGGGCGAGGTGGCGGGCGAAGTCGACGAGGCCCGCCCGCGGCGGCAGGGCGCTCGCGGCGAGCCCGTCGCCGCGCAGGCGGCGGGCGAGGGCCTCGGCGCCGGCCTCCTCGCCGGGGCCCGCGGTGACCAGGAAGTGGACCGGGAAGGCCGGTTGCAGCCGCCGGGCCAGCTCCGCATACTGCGCCGGCGCGAGGTTCGCCGCCGAGCCGCCGCTGCCGGGGTGGAGGACGACGATGCGCGCTTCGGGGGCGATGCCGTGGGCGGTGCGCAGGCGCCGGTCGAGCCCGGCGGTCTCGGCGGCGGGCAGCCGCCAGACGGGCGGGCGCGGGTCCGGCGGCGGCGCGACGCCGTGGTCGGCGAGCAGCCGCCGGGCGAGATCCAGGTTGTAGGCGTACTCGGGCTTCTCGGAGCGCGAGCGCCGCTGCCGCAGACGGCGGTTGTGGAAGACCTGGGCGATCTTGGTCGCCGGCGCGAGCCGGTAGGGGATGCGCGCGGCGGCGAGGGCGATGCCGATGCGGGTGGTGGAGAACAGGGTGAGCGCGGCATCGAAGCGGCGGCGCCGAAGCTCCGCCGCAAGGCCGCGCAGGGCCCGGCCGCCGGCCTCGGGGCCGGGATCCTCCACCACCGCGTCGATCCACGGGCAGGCCTCGGCCAGCTCCCGCGTGTAGCGGGGCACGAGGGCGTGGATCTCGCCCGCGGGCAGCGCCGCGCGCAGCAGCGCAAGGCTCGGCCAGGCGAGCATGAAGTCGCCGATCTTGTCGTTGCGCACGACGAGGACGCGGCGCGGTGGAGCGAGGGGGGGACGAGGCATGCGCAACTACGGCAACCGGCGGGTGCTCGTCACGGGCGGGGCGGGCTTCATCGGCTCACACCTTTGCGAGCGGCTGCTCGCGAGGGGGCACGAGGTGCTGTGCGTCGACAACTTCTTCACCGGCACGCGCGGCAACATCCAGCACCTGCTCGACGACCCCGCCTTCGAGGTGCTGCGCCACGACATCACCTTCCCGCTCTACGTCGAGGTCGACGAAGTCTATAACCTCGCCTGTCCGGCGTCACCGGTGCACTACCAGTTCGACCCCGTGCAGACCACCAAGACCAGCGTCATGGGGGCGATCAACATGCTGGGGCTCGCCAAGCGGCTGCGCGTTCGCATCCTCCAGGCCTCCACCAGCGAGGTCTACGGCGACCCCGAGGTCCACCCGCAGCACGAGGGCTACTGGGGGCGGGTCAATCCCATCGGCCCCCGCGCCTGCTACGACGAGGGCAAGCGCTGCGCCGAGACCCTCTTCTTCGACTACCACCGCCAGCACGGGCTGCGCATCAAGGTGGCGCGCATCTTCAACACCTACGGGCCGCGGATGCATCCGGACGACGGCCGCGTGGTCTCCAACTTCATCGTCCAGGCCCTGCGCAACAAGGACATCACGGTCTACGGCGACGGCGGCCAGACCCGCTCCTTCTGCTACGTGGACGATCTCGTGGACGGGCTGGTCCGGCTGATGGAGGAGACGCCCGACGACTTCACCGGTCCCGTCAATCTCGGCAATCCGCAGGAACTCACCATCCGGGAGCTCGCCGAGCGCATCATCGAGCTCACCGGTTCGCGCTCGCGCATCGTCCATCGGCCCCTGCCCGCCGACGATCCGCGCCAGCGCCGGCCGGACATCCGGCTCGCGCGGGAGGCGCTGGGCTGGCAGCCCACGACCCCCGTCGAGGAGGGGCTGCAGGCGACCATCCAGTACTTCGACCGGCTCCTGGCCGCCTGCGGATGAGGGCCGAAGGGAGCCCGGGCGTGGCGCCCCCGCGCATCGAGATCATCGTCGCCGCCTACAACCGGCCCGAGGCCACGCGCCTCGTCCTCGAGGGCTACCTGCGCCAGCGCGACCGCGACTTCTCGCTGACCCTCGCCGACGACGGCTCGGGCCCGGAGATCGGGCGCCTTGCCCGGGAATACGCCCGGCGGGGGCTCGCGCTTCGCCACGTCTGGCACGAGGACCGCGGCTACCGCCGCGCCGAGATCCTCAACCGCGCCGTCCTCGGCAGCGAGGCCGACTACCTCGTGTTCACCGACAACGACTGCATCCCGCACCCGGACTTCGTCGCCGATCACCGCGCGTTGGCCCGGCGCGGTCTCGCCGTGGGCGGCCGCCGCGCCGACCTCGGGCCGGCGCTCAGCCGCCGGCTCATCGAGCGCGGCATCGACGGGCTGGACGCGCCCTGGTCCATGGTCCGGCACGGGCTCACGGGGGGTGTGCGCCACTGGCGCAGCGGCTGCCGCGTGCCGGACTGGCTGCTGCCGCTGTGGCGGGGCCGGCAGGGCGGGCTGCTGGGGGCGAACATGGCCGTCTGGCGCGCCGACTTCGAGCGGGTCAACGGCTTCGACCTCGACTTCGTGGGCTATGGCGGCGAGGAGGTGGATCTGGAGCGGCGCCTGCGGACTGCGGGCGTCGGGGTGCGGGTCTACCGCGGCCGCGCCGTGCTCTTCCACCTCTGGCATCCGCCCCGCCGGGCCGACGAGGCGACGCGCCGCCTGCTCGCCGACAAGCGCCGCAAGGGGCTCGCGGTGGCCGAGCGCGGCCTGCGCGAGCTTGCCTCCGGGCGCCAGGGGGCCGCGCCGCGGACGCAGACCCCCCGCGCGGGCGTCGAAGGCGGTCCGTGATGGCGCCGGCCCCCGGGCGCGGACGCGCCCGTCGGGGGTGCGGACATGCCCCCGGGGCCTACCCCTTCGCTCGTTGCAGCCGCTGCAGCTCGGCGTAGAGGCCGCCGGCGGCGAGGAGGTCGGCGTGGGTGCCGGTCTCGACGATGCGGCCGCGGTCGAGGACGACGATGCGGTCGGCGCGCTCGATGGTGGAGAGGCGGTGGGCGATGACGATGCTGGTGCGGCCGGTGCGGAGGCGGTCGACGGCGGCCTGGACCCGTCGCTCGGCGGCGCTGTCGAGCGCCGAGGTGGCCTCGTCGAGGATCAGGATCGGGGCGTCCTTGAGGATGGCGCGGGCGATGGCGAGGCGTTGGCGCTGCCCGCCCGAGAGGCGCACGCCGCGCTCGCCGATGACGGTGTCGAAGCCCTCGGGCAGGCGCTCGATGAACTCCAGCGCGTCGGCGGCCTCGGCGGCGCGGCGCACCGCCTCGTCGTCGGCGCCGGCGAGCGCCCCGTAGGCGATGTTGGCGCGCACGGTGTCGTTGAAGAGCACGATCTCCTGGCTGACGTAGGCGATCTGCGCCCGCAGCCAGGCGAGGTCCAGCTCGCGCAGGTCGACCCCGTCGAGGAGGATGCGCCCGGCGGTGGGGTCGTAGAACCGCGGCAGCAGCATCGCCAGCGTGGTCTTGCCGCTGCCCGAGGGGCCCACGAGGGCCACGGTCTCGCCCGGGGCCACCTGCAGGTCCACGTCGTGCAGCACCGGCTCGCGATCGTAGGCGAAGCCCACCCCCTCGAAGGCGAGGGCGGCGCGCACGCGCTCCGGGCGCAGGCGCCCGCGGGCGGGCTCGGCGGGCTCGTCGAGCAGCGCGAAGGCGCTTTCGGCGGCGGCGATCCCCTTCTGGAGCTGCTCGTTGATCTGGGTCAGGCGCTTGAGCGGGCGGAAGAGCAGGCCGATGGCGGCGAAGAAGGAGACGAAGCCGCCCACGGTGAACTGATCCGAGGCGGCCTGGCGGGCGGCGACGTAGACGATGAGCGCGAGCGCGGCCACCGCCGCCACCTGCACCACCGAGACGAAGGCCGAGGAGGTGGCCGTGACCCGCGTGTTGAGGCGGCGCACGGCGTCGTTGACCGCGGCGAAGCGGCCGCGCTCGTAGTCCTCGCCGCCGAAGATGCGCACGATGCGGTAGCCGCCCACCGCCTCCTCGAGGACGTGGGTCATGTCCCCCATCGCCCGCTGCAGCCGCCCGCTGAGGCTTCGCAGCCGCCGGCTCGCGAGGCGGACCGTCACCGCGAGCACCGGCAGCACCACGAAGGCGATCAGGGTCAGGCGCCAGTTGAGCCAGAGCATCCAGCCGATGAGCCCCACCACGGCGAGCCCGTCCTGGACCAGCACCACCAGGGCCTGGGTCGAGGCCTGCGCCACCTGGGCGACGTCGTAGGTCACCTTCGAGACCAGCCGGCCGGTGGCGTGGCCGGCGTAGAAGCGCGCCGGCAGCACCAGGAGCTGCTGGAAGAGGTCGCGCCGAAGGTCCATGACCACGTGGTTGGCCACCCAGGCCATGCCCACGGTGGCGGCGTAGCTGGAGATGCCGCGCACGAGGAAGACGGCGATCAGGGCCAGCGGCACCAGCGTCGTCATGCGCGCGTCGCGGGCGATGAAGCTGCCGTCGAGCATGGGCTTGAGCAGCGCCGAGAGCGCCGGCTCCGTGGCGGCGAAGCCCACCATGCCGAGCACGGCGACGGCGAAGACGCGCCAGTAGGGGCGGACGTAGCGGAGCAGGCGCAGGTAGAGCTCGCGCCCGGCCATGCCCGCGGCGCCGCTCACGGGTAGACCCCGGGCTCGCCCGGCGGGCGGTGCTTGAAGCGCTTGTGCACCCAGGTGTACTGCTCGGGGGCGGTGCGGATCATGCGCTCGAAGACGGCGTTGACGGCGGTGGCGTCGCGCTCGGCGTCGCCGCTCGGGAAGCCCTCGAGCGGCGGCAGGAAGGTGAGCTCGTAGCCGCGCGCGCGGGGCAGGCGGCGGGCGAAGAAGGGCACCACCGCGGCCCCCGAGAGGCGCGCGAAGCGCGCGGTGGCGGTGTTGGTGGAGGCGGGCACGCCGAAGAAGGGGGCGAAGACCGCCCCCTTGCCGCGGAAGTCCTGATCGGGGGCGTACCAGACGACGCGCCCCTCGCGGAGGCGGCGGATCATGGCGCGCACGTCGTTGCGCTGGATCGCGTGCTCGTAGAGCCGCTCGCGGTAGCGCTGCATGGCCTCGCCGAAGACCGGATGGCGGTCGCGGCGGTAGGTGACGCTGAAGGGGCGGATCAGCGAGAGCAGCCGCCCCCCGATCTCCAGCGTCGTGAAGTGGGCGCTCAGCAGGATCACGCCGCGGCCCTCCTCGAGGGCGCGGTCCAGGTGCTCGATCCCCTGCACCCGCACCAGCGGGCGCAGCATCCCCTCCCGCCCCCACCAGCTCATGGCCACCTCGAAGACGCCGATGCCGAGGGCGCGGAAGTGGGCGCGGGCGAGGCGCTCGCGCGCGGCCGCGTCCATCTCGGGGAAGCACAGGCCGAGGTTGATCTCGACGATGCGCCGGTGGCGCGGCGAGAGGCGCGGCAGCAGCCAGCCGAGGGCGGTGCCGAGGCCGAGCTGCGCGCGGTAGGGCAGGAGGGCCGCGGCGCGCAGCCCCCCGAGGACGAGCCATGCCGGCCAGAGGCGGGGGGCAAGCCGTTGCCTGAGCGTGCCTGCAGCGGTGGCCATGCCGGGTTCCGGGCGCGTCGGATGGAACGGGCCATTGTAGCGGCTCGCCCCAGGCTCCGGAACGGCGCGGCCCCGTGCTACCATGGGCGCCCGCATCGGGCGGCCCGGCAGAGGTCCGGATGAAGGTGCAGATCCCCCCCTTCGGCAAGGCCCGCGTCGTGGTGGCGGGCGATCTCATGCTCGACCGCTACTGGCACGGCGAGACCGCGCGCATCTCGCCCGAGGCGCCGGTGCCCGTGGTGCGGGTGACGGCGGGGGAGGAGCGGCCCGGCGGCGCCGGCAACGTCGCCCTCAACCTCGCCGCCCTCGGCGTCGACGTCCACCTGGTGGCGGTCACGGGCGAGGACGAGGCCGCGCGCGAGCTCGAGGCCGTGCTCGCCGCCGAGGGCGTGGGCTGCAGCCTGGTGCGGCTCGCCGGGGCGCGCACCATCACCAAGCTTCGGGTCCTCAGCCGCCACCAGCAGCTCATCCGCCTCGACTTCGAGGACGGCTTCGGCGGCTTCGACGGCGCCGCCCTCGCCGCGCCGTTGCGCGCGCGGCTCGCCGGCGCCGGCGCCGTGGTCCTCTCCGACTACGGCAAGGGGACCCTGCGCGAGGTGGGAACGCTCATCGAGGCCGCGCGCGCGGCCGGCGTGCCGGTGCTGGTGGATCCCAAGGGGCGCGACTTCGGCCGCTACCGCGGGGCGAGCCTCGTCACCCCCAACCTCGCCGAGTTCGAGGCCGTGGTGGGTCCCTGTGCCGGCGAGGCGGAGCTCGTCGAGCGCGGCCTGCGCCTGCTCGCCGACTGCGGCATCGAGGCGCTGCTCGTCACCCGCGGCGAGCACGGCATGAGCCTCGTGCGCCCGGGCGAGGCGCCGCTGCACCTGCCGGCGCGGGCGCGCGAGGTCTACGACGTCACCGGCGCCGGCGACACCGTCATCGCGGTGGTGGCCGCGGCGCTGGCGGCGGGGGCCGCGCTGCCCGAGGCGACGGCGTTGGCCAACCTCGCCGCGGGCCTGGTGGTGGCCAAGCTCGGCGCCGCCACGGTGAGCGTGCCGGAACTCGAGCAGGCCCTGCACCAGGTGGAGGAGACGCGCCTCGGCATCGTCGACGAGGAGGCGCTGCTC
The DNA here is from genome assembly GCF_003751635.1 of Inmirania thermothiophila. Taxonomy (NCBI): domain Bacteria; kingdom Pseudomonadati; phylum Pseudomonadota; class Gammaproteobacteria; order Chromatiales; family Ectothiorhodospiraceae; genus Inmirania; species Inmirania thermothiophila. Next base: position 132,228 of record NZ_RJVI01000003.1, read on the forward strand.
GCCCACGTCGCCCGCGCCCGCGCCCGGGGCGAGCGCATTGTCATGACCAACGGCTGCTTCGACATCCTCCATGCCGGGCACGTGGCCTACCTCAACGAGGCCCGCCGCCTCGGCGACCGCCTCGTCGTCGCCGTCAACGACGACGACTCGGTGCGCCGCCTCAAGGGGCCCGGGCGGCCGGTGAACCGGCTCGCCGAACGCATGGAGGTCCTGGCGGGCCTCGCCGCGGTGGACTGGGTCGTGGCCTTCTCGGAGGACACCCCCGAGCGGCTCATCTGCCGCGTGCGGCCCGACGTCCTGGTCAAGGGCGGGGACTACCGGCCCGAGGAGATCGCGGGTGCCGGCTGCGTGCGCGCCGCCGGCGGCGAGGTGCGCGTGCTGCCCTTCCGCGCCGGCTGCTCCACCAGCCGCATCATCGAGGCGGTGCGTGCGGTGGAGGCGGGACGATGAGCGAGCAGGTGCGGGCGCTGGTGGCGGCGAGCCTCGAGGTCAAGCGGGCGATGCTGGAGGATGCGGCGCTGCTCGCCGCGATCGAGGAGGCGGCGGCGCGCTGCGCCGGCACGCTCGCCCGCGGCGGGCGCATCCTCCTGGCCGGCAACGGCGGCAGCGCGGCGGATGCGCAGCACATCGCCGCCGAGCTCGTGGGCCGCTTCAGCGGCGAGCGCAGGGCCCTGCCGGCCATCGCCCTGACCACCAACACCTCCACCCTCACCGCGGTGGCCAACGACTACGGCTACGAGCACGTCTTCGCCCGCGCCCTCGAGGGGCTGGCCTCGCGCGGCGACGTCTTCATCGGCATCTCCACCTCCGGCAGCTCGCCCAACGTGCTCGCGGCCATCGACACCGCGGCCCGCCTCGGGGTGGAGACCATCGGCCTGACCGGCCGCCGCGGCGGGGCCATGGCCGGGCGCTGCGGCCTCTGCCTGCGCGTGCCCAGCGACGAGACCCCGCGCATCCAGGAGGGACACATCCTCATCGGCCACATCCTCTGCGCCCGCATCGAGGCGCGGCTCTTCGGCGAGAGGGGACAGGCGTGATCATCGTCACCGGAGGCGCCGGCTTCATCGGCAGCAACATCGTCAAGGCGCTCAACGACGCCGGCGAGCAGGACATCCTCGTCGTCGACGACCTCACCGACGGCACCAAGTTCCGCAACCTCGCCGATCTCGAGATCGCCGACTACCTGGACAAGGAAGACTTCATCGAGCGCGTCCGCCGCGACGAGGGCTTCGGCCCCCTGCGTGCGGTGATCCACCAGGGCGCCTGCTCCTCCACCGTGGAGTGGGACGGCCGCTTCATGCTCGCCAACAACTACGAGTACTCCAAGCGGCTGCTGCAGTACTGCCTCGAGCGCGAGGTCCCCTTCCTCTACGCCTCCAGCGCCTCGGTCTACGGCGCCGGGCCCGTCTTCCGCGAGGAACGCCGCCACGAGCGCCCCCTCAACGTCTACGCCTACTCCAAGTTCCTCTTCGACCAGTACGTGCGCCGTCGCCTCCCGCAGGCCCGCAGCCAGATCGCCGGCTTCCGCTACTTCAACGTCTACGGCCCGCGCGAGGCCCACAAGGGCGGCATGGCCAGCGTCGCCTTCCACTTCAACCGCCAGCTCCTCGAGGACGGCAAGGTCCGCCTCTTCGAGGGCTCGGACGGCTACGCCGACGGCGAGCAGCGGCGCGACTTCGTCTACGTCGGCGACTGCGCCGCGGTGGCCCTGTGGTTCCTCGACCACCCCGAGGCCTCCGGCATCTTCAACGTCGGCACCGGGCGCAGCCAGAGCTTCAACGACGTCGCCCGCGCCGTCATCGCCTGGCACGGCCGCGGCGAGATCGAGTACATCCCCTTCCCCGAGCACCTCAAGGGCCGCTACCAGAGCTTCACCGAGGCCGACATCTCGGCCCTGCGCGCCGCCGGCTACACCGCCCCGTTCAAGACCGTCGAGGAGGGCGTGCGCCTCTACATGGAGTGGCTCAACGGCTGAGGCCGCGTCCGCCCCCCGCAACCCGGCCGCCCTCCAACCCCGCACACCCCTCCCCCGCGAAGCGGGGAGGCCGGGAGGGGGCCAACCCCTCCCCCACGAGTGGGGGAGGCTGGGAGGGGGAAAAACCCCTCCCCCACGAGTGGGGGAGGTTGGGAGGGGGCTCAGCTCCTCCCCCGCGAAGCGGGGGAGGTCGGGCGGGGGCCAAGAGGGGGCCAGAAGGGAACCGCAACGGGCCCCGACCGCCGCCGAACCTACCCGCACACCGGCCGGTTCCCGCGCTCCGCTGCGGGTTCTGCATCCGCCGGGCGCGACGCGCCCCGCCCCGCCTTCGCCAGCGCCTCGACCTCCATCCGGATGCGTTCCAGCACCGAATCGGTGGCGCCGAGGACCTCATGGTTCCAGAAGCGCAGCACCCTCCATCCGTGGGCGCGCAGCCACCGGTCGCGCGCCTCGTCGTGCCGCCTTCGGCCCGCGGCATGCTGCCCGCCGTCCGCCTCGATCACGAGACGCAGCCCGACGCAGGCGAAATCTGCGAGGTAGGGCCCGATGGGATGCTGGCGCCGGAACCGCACACCGAGCCCGCGACGGCGCAGGTGCTGCCAGAGGCGTCGCTCCGCGTCGGTCATGGAAGCGCGCAAACGGCGCGCACGCAGCGTCGTCGGATGCATCCCTGCAGCCTCCGGAAGGAACCGATCCGTGGCCCCCCAAGCTTAGCCCGAGGCGTCCGGCCCGACCACCCGCCCCGCCCCTCCCCGGCCCTCCCCGCTCCGCGGGGAGGGGGCACGCCGCCGCCATGCCCAGCAACTCCTCCCACACCCCCCGCTTCTCCCGCACGCAGTGGAGAAGGCCGGAAGGGGGCGCAACTCCTCCCCCGCGAAGCGAGGGAGGTTGGGAGGGGGAAAACCCCTCCCCCACGCAGTGGGGGAGGTTTGGAGGGGGAGACCCGGAAGGCACCCCTCACGCGCCGCCTTCTGCGTAGGGCCGGAAGGCGGGCGAGTCGGCCGTAACGGCGAGGATGGCCTCCACCGCCCCGGCGGGCAGCTCTTCCCGCCAGCCCCAGGCGCTGCGCCGCGGATCCTTGACCACGCTGTAGTAGCCGCGGTCGTGGCCGCCCGTGCTGGCGGCGACGAAGGCGGCGGTCTGCTCGTGCCAGCCCAGCCCGCAGTGGGCGAGAAGCGCCCGCGCCTCCTCGGCGGGCGCCTCGCAGAGGCGCTCGTAGACCAGCAGCCGGTGCCCGGCAGCACCCTCCAGATCGTCGAGCGCCTTCTCGTTGGTGAGCACCCACCGCCACGCCAGGCGCTGCCAGGGCGAGGCCCCGCGGAGGTGCTCCATGCGCAGGCCGCGTCTGCGCGCAGCGTCGGTCTTCAGGAGCATCTCGAAGATGCCCCAGTCCTCGGCGGCGGTGCCGGCGCCGGTGAAGCGGCCGCCCGCCTCGCCGCGGGCGACGGAGGCCGCGTAGCCGCAGGGGTGGCGCAGGATGTGGACGCTCACCGCGTCGGGAAGCGCATGCCGCAGGGCCCCGAGACGCCCGAGGGACTCGATGGACTTCCACACCAGCCGCACGCCGGGTGTGTCCGCCCCCCAGGCCGCCCCCGGCACCGGCAGATCCAGCCCCGCGCGTGCAGCGGCCTTGGCCGCCACCACGCCGGCGCGCAGCAGCACGCCCCGCCCCGGCCCGAGGTGGCGTTTGGGGAAGATGGGCAGCTTGCCGCAGGTGCGCACGTCGCGCATCCGCGGCAGGGCCGCGGCGTAGCGCCGCAGGGCCGGGGCCAGGCCGTCCCACTCGCCGCGCGCGGGGAAGAGGGGCACGCCCTGGAGGAGGTGGCGCGAGTCCGGCTCGTGCCGGTAGAGGGTCTCGGGATGGCTGTCGAGGATCTTCGCCACCCACGTGGTGCCCGAGCGCGGCATGCCGAAGAGCAGGATCAGGCCCGCGCCGTCGCGCCGGGTCACCGCGGCGCCTCCGCCCGGCGCAGCCACGCCTCCAGCATCACCAGCACCCAGAGCATCTCGCCGTAGTAGTTGGGGTGGTCGCGGTTGCCGGCGAGGAGCCGCTGGATCCAGGCGGCACGGACGATGCCGCGCCGGCCGAGGGCCTCGAGGTGGTCGCGGGCCAGCGTGCCGAGGTCGGGATCGGTGTTGAGCCAGTGGCCGAAGGGCAGGCCGAAGCCGTGCTTGGGCTTGGCGAGGACCTCGGGCGGCAGGAAGCCGGCGAAGGCGTCCTTGTAGAAGGCGCGCAGCCTGCCGCCGGCGAGGTGCAGGCGTGGCGGGATGCGGTGGGCGAGCTCGAGCACAGCGGCGTCGAGCATGGGGAAGCGGGCGCGCACGCCTGCGGCCTCGGCCATGTGGCGCACCTTGCGCAGGTCGTTGTCGGCGAGCGTGATGCGAAGGTCGAGCGCCATCATGCGGTCGACCAGCGCGCCGGCCGAGGCCTCGCGCCAGAGGGTGCGCTCTGCGCGCAGTGTCAGTGGCGGTACATATCCTGCGATTGCGAGGTGTGTTCGCAACTTCAGGGCAGACTTGCAATCGATACAGGCGAGGAGCACGGTGTCGTGGGTGGTGGACAGATGGTTTGCCAAGGCGAGGCTTTGGTCAGGTCAAAGAAACCTCCTCCAGTCACCAGCAGGACTACGGTTTTGCGGCTCTGTGGGACCATTTGGCTGGTAATCGCCTTGAGTCGGTCGTTCATAAAACTATCACAAAGTGATCTTTTTTGTCTAGCCATTACGGTCGCGCTCGGGCTACTGGAGAATCGAGATTCTTCCTTCTCCGTAGAAGCAAGATGAGGAGGGCAAAAGACACCGCGCCAGCGGGGGATAGAGCCATCGCAGCGTTTTTCCACCCATCGCCGAACCGCTCCCAAGCGCGCAGGTAGGTCAGCCAGAGGCCCGTCGTAGGGACGAAGTCGCGAGCAGGCGTGCATTGGATGGCGCCGCGCCTCCACCCGTCGAGGAATTCCCTGGTTCCGCGGAATTGCAGCGATTCGTTCTCGTGCACGAACTGCGCAATGCGGGCGAGCTTTGTTGCGGGCCGTCGGTCGGCTTTCCCGTATCGAGTCAGGCTGAAGCTGTGCATCATGATGTTGACCGCACATCCGTTTCGTCGCGCGAATGCGGCAAGAACGGCAAGAATTTCCTCCGCGCTGCTGCTTTCGATGTCGACAAGGCGCAGCGATTCGTAGGGGCCAAGGCGAATCTGCGCGTAGTACGTGACGGGCAGCTCGACGATTTCCTCGATTTCCGCCACGTCATTGTATGGCGCGGGAATCTGCTTCGAGAGGGGAGAGGGGACGGACGGGGCGAGGGAGGCGTCGGCGACGAACCCGAGCGCTTGGAGGGCCTGGAGTGTGTCGAGGTTTGCCATGTACCCTCCTGCCCGATGGATCAGGATCGGCATGCCGGACCAATCTGAAAGAAGATCCCGCCCCCAGGCCAGGATCTGCTTTTGAATGGCGAGGGGATGGCGCGAGAGGCCGCCGGGGCCGAATGTCGGCTGGGGGTGGGTATGGAGACCGATTTCGTGGCCGTAGGCGAGAATGTCGCGGATCGCACGCCGCAACACGGTGTCGCCATACTTGGCTCGCTCGTAGACGTTCACGTAGAAGGTGCCCCGGATGCCCAGCTCGGCGAACCGCCTGGCCATGAACGGCACCCCGAGAGGTTCGGAGCTGTCGGGCACCGCGCCGAGGACCTGCAAGGAAGGGTCACCGTTCGTATAGGACTCCACATCCACAGTGACGAGGACAGACGTGTCGGCCCACGCTGGAGCGTGAAATAAGCCTGCAACCGCAAGGAAAGTGAAGAGGGCCGACGAGGAAAATCGTTCCATCAGGGTCTTCCATGGCATGGCGTTCCTCCGTTTCCTTTGGTTCTCACACGCTCGCCCGCAGCCACGCCTCCAGCATCACCAGCACCCAGAGCATCTCGCCGTAGTAGTTGGGGTGGTCGCGGTTGCCGGCGAGGAGCCGCTGGATCCAGGCGGCACGGACGATGCCGCGCCGGCCGAGGGCCTCGAGGTGGTCGTGGGCCAGCGTGCCGAGGTCGGGATCGGTGTTGAGCCAGTGGCCGAAGGGCAGGCCGAAGCCGTGCTTGGGCTTGGCGAGGACCTCGGGCGGCAGGAAGCCGGCGAAGGCGTCCTTGTAGAAGGCGCGCAGCCTGCCGCCGGCGAGGTGCAGGCGTGGCGGGATGCGGTGGGCGAGCTCGAGCACAGCGGCGTCGAGCATGGGGAAGCGGGCGCGCACGCCTGCGGCCTCGGCCATGTGGCGCACCTTGCGCAGGTCGTTGTCGGCGAGCGTGATGCGAAGGTCGAGCGCCATCATGCGGTCGACCAGCGCGCCGGCCGAGGCCTCGCGCCAGAGGGTACGCAGGTGCGCGAGCGGCCGTGCCGCGTCGACGCCGGCGAGAAATCCGGGCTCGAAGACCTCCGCGGGCGGGAAGCGCAGGAGGAAGTTGTAGCTCTCGAGCCGGTCCGGAAGCGGCACGCGGGCCTGGGCGATGTAGCTTTGCGCCTTGCGCAGCAGCACGGGGCGCCCGGGCAGGTGCGGCGCGAGCGCCTCCAGGGGCCGGCGCAGCGGCGCCGGCAGGCGCCACCAGCGCTCGAAGACGTGCTGCTTGAGGTAGCGGGCGTTGCCGCCGAAGAGCTCGTCGCCGCCGTCGCCTGCGAGGAGCACCGCGACCCCCGCCTCGGCCGCCATGCGGGCGCAGAACCAGGCCGCGGCCGCCGAGGCGTTACCGAAGGGCTCGTCGTAGACGGCGGCGATGCGGGGGATGGCCTCGGCCACGTCCGCCGGGCGCATGTAGCCTTCGTGATGGCGCAGGCCGAAGTGGCGCGCGGCGATGCGGGCGTAGTGCATCTCGTCGTAGCCCGGGGCGTCGAAGCCCACCGAGAAGGCGTCCACCGCCTCGCCGCGAAGGCGCGCGAGCAGCCCCGCCACCGCCGAGCTGTCGGTGCCGCCGGAGAGGAAGGCACCGCAGGGCTCCGCCCCCGCCGCCTGCTGCACCGCCACCCGCAGCCGCTCGCGCAGCTCCTCGGCCAGCGCCTCGGCGTCGGCCTCCTCCGGCTCCACGTAGTGCGGCCGCCAGTGCTGGATGCGTTCCGTGCGGCCGTGACCGACGCGCAGGTGCTCGCCGGGCCCGAGCCGGTGCACGCCGCGCCAGGCGCTCCAGGGCGCGGGGATCATGTGGAAGAAGAGGTAGTCGTGCACCGCCTGCGGGTCGAGCTCGGGGCTGCGGCCCAGGGCCTCGAGGGCGGCGCGGCCGCCTCCGGCGAGGGCCACCCCCTGCGGGCCCTCGGCCCAGTAGACGGGGAAGGTGGCGAAGCGGTCCACGGCGGCCACCGTCTCGTGCCGGACGGTGTCGTGCGCCACGAGGAGCCACGCCCCCTCCAGCGCCTCCAGGAGCGCCCCACCCTGCTCGCGCCAGAGGCGGGCGAGGATGAGGCCGAGATCGGGATCGCGGAAGTCCTCGCCGTGGCGGATCCGCGGCTCACCGAGCCACAGGATCCGCACGCCCTCGGCCTCGGCCGTGCCCCCGGGCCAGACCCCGGGCTCCACGGCAAGCTCCGCGGGGGCGCCGTCGGCGGCGGCGAGGAGCGCCCGCCAGGACGGGGCCGGCATCCCGCCGCTCATGCCGCCGCCCCCTGGGGCCGCGCCGCCTCGGTGGGGCTCGCCGCGGCCTCGGCCTCCACCTCGCGGCGCACGAACGCCTTGAGCAGCACGGCGCAGAAGACGAGCTGGTAGAGCAGGTCCCAATAGGTGATCCCGAGGGTGAGCGCGCCCGCCAGGTAGGCGATGAGCGAGGCGCGCATCATCACGGCGTAGTCGCGCGCCCAGGCGATGCGCTCGTCGCGGCGGGCCTGCCAGGCGATGCGGGTCAGGCTCGCCAGCGTCCCGAAGACCAGCAGCCCCCACAGCAGCGCCCCGGGGAAGCCGTGCTCGGCCAGGATCTCCACGTAGGCGCTGTGCCAGTCGCGCTTGGTGACGTAGCGCCAGCCGTCGAAGCCCGCCCCGGTGACCGGGTGCTCCAGCACGTAGCGGATGCCGTCGGTCCAGGCCTCGATGCGGTTCATGGCCGAATTGTCCTGCTGGTATGTGCTAATGGTCTCCATGCGGGCGAACCACGCCTCGGGCAGGAAGCGCGGCGCCGCAAGCGCCGCCAGGAGCACCGCGACGGTGAGCACCAGCTTGTGGCGGCTGTGCCACCACATGACGAGGGAGAGCGCCCCGAGCGCGATGAGCCCTCCGCGCGACCACGAGGAGATCACCGAGGCCACGGCCAGCGGCACCGCCGCCATCGCCCCCCAGCGCACGAGCCGCCGCCAGCCCGACGTGCCCTTGAGCTCCCGCGCCACCAGCACCAGCAGCGGCACCGCCACCAGGGTCGCGATGCCGAACTCGTTGTTGCCCCCGTACATGGTGCCCTCGGGCCCCCAGACGCGGTAGTGGAAGCCGCGGGTGATGCCGAAGATCCCGCCCTTGGCGGCGAGCAGCCCGAAGGAGAAGCCGATGGTGGCGAGCAGCCAGAAAAGCCGCTCGCGGCCCGTGATGAGGATCAGGCTCAGGATGAGGGGGGTGTAGACCTTGCTCACCTCCCAGAGCTTGGGCCACGCCGCCCAGCCGATGGGGGAGACCGCGGTGGTGACCAGGAACCAGAGCCAGAGGAGGTAGAAGACCGGGATCCGCCAGTCCCGCGGCAGCCCCTGCCGCTCGCGGGCGCCGATTGCGGCGAGAAACGCCACCGCGAGCAGGATCTGGTAGACGGGGAGCGTCGTGGCGAAGCCCCAGGCGTAGCGGTGCGGGTTGGCGTAGCCGAAGAAGGCGAGCGCGAGCACCCCGAGCCAGGGGCGGTATACGGTCACAAGGCATGCGCCGGCGAGCAGGGCGAGGACGGCGAGATCACGCATCGTCGCCTCCTCGCGGCCCGGCGGGATCCGCTCCCGGTGCGGGGGCGTCCGCTGCGCCCCGCCATCGGCCGAAGCGGCTCGGGCGCATCCAGGATGCGCGGGCGCGGAAGCGCGCGTAGCGGGACGGCCGCTCCGGATAGTGGACGACGCCGAAAGGCTCGGTGTGCCCGATGCGCAGCCCCGCCCGCGACGCGCGGTGGAAGAAGTCCTCGTGATCGCCGCCGATCTTGATGCGCTCGTCCCAGCCGCCCACCCGCTCCCGCACCGCCCGGGTGCGCGCGATGAAGAAGTTCTGCACCAGCTCGCAGCGGGTCACCGGGGGTGTGAGTGCCACGGGCTCGATGGCGGTGGTGCCGTCGTCCCGGTCCCGGAAGTTGCCCATGAAGCGTCGCGGCACGCCCTGCATGGTCCACCGCTGGCGCAGGCGATAGAGGCGGAGCCGGAGGAGATCCGCCGCGAGCGCCGGCAGCCCCACCGGGGCCACGTCGTAGCAGAGCCCGCCCAGGATGTCGAGGTCGTGCGCCTCGAGCAGGTGGACGGCGGCGTCGAGGTCCGTGCGCCGGTCGAAGACGAAGTCGTCGTCGCAGTGCACGAAGTAGGGCGTGGCCACCTCGCGCAGAAGCAGATTCCGCCCGGCGCTCACGCCGCTGTCGAAGGGCATGATGAAGACCCGCGTGCGAAGCGCGGGGTACCGTGCCGCCACCCGCTCGGCATAGGGGGCGCGGCTGTCGTCGGCGACCAGCACGGTCAGCCCCGGGTAGCGGCGGGCGATGGAGCGCAGCAGCCGTGCCAGGCAGCGCGGCCGCTCGAAGGTCTTGACGATCGCGGTCACCTGGTCGCGCACCACCTGCCCCGGGCCATGCCCCTCCCGTCGGCTGCGGCTTCCGACGGCGCTGGAACCATCGAGCCTCGGGTCCGTGCCCTCGCTCCGCATCGCTAGGACCCGAAGCCGGCAGCCGGACTGCGCACGAGGCCGCGCAGGCCTTCAAGCAGCGCCGCTCGCGCCTGTCGCGCATGCGCGCCCATCGCGGCATGGACCTCCCCGACGCGGTCGCGGTCCGCGGCCGCCTCGGCCACGCGCGCCGCGGTCCAGCGCAGCGCCCGCGGACCCCGGATCTCCCCTTCGAAGACGTAGAAGTCCATGGCGCCGTACAGGGCATACAGGGCGCGCTTCTTGCCGTCGGACACGGTGCCTACGTTGCGGTCCGCTCCGCGCCCGACGCAGATCGCAGGCACCCCCTGCCGCCACGCGTTGACGCAGAGATGATAGGTGTCCGTGACGATGCAGCGATAGCGGGCGAGATCGGACAGAATCTCCTCGACCGGGCGCGGTCGGTACCCCCGGTGAAAGCCGGTGAGACGGAAGAAGGCGCCGTAGCGGTTCCGGTTCGGCGGAAACCAGTGGATCCAGGTCAGCGGCTCGCGCAGGCGCCGGGCGAGGCCGCGGGCCAGGAAGTGGACCGGCCAGGCGGATCGGTTGCGGCCGCAGAAGAGCGCCACACCGCCGGTCCGCGGACCTTCCCGGGGCGGCGCCCAGTTGCCCCAGCCGTCGCTGCCGAGGAGGAAGGCGGGGTCCACCCCCAGCGTCTGCCGGCCGGGGCGCAGCGGCGCCGCATACGCGGCGGAGAACGGATCCCGGAACCAGACCCCGCGGGCCGAGGCGAGCAGCTCCTGCAGGGCCTCCGTGTACCGCCTGCCGCCCCGGGAGCGGATGTCGTTGGTGATGAGCGTGCCGCCGAAGACGAGGACCTTCTCCTTCATCGCGCGCGGCGCGCCCTCGAGGAGGTGGTGGCGGTAGGCCAGGCTGCGGGCCTCGTCGCGGCTGGAAGCCAGCCCGTGCGCGATCAGCCGGGCCGCGAGGTCGCGCTCGATGTAGGTGTCGGCATGGAGGAAGTCGCCCCAGTAGAGGATCGCATCCGAGCCCAGGACGGCGTCGAGGTGCCCCTGCAGCGGAAGATAGCGGAGGGGATGCCCGGGATCGGTCTCCTCGATCGGGGACGGATCGCCGAGGACGAAGCTTCGAAGTGTCGCCCCGGGGCACGCGCGGCCGAGCAGCCGATGCGCCGCCAGGTCCACGCTCGCCATGCCCGGATTGTGCGCCGCGGGGTAGGCGTGGATGACGCTCAGGACCGTCATGGCCGATGTCCCCGAAGCGCGCGGCGCGTGAAGGGCCGGCCCCGGCCGAACCCTGGATCGGGGCGCCTCCGTTCCATCACGCGACCCTCCCGGAGGGAGTCCAGCGGCGACGCAGTCCCTGCCCCGCCGAGCCTGCAAGCGCGAGCATCGCGGCGAGCCCCTCGTGCTGCGGCAGGGCACGGTGGAGGGCGGGGCGCACGATCAGGCCCGAGAGCCACGGGCGGATTGCGCACGAGGCGGCAGGGTCCCGCAGGCAGCACCATCCAGGACCGTGCTGCATGCGTGGCTCTCGGGACATGGACTCTCCTGTCCCGATCGTGCGCTGGAACGTTCCCGATCATGTTCCGCCTTCCTTGCGTCCGTAGGCCGCGGTCCACGTGCCCCGAAAGATCCCGAGGTGCTCCCATCCGCGCAGTTCCGCGCGGAAGGATGCCTCTGGGTGGCGCGCGAGCTTCAGCCGCAGGCTTTTGGCGAAGGAGCGTGCCGCCACACGCAGCATCCACGGCCGCGGGCGGAGGCCCTCCTCGGCCGCGAGATGCCATCCGCGCTGCGTGGCCGAATCGAAATGCCAGCGACGGAAGTAGCGGCGGCGAAGCCGCTCCGGCGGGATGTAGTGGCGAACCGGGGCGTCCGGGATGAAAAGCACCTTGCCTCCCTGGGCCAGGATCCTGCGAAACAGCGCGCTTTCCTCGCCGAGGCCCAGAAAGTTCCCCAGGCGCCCAAGGCGCGGGTCGAAACCGCCCGCCGACAGCAGCGCCTCACGTCGGAACGCCATGTTGGCCCCGTAAGGCATCCAGTCGTTTTCGGTGAGCAGTCGCGCGTCACCTTCTGGGGGACGCAGCGCCAAGCAGGGGTAGAGGAAATCCCCGAACCACGAGGGCAGGGATGCGGTGTGGTCGATGTCGGGCAGGACCGGGCCTCCCAGCGCGTCGCACCGTCGTGTCTCGAAGTGGCGCATGCCCGTTGCGATCCAGTCTTCGGGGACACGGACGTCGTCGTCGGTGAAGAAGAGATACTCGCCGCGTGCCGCCCGGACCCCAGCGTTCCGGGCAGCGGAAATTCCCTGTACCAGCTCCCTCAGCACGCGCAGGCGGCCGTCCGATGCCGCGAGTGCGTTGAGGACAGCGGGCGTGTCGTCTGCGGAGCCGTTGTCGACGACGATCACCTCGTAGGGCGGGGCGCCTTTTTGCGCGAGCACGTGTCGTACCGCCGTGCCGATCAGCCGCGCCCGGTTGTAGGTGGGAATGATGACGCTGACGAGGAGGGGCATCAGGTTATCGTCTTCCTCGGACTGGGGATCCATGCGGCGGTGCGTCCGCGGGTTCCGTTCCCGCCGCCGGTTCGGCCGCGGGATCGTGGACGGTGACCAGCGCCTCCAGGGCTCGCTCCAGCACGCGGCGGGGCTTCCACGCCACCTCCGCCGCTTGCGGAGGGCGGACCCAGTGCAGCTCCCGCCGGATGCGGGCGGCATTGGCAAGAGCGACTGCGGCGCGGGCCGCGGCACTTGCCCGGCTCGGGGCGTTCAGGATGCGCCGGGCGAAGTCCTCGCAGGTGATGGTGGGCACGCGGGGCAGGCGGTCATGGGCCGGGGATGCGATGAGCACTTCCCCCGGAGCGAGGTCGGCGCACGCCGTCCGGATCAGCTCGCTCGCCTTGGCCCATTGCCGGCCCGAGGTGTCCACCCCTCCGACCACGAGGCGGACCTGCCCTCGGGGCGGGGTCTCGAGCGGGTAGCGCATCTGTGCCAGCACGCGCCCGAGCACGGTGTCCATGTAGCGAAGGGTCTCGGTATCGCAGGCATCCCGCCAGGCATGAGCCAGCCTCGGGTCGACGCGGTGGAGCACGTTCTGCTTATATCCCGACGCGGCCTCGAGGAGCGCGTGCTCGTCTTCGGTCGGGCTGAGCATGGCGTCGGAGAAGGGGAGGCCGAGGAAGCGCGTCACCTCTCGAAGGGTAGCCTCGGGATCGGTGACCAGCGCCTCATAGCGGATCTCGAGCGCGCGCCGGTCGCGGGCGACCCAACGCGAGGCGGCCGGCACCCAGTGGCCCCAGTAGGCGAGTCCGCCCGTGAGCCCGCTGCCCCACCACCGCATGCGCCCCAGCGAGGTCGCGACGGCACGGCCGTCCCGCACGATGTGGAGGATCGCCGCCTCCGGGAAGAGGCGCCGCAGCAAGGCGAGGTACTGGATGTGCTGGGGCGTCTTCTCCACCAGCACGGGAGCATCGGGGTGGGGGGCGGCATCCCGGATGACGGCGAGAAAGATGCGGCGCAGGGCACCCAGGAGGTCCCGCCGGTCGAGATCCAGGCAGGCGCCGAAGGTCCGCTCGGGCTCTGCAACCCAGTTCGGCGTGCGTATCGTCTGGAGCCGGCTGCAGAGCCACTCTGCATTATTGGGCCAACTCCTTACGAAGCGGACCGGGCCGCCGGGATAGACGTGAACATGACACAAGAAGTGAGTTTCTGGCGTGCCACAGGCAAGCGGATGGCGGTGCAGCATGTGGGTCAGCAGGGTCGTTCCGCTGCGCGGTGCGCCCACCACGAAGACAAGCCGCTGGGATGGTGCTCGCGGGGCCTTCACGTGGCTGGCTCCTGGTGTGTCCGTCCGTGCAGGCGGCCCCATGCCCACTGTGCGAGATCCCAGAGGGCGGACAACCCGGAATGTTGCGGCAGGGCAAGGCGCAGGGCGAAGAGGGTGAACAGGCCCGCGGCGGCAACGGCGGCGCCGTTCCACGCGAGCGCGATCACGTCGCCCGCCCACGGCGGCAGCGTGGGCGCCGGGGGCGGCGCCCAGGCGGACGCGGCGAGGAGCGCGCAGGCTCCGGCGAGCACCGCGGGCCAGGCACCGTCGGCGAGGTCCCGGGCGCGCACGCCGGTGCGCGGCAGGATCACCGAGACCGCCAGCGCAAGGCCGAGCGTGTTTCGGGCGACGATGCCCCAGGCGGCGCCTTCGAGGCCCCACTGCAGGCCCAGGGTCACGAAGAGCGCCGTCGCGGCAAGGCTCACCCCCTCGAGCACGGCCTGCCTGCCCGCCTGCCCCACGGCGCCGGCGTACATGGAGACGAGCCCCCGCAGGGTGGTGATGGCGGCGGCGAGCAGCAGGATCCGCATGGCCGGCACCGCCCCCAGCCACTTCTCGCCGTAGAGGAAGCGGATGAAGGGCTCGGCGCTCGTCCACAGCCAGGCCAGGGCCAGATAGATGGGCACGGCCATGGCGGTGGCGAGCTTGCGGAAGGCCTTCCGGGAGCGCTGGGGGTTTTCGCGGATGCGGGCGAAGGTGGCGAAGACCAGCGAGTACAGACGGCCGAGAAGCTCGGTGACGGGGAGCCGCGACGAGGACAGGGCCCGGTTGTAGAGACCGAGCTGCGCCGTGCCTGCGGCGCTGCCGATGATCATGGCATCGACGCGGTCGCCTGCGACGTTGAGGGAGCTTGCGGCGTGGAGCCGCCAGCCGTAGCCGAGGACGGCCCGGGCCCGCGCCGCGTCGAAGGCGGGGCGGGGCCGCCAATTGCTGCGCCGCAGGGCGAGGGTGACGAGGACGAGGGCGGCGGTGCCGCCGCCGACGACGAAGGCATAGGGGCCGGCGCCGGCGGCAGCCGCGCCGATCGCTGCCGGCATCGCCAGGACGGAGGCCGCAAGGTTGTGGCGCGCCGCCTGGTCGTGGCGCAGGCGGCGGCGGATCTCCGTCTGGGCTGCGAAGGCGGCCGGCTGGAGCAGGAAGAGCACGGCCACGAGGCGCATGAGATCCACGAAGCGGGGGTCGGCATAGGCCCGGGCGAGCAGCGGGGCGAGCAGCCAGGCCGCCAGGAAGCAAACGAGCGCGAGCCCCTGCATGACCCAGAAGCCGCTGTGGAGCGCGGGCTGGTCGTCCTCGGGGGTGCGCAGGAGCGCCTCCGGGATCCCGAACTGGAGCTGGCGGGCGAGGATCGCGGTGTAGGCGGAGACGGCGGCGAAGACGCCGAAGTCGGCGGGCTCGAGCAGGCGCGCCATGACGATGCTGCCGCCGAAGCTCGCCACCGTGGAGGCCCAGCCCTGGAGATAGATCCAGAAGGCCCCCTTGCGGAAGCGCTCGCCGATGTCCGCGCTCACGACCGCGCTCCTTCCCGGGCCGCGACCTCGCCGCCGCAGTCCGGCCGCAGGGGCGCCGCCGCCGGGTCCTCCACCCACGCCTCCAGCGCCCGGCGCAGGCAGGCGGCGAGCGCAGGGTGGTGCGCGGTGACGTCGCCGGCCTGCGGCTCGGCGAGATCGTACAGGGCGTAGCGGGGCCCCGCCTTCGTCGGGATGCGCACGAGCTTCCAGCGCCCGTAGCGGACGGCCCGGTCGCGGGCGGCTTCGATGCGCCGCCGGCCCTCGGCGGAGAGGGCGATGGTTCCGGTCCCGTGGTCGGGGATCTCCAGGAGTTCGAGCAGGGGCGGCACACGCAGATGGTCCTCGGCCATCCCCTGGACGCGGGCGAGCCAGGCCCCGGTGGCGAAGTAGGCGGCGCGGGGTGCGGCCTCGACGCCGTCCATGAAGGGGACCAGGGAGCGGCCGTCGGCCTGCAGCCGGCCGGGGTCGAGGCCAGCGAGCTCCAGCAGCGTGGGCGCGAGGTCCACCGAGCGCACCGTGGCTCGCACCGTGCGCGGGCCGCGGCGGCGGGGATCGACGACGACGAGCGGGATGCGGTTGCTCGGGTCGTCGCCGAGGACGGTGTTGCCCTGGCCCCAGGTGCCGCGCTCGAAGAGGTCCGTGCCGTGGTCGCTGAAGACCACCACGATGGTGTCGTCCAGCAGCCCGCGTGCGGCGAGGTGCTCGACGATGCGCCCGACCTCGTCGTCGAAGCGGCGCACCGCGCCGTCGTAGAGATCCACGATCTGCTGCACGTCGAAGGCCTCGGCCCCTTGCGCCTGGCGGCGTGCGATGTCCTCCGGGGTGAAGACCCCGGTCATGGAGAACTTGGAGCGCCCCCGGTAGCCGCCGCCGCTGAACAGCGTGTAGTAGGGATACTCGCTGCCGAAGGGGGCATGGGTGGTGGCGATGAAGGTGAGCAGGAAGAAGGGCCGCCTCCCCGCGGCGAGGCGGTCGATGGCGCGGCGGGCCGCACGGCCGACGTCGGCGGTGAGGGGGCGGCCGGCGAGGTAGTAGAGCTCGGGCAGCAGGAGGCGGCCGGCCGCGTTGTGGGTGAACAGGGCGACGAACAGGCGCAGGTCCTTGGGCCCCTGGCGCAGCAGGTACTTGAGGTTCCACTGGTCGGGCGAGACCTCGAGCGCGTCGAAGCCGAAGGCGATCTTGCCCACGTCGCTCGCCGCCCAGTCGCCCACCGCCGCGGTGCGGTAGCCGGCCTCGCGCAGCAGCGCCGGCAGCGCGGGGACGGGCAGGCGCGTGGCCTCGTCCGGGATGAAGTTGCTGGTGACGCCGTGGCGGCGCGGCCAGGCGCCGGTGAGCAGCGTCGTGATGCTGGGCGCGGTGCGGGCGATGGGGACGTAGGTCTCGGCGAACCACGTCCCCTGCGCGGCGAGGGCGTCGATGTGGGGCGTGAGCCTGCGTGGGTAGCCGGCGAGGCCGAGGCGGTCGGCGCGCAGGGTGTCGGAGCCGATGAGGACGATGTTGGGCCGCCCGGCGGCGGCGCCCGCCGCGGGGGGCGGAGCGCCGGGGCGGGGCAGCACGGCGGCCAGCGCGGCGGATGCGGGGACGGCGGCGAGGGCCGCGGCGGGCCAGGGACGTCCGGCCCTCACGAGCCGCAGCGCGAGCACGGCGAGGGCGAGGGTGACGAGCCCTGCCAGCGCCAGGCCGATCCCGGCCAGGGGCAGGGGCTCCACCAGGAACCAGAGACGCACCAGGTGGGCGACGTCGTAGAGCCAGCTCGCCACCAGCGTGCCGGGCTCGTGGACGAGGGCGCGGGCGAAGGTCCACGCGGTGCCGAGGCCGATGGCGGCGCCGCCGGCGACGAAGGCGGCGAAGGCCGGGCGGCGCCGGGCGGGCAGGAAGGCCGCCTGCACGGCGGCCCCGGCCATCGCCAGCAGCCAGGCGATGACGAAGGCGGCCACCGCCAGGCGCCCGACCGCGTAGACGGCGTAGCCGAGGTAATGGGCCTCGATCTCGGCGCGGATGGCCGGTCCCGTGCGGCCGAAGTCCGCCACCGACTTGGCCGTGAGCAGCGCCGTGAAGGCGAGCGCCGCAAGGGCCGAGCCCGCAGCGAGTGGGCGAAGCCTCGGCACGCGGTTCACCGCCTCCCCTCCCCGGGCGCGGGGTAGCCCCGCGGGCAGCCGCGTGCGGCCCGTCCGTCGAGGCAGGCCAGCCGCAGCCGCAGCCGCCGGGCCTGAGGCTTGCGTGCAAGCCCCGCCTCGAGGGCCCGGCGAGCCTCCGCGGCCTGTCCGGCCCGCACCGAAAGGTCGGCAAGGAGGGCGATGCCGCGCACGTAGTCGGGCTTGGCCTGCACCGATCTTCGCGCCTCGGCGAGGGCCGCCCCGAGATCGCCGAGGCCCGCGTGGGTCTCGGCGAGGAGCACGTGGAGCTCGGCCCGCAGCACGAAGCCTGAACCCACGCGCTCCCTCACGTATTCCAGATTGTTGAGCGCCACCTGGTACATGCCGCGCCGCCGGTCGGGGTCCGCCTCCGTCCGCGCCTTGTGCAGCCGCAGCAGCGCCTCGCAGTAGTGGTGCATGTGGATGTAGTCGCCGCCGAAGACCTGGAGCCAGCGCCGGACTTCGGGGCGGTTCGCATCGTTGCCCCAGGGCTGCGCGCGGGGGCCGCAGTAGGCGGGCAGCAGGCGCAGCTCCGCGGGGCTCGGGTTGAAGTTGCCGATCGCCATGGCCGTCTGCGCGCAGACGGTCGCCAGGATGCCGGCGACGGCCCACAGCCGGCGTGCGGAGCGACCGGCGGCAGCCCCCTGTCTGCGGCGCCGGCTCATCCCCGGCCCGCCGTGCGTGTGCCCGCCGAGACCGCCATCATGACGCGCCACCCTGGGCCTCCTGCTCCGGCGGTATCGCCCAGCGGACGTCCTGCCCTCGATCGTGCGTGTCGCAGAGAAAGAGGTAGCGGAAGGTCTCCACGGCGTTCCGCTCCTGCTTGCGGCCGATCTTTCGGACGTTGGTGAGCCCGGGCACGCCCTTGAGCCAGTCGAGGGCATAGTCGGTGACGCTGCGCTCCTCGTCGTCGTCGAAGCGAGGCTCCCGATAGCCGTACTTGTCATTGCTTGCGGCGAACTCGATGACGAGGTGGCGGCGGGCCTTGCCGGCGAGCTTGGCGACGATCGCTTGGGCGTAGGCGTCGCCGTGCTCCTTGACCCACCAGTGGTGGACCGAAAGGAGGAGCACGAGGTCGAAGGAGGGCAGCAGGTCCACGGATTCGCGGGTCAGGGGGAACTTGCCGAATGCGGGTGTTTTCGGGGCGTAGCGCATGTCCATCAGGGTCGTCAGGTAATAGGGCGCGACGTCGAGACCCACCGCGAACTTGCCGGCTTCGGCAAACAGTCGGGTGATCCTGCCCGCGTTGCAGCCGATGTCCAGGACGCTACCGATCTGGGAGAGATCCACGTGGTCGCAGATGAGGCGGAAGCGGCCCTCCGGGTCGCGGCCATCTTGGTAATCTCCGCCGGGATAGGTGAAGAACCGGCGAACGATGCTTCGCCGCATCCGGTCGCTGATGGATGTCTTCAATGCGCATCCCTCCGTGCGGTTGCTCTTGCCTCCGGTTTCACAGACGCCGCGCAAGCGCCGCGGGCAGCAGCCCCAGGATCATCCGCCCCCGCGCCAGCGGCGCCCGCACGAGCCCCTCTGCGAGATGGACGAGCGCGGCGGCGCGCCTGCCCGCCCGCGCCTCCCACTTGGCGTAGTCGCTCAGCATCCCGGCGTAGCAGCGGTTCCAGAACCGGCCGCGCCGATCCGGGGGGAGCAGGGTGCGGTTCTTGCGCATGACGCGGATGGCGGCGCCGCGCATGCGGTCGAGGTCGCGGCTCATGCTCTGCGCGCCCCGCCGGATCACCACCAGCGGCTCGGCCACGCAGGCGTAGGCGCTGATCGCGGCCAGGCGCATCCAGAGATCGATGTCCTCCAGCGCGGGCAGGGTCTCGTCGAACCGACCGGCGCGCTCGAGCACCTCCCGTCGCACGAGCACGGCCGAGCCGCTGCCGGCCACGGTGGCGTGGCGCTCGAAGATCGCCTCGAGAATCGCGCCCTCGCAGGGCGGGCAGCGCCAGCGTCCCACCTCCGTGCCGTCGTCGTCCACCACCGTGGCCTCGGTGGAGCAGAAGCCCACCTCCGGCCGCTCCCGCATGAGGGCGAGCTGCGCCGCGAGCTTGCCCGGGCGCCACCAGTCGTCGGCGTCGAGGAAGGCGATGAGGTCGCCGCGCGCGGCGGCGATTCCCGCGTTGCGCGCGGCGGGCAGGCCGCGGTTGTCCTGCCGGACGACGCGGATCCGGTCGCCGTAGCCCGCGAGGATGTCCGGGGTCTCGTCGGTGCTGCCGTCGTCCACGACGACGATCTCGTCGGGCCGATGCGTCTGGGCGAGGACGCTGTCGATGGCCCGCCGGATCCAGCGCGCCGCGTTGAAGGCCGGGACGACCACCGTGATCCTCGCCGCCATCGGTTCAGCAGGCCTCCGCGGTCCGGTCTGCACCGCCGCCCAGCGCCCGGTAGATCGCGCGCAGTGTCCGAATCGGGCGCTCGAGGAAGCGCTCGCGCCCCCAAGCGGCGATCCCCCCGCGGCGGTCGGCGGCCGGGCGGCCTTCCAGCACCCGGGCCAGGGCCTCGGCGAGGTTCTGCACCGAAGGCGAGGCCACGTACAGGCCCGAGAGCCCCTCCTCGACGTACTCACGGACGCTGCCGCCCCTGGAAGTCACCACGGGTACACCGGCCACCGCCGCCTCCTCCAGCACCGCCGGGCAGGGCTCCTCGCCGAGGAAGGGCAGCAGCAGGGCGTCCGCGGTGGCGTAGACATCCTCGATCCGCGCCACGTGCCCGAGGAGCTCAACCTGCGGCGCAGCCGCGATGCGCGCCCGCAGCGTCTCCTCGTCCCAGGTGTCGGGCAGCCTGTTGCCCCGCTGCACGCTGAGCAGGAAGCGGGTGTCCGGCAGCAGCCCGGAGGCCGCCACCTCCAGGAAGAGACCGATGCCCTTGGCCGTCCGCGGCCGCCCCACGAACGCCACCACCCGCGTCTCGGGCGGAATGCCCAGCTCGGCACGGAGGGATCTCCCCGCCTGCATCCGCTCGGCGTCCACGAGGTCGTGGACGGCGTGGACCGGGGCATCGCACCGGAGCTCGCCCGCGAGGTAGGCGGAGCATGCCGCCACGGCATCCGTATGGCGCAGATAGGGGGAGGCGGCAGGGATGGGGCGCTGGGTGTGGACGAGCACGGGACAGCCGGCGCGGCGCAGGGCGCGCAGCTCCCAGGCCCGCCAGCCGAAGGCCCCGGACAGGCAGTGCACGAGGTCCAGGTCGTGCTCGCGCACGAGTCCCCGGATGCGGACGGCGCGGAAGGCAGCCGCGGCGACGCCCTGGTCCTCCTTGGGCCAGACGGTCCACGGGATGCCGCGCGCCTCGAGCTCCGCCACCCCCGGCCCGCGCCGCGAAAGCACCGCCACCGGCTCGATGCCGATGCGGTCCGCGTGCCGGAGGACGTTCCAGAGGATCCTCCCCGCCCCGCCGTAGTCGCCGTCGGTGCCGAGGAAGCAGCCGACCCGCAGCCGCCGGGTGCCCTGCGCAGCCTCAGGCGTCATACCCCAGCCGCTCCTGCATCGGCGCGATGCGGTCGAGGATGGATTCCACCGCCTCGCGGTTGCGCTCCTTCCACTTGGCCCGCTTCGGCGGCCCGCTGACGAGGCTCGTGGGGTGGCGGGCGAGCTCGGCGCAGCGCCGGCGGATGGCGGGCGTGAATTCGAGGCCGAGGCGCGCATAGAGCCGTTCGAAGGCCTCCACCGGGGCCTCGAGCAGCGCCTCGTAGCGCAGCACGTGCCAGCGGTCCGGATCGACGTGGCGCGCCCCCTCGAGGGCGAGGCGGTTGGCGCTGATCCACTGGTGGGCGCAGGCCTCGGCGAGGCTCGCGCGGTTGTAGTCGCGCCAGCCCGGGGGGAGGAAGAAGTGCCACTCCCGGAACCGCCCGCCCTCGATGGCCACCTCCTCCGGGCAGGGGCCGAGGAACTGCGTCAGGGCGAAGTGGCGGTCCTTGCGCCAGCCGTCCATGAGGGAGCTGACGTTGTCGCGCCCGTCGCGGTGGACGTAGACGAAGTGCGCGTCCGGGAAGAGCCGCGCGAGGTAGGGGACGCGCAGGACGTTGATGCAGGTCTTGTCGAGGATGCGCCCGGCGCCGAGGCGGGCGTAGTAGAAGCGGCGGGCGAGGCGCCCGTGCGCCGGGCGGGCGTCCTCGGCGGTGGCGGCCTCGGAGTGCCAACCGTTGTGCCAGGGGCCCCAAATGCGGTGCCAGAGCTGGGGCACCTCGTAGCCGAGACTGCGAAGCCCCGGCGCGAGGGCGAGGGTCTCGTAGGTGACGGTGGTGCCCGAGCGCGAGCAGCCGACGACGAAGATGGGCTCGGGCAGGGCCGGGCGGGCGATGTCCCACCACGCCTCGCGGGCGGCGAGCCGCGCCGCCTCGAGGTTCTTGGCGCGGATCTCGGGATCGCGCAGCTTGCCGAGCTTGTGCAGGATCGCGCTCACGCCGCCTCCTCCAGGGCGCGGGTGCGCTCGGCGACGCGCTCCCAGGAGAGCTCCTCCACGGCGCGCCGCCAGGCGTTCTCGGCCAGGCGGCGGGCCAGCTCCGGCTCGGCGAGCAGCCGTGCGAGCCCCTCGGCCACGGCCTCCACCGATTCGCCGTCGACGCGAAGGCCCGTCTCGCCGTCGAGCACGGCGGCGCCGGTGCCGCCGTGGCGCCCGGCCACGGCCGGGGTGCCGCAGGCGGCGGCCTCGATGTAGACCATGCCGAAGCCCTCGGCGTCGGCCCCCACCGGCCGGTTGGGCATGGCGAAGACGTCCGCGGTGCGGTACCAGGCGGGCAGCTCATCGGGGGGCACATGGCCGAGCAGGTGGACGCGCCGAGCCACGCCGCAGCCCTCGGCGAGCGCCCGCAGGTGCGCCTCGTCCTCGCCGATCCCGATGACGGCATAGTGCACGTCGAGGCCGCGTGCAAGGAGCGCGGGCAGCGCCTCGATGACGCGGTCGAAGCCCTTGCGGCGGCTGAGGCGGCCCACCGAGAGGATGAGGCGGGTGCCCTCGGCGAGCCCCAGGCGCGCGCGCAGCCGGGCGTCGGCGGGGCCGCGGCGGAAGCGCGCCGTGTCGACGCCGGGGTGGATGACGCGGATGCGCGCCGCCGGCACGCCGAGCTCCAGGAGCCGCTCGCGGGTGAAGTCGCTGTTGGCGATGACGTGGGTGGCGCGGCGGTAGACGAAGCGCATGGCGCGGCGCCGGCGCGGGATGCGGCCCCAGGTGGTGATCTCCTCGCCGTGGGCGTAGACCACCAGCGGCCGGCGCCACAGGGCGGCCACGCTCCAGCCCACCAGCCCCTCCGGGAGGACGCGCCCGGCGTGGACGGCGTCGAGGCGGTGGCGGGCCATGAGGGCGTGGGCGGTGGCGGCGAGCCGGGCGTAGATGGGCAGCGAGTAGGGCCGCAGCCAGCGGCTCGGGCGCCAGCGGATGCGGTGGACGGTGTTCGGGTGGTCGCGGTCGTGCTCGGCGGCGCCGGGCACGGCGGCGGTGACGATGTGGGTGCCGCGGTCGCCGAGGCGGCGGTAGACCTCGTCGAACCACACTGCCGTGCCCCCCTTGGTGGGGAGGAAGAGCTCGGTGAGGACGAGGTAGCGGCGCTCAGCGGGCATGGGCGGTCCTCGGCGCGTCCGCGGGGGCGGCCAGGCGCCGCGCGAGGTCGAGGATGCGCACCGCCACCGCCGCCGGGCCGAGAAGGCGGCGCAGGGCCGGCTCGCGGCGGATGCGTGCGCAGCAGGCGGCGATCCGCCTCCGGCGCGAGCGGGTGAAGAGGTCCGAGGCCTCGGGGCGGGCGTAGGCCGCGGCGAGGGTCTCCGGGGCGACGAAGCGCAGCCCCGGCAGCTCCGCCGCGGCGCGGCGCAGCAGCTCGGCGAGCGCGCCCCGGTGGCGCGAGGCGTCGGGTCCGAGGTAGTTGAAGCGGTGGCTCTCCACGAGGGCGGGCCGGCCCTCGGTGACGCGGGCGGCGACGGCGGCGAGGGCCTCCTCCACGCGGTGGCCGCGGGCGGGCTCGAAGTAGACGTCGCGGACGAGGTAGCGGGCCCCGCCCGCGGCCTCCTCGCCGTTGAGGATGCGCGGGCCGGCCAGCGGGGCGCCGTCCGCCCCGCGGCCCTCGTGGCGCACCCCGGGGGTCACGATGACGCGCACGCCGCAGGCCGCCCAGGCCTGCTCCACGGCCTCGGTCCAGACGAAGGTGGGCGGCACCGCCACCACCGCGGGGCGGCCGAGGACGGCGGCGAAGGCCGCGGTCTCCTCCGCCGCCATGGCCGCGACCTCGTCGGCGGGGAGCGCCCGTGTGGGCAGGAGCGCGCCGTCCACCCAGCGGCTCTGCAGCGGCGGCGGCAGCGCCTCGGGGTCCGGGTCCTCGAGCCAGGCGCGCAGGGCCGGATCGCGCCCCGCGGCGGCCAGCACCGAGGCCGGGCGCAGGTGCTCCATGCCGTGGAGCTGGAGGGCGAAGACGCCGCGGCGCTCGCCCTCGCGCAGGGCCTCGAGGACCACGGCCTGGGCGGGGTCGTCGAGGCGCGTGCGGCGGTAGTGCTGCGGCGTGGAGGGGGCGGGGCGGGCGAGGCAGAGGCCGATGGCGGCGAGGGCCGGGCGTCCCTCGGCGTCCTGCACCGTGGCCAGCGTCGCCGCAAGCGCGCGCAGCGCCGCCGCCTCGGCCTCGCCGCCGGGACCCCAGTCGTCGCTCTCGACCGCGAGCACCGGCCGCGCCAGCACCGGCTCGCGCCAGAGCCGCACGAGAAGCCCCCGCCGCCGCCACAGGGCGAGGCCCCAGGCGAGGGCGGCGAGGGCGGCGGCCGCGGCGAGGAGCGCGCTCATGCCGCCGCCTCCTCCATGCGCGCAAGCAGGGCGGAGCAGGTCGCGGCCAGGGGGGGCGAGACGGCAAGCGCCGCGCCCTGCGCGTGCCGGGGGGCGCGGACCCCGTCGGCCCAGGCGGGGCGGAAGGCGAGGCCGGCGTGGGCGAAGAGGGCCGCGAACGATCCCGCGGGGTCTTCCAGCAGCCGCTCGTAGCGCACGAGGCGCACCCGCGGGTCGCGCGCAAGGCCGAGGTCGAAGAGGAGCCGGTTGCGGAACCACGAGAAGAGGGCGGCGCTGTCGGCGTCGTGCATCTCGGCCTCGGCCGCCAGGGCCCGCGCCTCGCTCAGCAGGGGCCCCTGCAGCCCGCGTCCGATCCACCCGCCCACCGCCGGGTCCTCCAGCGTGCGCCGGATCCAGCCCGGATGCCTCGGGAAGGAGCGAAGCTGCGAGCGGACGCTGTGGCGCCAGTCGCGGTAGATCCAGACCGCGCGGGCGGGGGCGAGCGCCTCCAGCAGGCGCGGCAGCAGGTCCAGCTCGCACAGGGCCTTGACCACCATGACCCGCGCCCGACAGCGCCCACGCAGCGCCTCGATGGTGTCGAGGGGCCGCATCTCGTAGCGCCGGAAGGCGCGCGGGTCGCGCTTGTGGAAGACCACGGTCTCGAGGCTGCGCTCGAGGACGTCCATCACCATGTTGGTGCCCGAGCGCTGCACCCCGGCGACGAAGAGGGTCAGCGGCGGCCCCTGGCGCGGCCGCAGGCGCTGGGCGAGCGCCTTGCCCGCGAGCCGCCCCCGGCGCCGCAACGCCGCCGCCACCTGCGCCGCCCGTGCCTGCGGAGTCGTGCTCATGCCGCCGCCTGCGCGTAGGGGTCGACCCGGCTGATGACGTAGCGGTGCTTGCCCGAGGGCAGGGGGGGGATGCGCTCGACGGTCTCGACGTCGATCTCCACCCCCTCGCCGAGGCGCTGGCGGAAGCCGGCGCGGATGCGCTCCACGTGCCCCGCCTCGAAGCCCGGCCCCGGCACGAGGAGGACGCGGGTGCGCTCGAGGCTCTCCTGCTCGATGCGGAAGCGCTCGATCCCGGGCAGGTCGCGCACCACGTAGATCAGGGCGAGCCCGTGCATGACGGTGCCGTCGCGGGCGACGACGAAGTCGGTGGTGCGGCCCATGACTTCGCGCAGCACGGGCAGGCCGCGCCCGCAGGGGCAGGGCGCGTCGTCGAGGACGGCGACGTCGCCGGTGCGGTAGCGGATGAAGGGGAAGTCGCCGGTGGCGAGGTGCGTCACCACCACCTCGCCGGGCTCGCCCGGCGGGACGGGGCGGCCGGCGGCGTCCACCAGCTCGAGGACGACGTCCTCGGCGGTGATGTGCATGCGCCCCTCGGGGCACTCGTGGGCGAGGAAGCCGGCGTCGCGGCCGCCGTAGCCGTTGGCGACGCGGCAGCCGAAGACGCGCGCGATGCGGCTTCGCTGCTCGTCGTAGAGCCGCTCGGCGGTGACGAAGGCGACGCGGATGCCGAGCCCGTCGAGGCGCAGCCCCTCGCGCTCGGCCGCGCGGGCGAGCAGATCCAGGCTCGACGGATAGCCGAAGAGCATGCGCGGGCGGCTGCGGCGGATCACGGCGAGGTAGTCGCGGATGCGCCCGGGCGACATCTCGAAGGCGGGCAGCAGCCGTGTGCGCAGGATGCGGTCGCGCACCGCGCGCAGCCGGTCCTGGGCGCCGATCTCCACCGGCGAGCCCCAGACCACGATCTCGCGGTCGCCGATGTCGACGCCCCACCAGCGCGTCGCCCGCCACTTGGCGGCGACGTCGCGGGTGACCCGCTCGCGGCCGATCCAGAAGACCAGCGGCTCGCCGGTGGAGCCGCCGGTGTTGAAGCGGGCGAGCCCCCGCGCGTCCTCGGCCCGCAGGGCCTCGGCGTGGGCGCGGATGTCGGCCTTGGTGAGGAAGGGCAGCGCCGCCAGGTCCCCGAGGGAGGCCACCGCCGCGGGGTCGAAGCCGTGCTCGGCGAAGAGCCGCCGGTAGTAGGGCACCTGGGCGCCCGCGCGGGCAAGCAGCCGGCGCAGCCGCGCAAGGCGCAGGGCCTCGAGCCGCTCGGGCGGCCACCACTGGCTCGCCTCGAGCTCCCGGAGGGCGCGTACGGTGTCGTGGCCCTTGAGCCGCTCGTGAAGCGGAAAGAGCAGGCCGCTGACGAGGCGGGTGTAGGGGCTCATGGGCGGCGGCGGTTCCTCGCGCTGCGGCCGGCGCCGTGCCCGGAGGGTCCGGGCGGGTTTTGCGGCGCCGGCGGCTGATCACGAACGTGCGTCGTGACTATCAAGTTTTCTAGTCTTTCCCGGGCGCCGTTGCAACCGCGGCCGGCGCAAAGCTGCGTAAGCATCGGCTGACGCCGCGGCACGGCCCCTGCCGGGGCGGCGGCCCGGCTAGCGGCGCTCGTCCACCACGACCAGGCGGTCGCGTCCGGCGACCTTGGCGGCATAGAGCGCCTTGTCGGCGGCGCGCACGAGCTCGTCGGGCGACTCGTAGCGCTGGTGCTCGCCGTGGGTGGCGAGCCCGATGGAGGCGGTGACCGCCACGTGCCGGCCCGGGGCGACCTCGGTGGCGGCAGCGCGGCAGGCGGCGAGGAGCCGCTCGCAGAAGGCCTGGGCGCCGCGGCGCCCGCTGCCCGGCAGGAGGAGGACGAACTCTTCGCCGCCGTAGCGGGCGACGATGTCGGTCTCGCGGCTGTTGTCCAGCAGCAGGGCGGCGATCCGACGCAGGACGGTGTCGCCTGCGGCGTGGCCGTAGGTGTCGTTGATGGTCTTGAAGCGGTCGAGGTCGATGAAGGCGACGCTGAGGGGCCAGCCGTAGCTCTCGGCGCGGCGGAACTCCTCCTCCAGCATCTGGTCGAGCCAGGCGCGGTTGTAGAGCCCGGTGAGGGAGTCGCGCCGGGCCCGCTCCTCGAGCTCGCGGGCCCGGGTCTCGAGGGCCTGGGCGTGGCGGCGGATCTGCTGCGCCTGCTGCACGGCATGGAGGCTGCGCGCGGTGGCGAGCTCGCGGGCCCGCTCCTGCAGCAGTGCAAGCTCCTCCGGGGAGGCGAGCTCGCACTCCAGCAGGGCCTCGGTCTCCGGCACGTGGGCGGCGATCCGCTCCAGCGCCTCGCCGCAGGCGGCCCCGTCCCAGCCGATGGCCGCCGCCACGGCGCGCACGGCCTCGCTGCCCTGCTCCGGACCGTCGCCGTCGATCCAGGCGCCGGCGACCACGGCGGCGCCGGCCACCGCCCAGTCCAGCAGCCCCTGCAGATCCTCCGCCTCCTGCGGGGGCGCGAGGCGGTGGCTGCGGGCCACCGCGCGACGCAGCCTCGCCGGCAGCGCCCAGCGTGCGAGCAGCCAGGCGCCCACCGCGGCGTGATCGGTGCCGAGGCGCTCCCGCTCGCGCGCGGCGATGGCGTCGTGGCCGGCATCGGGGCCGAGGCCGGCGTAGAGGCCGGGCTCGACCCGCTCGAGGGCGAGGATGCCGATGTCCTGGAGCAGGCCGGCGAGGAAGGCGTCTTCGAGGCCGGGCAGGCCTGCGCGGTCGGCGAGCACCTGGGCGGCGAGGCTCCCGAGGCAGGTGCGGCGCCAGAAGCGCGCGTGGTCGAGGCCGTCGCGGCCGCCGTCCCGAAGCGTCGGCACGAGGGAGAAGCTCAGGGCCAGGGTGAGGGTGCCGTTGAGGCCGAGAAGCAGGATGGCCTGGCGCAGGTTGTCGATGTTGCGCTGGCGGGAGTAGAGGGGCGAGTTGGCCACGCGCAGGACCTTGGCCGCGAGGGCGGGGTCGTGGCGCAGGATGCCGACGATCTCGTCGAGGTCGGCCTCCGGGTCCTCGCCGAGGCGCACCAGCCGCAGCGCCACCCCCGGCGGACTGGGGAGGTCGCGGCAGAGCTCGAGACGTCTCGCGAGCTCGGGCCGTGCCGCTTCCAGTGCCCCGGCCTCGTCCTCCGTCATCCTGGCCCCCTGCGGCGGGTCCCCGGCGCAGGATCGGAGCCGGCGGGGCCTTTGTCAAGGCGTCCCGGCCGAGATGTTACGCGACGTAACGCCGAGGGCGCGCGTGGGGCGCGGGCCGGACGTTACGACGGGTAACGGGCGGGTGCGGTGCGGCGCGCAACTTGCGGAAAGCACAGGCTCAGCGCCACTGGCCCGGAACGTGCATGCCGATCCCGAAGGTCCGGCACGACCGGGCCGTGCACGGGCGCGCCCGGCGGGGGCGCCACGGGGGACAACGAGAAGGAGGATCGTCGATGAGCACACAGGACAGGTCGCCACAGGCCTACTGGCGGGCCAACATGCGCCTGGTGGGCATCCACCTGGCGGTGTGGGCCTTCGTCTCGTACGGCATGGCCATCCTCTTCCGGGGGGCCGAGCCGGGCGTGGACATCGGGTTCTGGTTCGCGCAGCAGGGCTCGATGCTCGTCTTCATCATCCAGATCTTCATCTACGCCTGGCAGATGAACCGTCTGGATCGCGAGTTCGACGTCCACGAGGACTGAGGGGGGAGCCATGGATCTGCAGACCATCACCTTCATCGTCGTGGGCGCCACCTTCGCCCTCTACATCGGCATCGCCATCTGGTCGCGCGCGGCGAGCACGGGCGAGTTCTACGCCGCAGGCCGCGGCGTGCATCCGGTGGCCAACGGCATGGCCACGGCCGCGGACTGGATGTCGGCCGCCTCGTTCATCTCCATGGCGGGGCTGATCGCCTTCCAGGGCTACGACGCCTCGCTCTTCCTCATGGGCTGGACCGGCGGCTACGTCCTCCTCGCCATGCTCCTTGCGCCCTATCTGCGCAAGTTCGGCAAGTACACGGTGCCGGAGTTCATCGGCGAGCGCTACTACTCGCAGACCGCGCGCGGGGTGGCCGTGATCTGCCTCATCGTCGCCTCGCTGACCTACGTCATCGGGCAGATGAAGGGCATCGGCGTGGCCTTCTCGCGCTTCCTCGAGGTGGAGTTCGCCACCGGCCTCTTCACCGGCATGGTGATCGTGTTCTTCTACGCGGTGCTCGGCGGCATGAAGGGCATCACCTACACCCAGATCGCCCAGTACTGCGTGCTGATCACCGCCTACACGATCCCGGCGATCTTCATCTCGCTGCAGCTGACGGGCAATCCGCTGCCGCAGCTCGGCCTGTTCGGCACGGTCGAGGACGGCACGCCGCTGCTGGCCAAGCTGGACCAGGTGCTGGTGGAGCTGGGCTTCGCCGAGTACACGGCGCGCAAGACCGGCCTGCTCAACATGCTGCTCTACACCTTCTCGCTGATGATCGGCACCGCGGGCCTGCCGCACGTCATCATCCGCTTCTTCACGGTGCCGAAGGTGCGGGATGCGCGCGCCTCGGCGGGCTGGGCGCTGGTGTTCATCGGCATCCTCTACACCACCGCCCCGGCGGTCGGCGCGATGTCGTTCTACAACCTCATCAAGACGGTGCAGCCGGACCTCTCGGGCAACCCGCAGGCCTCGCTGCCCTATGAGCAGCGTCCGCAGTGGTTCAGGAACTGGGAGACCACGGGGCTGCTCAAGTTCGAGGACAAGAACGGCGACGGGCGCATCCAGTACCGCAAGGGCGGCGACAACGAGCTCAAGGTCGACCGCGACATCATGGTGCTCGCCAACCCGGAGATCGCGCGCCTGCCCAACTGGGTCATCGCCCTGGTGGCGGCGGGCGGTCTGGCGGCGGCGCTCTCCACCGCGGCGGGCCTGCTGCTGGCCATCTCCTCGGCCATCTCCCATGACATCCTCAAGGGCATGATCAAGCCCGACATCACGGAGAAGGGGGAGCTGCTGGCGGCGCGCATCGCCATGGCGGGGTCGATCCTGGTGGCGGGCTACTTCGGCCTGAACCCGCCGGGCTTCGCGGCCCAGGTGGTGGCCCTGGCCTTCGGGCTTGCGGCCTCGTCCATCTTCCCTGCGCTCATGATGGGCATCTTCAACAAGAGGATGAACAGCCAGGGCGCGGTGGCGGGCATGCTCGCCGGTCTCGGCACCACCCTGATCTACATCTTCTGGTTCAAGGGGTGGTTCTTCATCCCCGGCACCAACATGGCGCCCAACACGCCGGACCACTGGTTCCTCGGCATCTCGCCGGAGGCCTTCGGCGCCGTGGGGGCGATGATCAACTTCGCCGTCGCCTTCGCGGTGTCCAAGGTGACGGCGCCGCCGCCGGAGCACATCCAGCACCTGGTGGAGGACATCCGGGTGCCGCGCGGCGCGGCCGGGGCCGTGGCCCACTGACCGACCTCAGGGAGGCACCTGCTTGAGGTGCGGGCCCCGCCTTCGGGCGGGGCCCTTTTTCATGCCCGGCGTGGGCTGCCGGTGCCCATGGCAGAATGCGGTCACAGGCAGGAGGAGGCAGGGATGGACGTCGAGCTTCTCGAGATCCGCGACTTCCTGGCGGCGCACGAGCCCTTCAGCGAGCTGCCGGACGAGGCCCTGCGCGAGCTCATCCCGCATCTGGAGATCCGCTACTTCCGCCGCGACAGCCGCATCCCGGAGCGCGGCGAGCCCGAGGCGCGGCTGTTCGTGGTGCGAAGCGGCGCGGTGGACCTCCACGACGCGCGCGGCGAGCTCGCGGCCCGGCTGGGCGAGGGCGACGTCTTCGGCTACCGCACCGGCACCGCCAAGGGCGGGCGCGCGGTGGCGATCGAGGACACGCTCCTCTACGTCCTGCCGCCGGCGCAGATCGACGCCCTCTGCGAGGCGCATCCGGCCTTCGCGGCGTTCTTCGTCCCGGCCGGGGGCGAGCGCCTGCGGGGCGCGGTCGCCCGCTTCCTGCAGCCCGCCGATGCCCAGGTCAGCCTCACCACCACGCCCATCCGCGACCTCCTCACCCGCGAGCCCGTCACCATCCCGCCTGAGGCGAGCATCCGCGAGGCGGCCCGCCGCATGAGCGAGGAGCGGGTCTCGTCCATCCTGGTCGTCCACGAGGGGCACCTCTTCGGCATCGTCACCGACCGCGACCTGCGCGCGCGCGTGGTGGCCGAGGGGCTCGACTACGACGCCCCGGTCTTCGACATCGCCACCGTGGCCCCGCTCACCATCTCCGTGCACGCCTACGCCTTCGAGGCGCTGCTGCTGATGGCGCGGCACAACATCCACCACCTGCCGGTGACCGAGGGCGGGCGCGTGGTGGGCATGATCACCGCCACCGACCTCACCCAGCGCCACAGCACCTCGCCGGTCTACCTCGCCGGCGACGTCGCCAAGCAGACCACGGTGGAGGGGCTGCGCGAGATCGCGGCCCGCATCCCCGCGCTGCTGCGCAACCTGGTGGCGGCGGGTGCGAGCGCCCACAGCATCGGCCACGTCATCACCGCGCTGGGCGATGCCATCACGACCCGGCTGCTGCAGATGGCCGAGGCCGAGCTCGGCTCACCGCCGGTGGACTACGCCTGGGTGGCGGCGGGCTCGCAGGCCCGCAACGAGCAGACCGCGCGCTCGGACCAGGACAACTGCCTGATCATCGACGACGCCTACGACGAGCGCGAGCACGGCGCCTACTTCGAGGCCCTGGCGCGCTACGTCACCGACGGGCTCAACGCCTGCGGCTACGTCTACTGCCCCGGCGAGATGATGGCGCGCACCGCCGAGTGGCGACAGCCGCTCAAGGTCTGGAAGCGCTACTTCGGGCGCTGGATCGACGCCCCGGAGCCGAAGGCGCTCATGCTGACCTGCGTCTTCTTCGATCTGCGCCACATCTACGGCGACGACCGCCTCACGCGGGCCCTGCGCACCTTCTTCCTCGAGCGCAGCCGCGGCAACCGCATCTTCCTCGCCCACATGGTCAACAACGCCCTCTCGCACCAGCCGCCCCTGGGCTTCTTCCGCAACTTCGTCCTCATCCGGGGCGGCGAGCACGACCAGACCTTCGACATCAAGCACCGCGGCATCATCCCCATCGTCGACCTCGCGCGCATCTACGCGCTCGCGGGCGGCAGCGACGCCGTCAACACCCAGGACCGGCTCGCCTACGCCGCCCGCAGCGGCGAGATCACCGAGTCGGGTGCGCGCGACCTGCGCGACGCGCTGGAGTTCATCAGCCACGTCCGCCTCGAGCACATGGCGCGGCAGATCGCCGAGGGGCGCGAGCCCGACAACTACGTCTCGCCCGCGGCGCTGTCGCAGTTCGAGCGCAACCACCTCAAGGACGCCTTCGAGGTGGTGCGCACCATGCAGTCGGTGCTCGCCCAGCGCTACCAGGCCGGCCGCTTCTGAGCGGGTGCGCCGTGCTCGGCGGCTGCGGCTGGCCGATTCCGCTGGGGCTGCGCCGGCGCTGGCAGCTGCGCCGCGCCCCCGCGGGGCCCCTGCGCGACTTCTACCGGGTGCCCTTCCCCGACCCCGGGATGGCCTGGCACCGGGTCGAGTACGTGGCCATGGACATGGAGACCACGGGCCTCGATGCGCGCCGCGACGAGATCCTCAGCATCGGCTGGGTGGTGATCCGCGACGGCGCGGTGCGCCTCGGCGAGGCCGGCCACCTCTTCGTGCGGCCGACGCGGCCGGTGCCCGAGGAGGCGGCGGTGGTGCACGGCATCCTCGACGACATCGCCGCCCGCGGGCGGACGCTGGCGGAGGTGGTGCCGGAGGTCCTCGCGGCCCTCGCCGGCAAGGTGCTGCTCGCCCACCACGCCGTCATCGAGCAGCGCTTCCTGGACCGGGCCTGCCGGCGCCTCTACGGGCGGGGCCTGCTCTGCCCCGTGGTGGACACCCTGCAGCTCGAGGCGCGCCGCTTCCACATCGAGGGCCGCCCCATCGTCCAGGGGGACCTGCGCCTGCACCAGGCCCGCGCCCGCCACGGACTGCCCCGCTACCCCGCCCACGACGCCCTGAGCGATGCCCTCGCCGCCGCCGAGCTCTTCCTCGCCCAGGCGCAGCAGCGCGCGGTGGGCGGCCGCACGCCGCGCCTGCGGGATCTCGCCGTGCGCTGTTAGCCCCTCCCCGGCCCTCCCCCCGCCTGCGGCGCGGGGAGGGGGCATCTCCTCCCCCGCGGCAGCGGGGGAGGCCGGGAGGGGGAAAACGGATCAGCGCCGCCCGCCCCCGCCCGGCTCGATGCCGAGGGCGATGGCGAGGACCGTGTCGGCGTAGCGGTGGCCCGCGCGGCGCGCGGTCAGCAGCAGGAAGAGATACTGCGTGCCGAAGACGAAGAGATAGGGCGCGGCGACGGCGAAGGGGAGGGCGCCGTTGATGGGCCAGGAGACCAGGAAGGCGAGGAGGACGGCGAGCGAGAGCAGGTGCAGGTCGCGGACCAGCAGCCAGTAGGCGCGGGTGCCCGCGACGATGGGATGGGCGGCGCGCTCGGCCTCCAGGCGCCGCCACACCGCGAGCTGCCGGGCGGGGGCGAAGGCGGCCTCCTTCACCTCCGGGAAGGCGCGCACGGCCTCGGCGCCGTCGAAGGGCTGGCGGCGGGTGGTGAAGAAGACGTCGCGGGCGGGGTGGGCCTCGCCGCCGCGCCAGTAGGTGAGGCGGTCCTTCCAGCGCTCGGGCAGGGCGGAGACGGCGAGGCGTGCCACCACCGCGAGCGCCGCGGCCAGCGCCGCGGCGACGAAGATCCGCGGGGTCAGCCGGTCCCAGTGGCGGAGGCTCGCCAGGAAGGGCGTGAGGCCGAACGGGAACTGGAGCAGGAAGAGATAGAGGATGGCGCCGTTGACGGCGACGAACACGCCGGCGACGACGCCGACGAAGCGTTCGGCGGCGGGTCTGGTCTCGCGCATCGTTCCCCCGAAGCGGTTCCCCCAGCAAGGCCGCCTACCTTGCCCGAGCCGGCGCCGGAGGGGAAGGCCCCGCCGGCGTGGCGGGCGGCGGCTCAGCGGGCCGGGCCGATGCGGCCGACGCCCTCCACCTCGACGCGGTCGCCGTCATCGAACCAGACGCGCAGGGGCCCGGCGGGGCCCGCGATCTCGGCCCCGAGGCGCCCGCCCGCCTCCAGGCGGCGGATGCGCACGTCGAGGGGATCGCCGGCGAGCCGCGGCACGAGGGCCACCAGGAAGCGCGCATCGCGCCCTTCCTCGTCGGCGCTGAGTTCGAGCCGCCAGCGGCCCGGCTCGGGGCGCGGCGGTCGGCGGTGCCGCCCCGCGATGTGCCGCCACAGGGTCCCCTGCTCGTCGTAGTTGCGCCCGTCGACCCAGAACTCGAACCCGGGGCCGCCGATGGCGTGGATCCGGGCGTTGCCCGGCGCGAGGACCTCGCCCACGAGCACGCCGTCGGGCAGCCCGGGCACGGTGGCGGGCGACTGCACGGTGAAGCGGCGGCCCGCGATGGCGGGGCGGGTGCGGGTGTGGAGCAGCCAGCGCTTGCGAAACGCGGCGCGACTCGCGCGCAGGCGGTCGTGCACCAGGACCACGTCGTTGCCGCGGTCGTAGAGGAAGGTGCGCACGTAGCGCTCGACGCGGCGGGTGCGGTGGCTGAAGGTGCCCTCGCCGGAGCGGGCGTTGGTGTAGGCCGGGGTGAGATCGGCGACCACCACGGCGAGGCGCGCGTCCTGGTGGCGGGCGAGGACCTCGGCGGTGTGGTAGGTCTCGCGGCGCCGCTCCCACTCGGCGCGGTCGAGGGGGGCCGGCTCGACGCCCCAGCCGGAGCCGATGCGGCGCTGACCCCCGTCGTTGGCGATGGGGCGCGGCCCCTCGCGCGCCGGTGCCGGCACCGTGTCGTCGGGGTCGGTGACCGTGACCACGTTGTGGGCGATGCTCTGGTAGGCGTAGTTCATGTGGTGGTCGGAGCCGTAGCGGGGGCCGTAGTAGCCGCTGTCGATGGCCAGCGCCCCACCCTTGAAGAGGGTGAAGGCGCCCTGGTCGAGGTGGCTGTGGGACCAGTAGTTGTCGCCGGCCTTGAAGCTCACCCAGGTCGCCCGCGCGGACCAGTCGCTGCGGGCGATGAGCATGCCGATGCCGTCGAACCAGCTCGCCCAAGGCAGGCGCGCCGCCGCTCCCGGGTCGCACAGCGCGGGATCCGTGAGCGGCCCCCACGGCCAGGAGGTGGGCTCGACGGTGCGCGGGCAGCCGCCGAGGCTGTAGGCGGCCGCGTGGCGGTGGCGCAGCGCCAGGGCGAGGCGGTCGGGGCTGTCGCGGTCGAACCAGGCGCCGTCGCCCCAGCGCATGTGGCTGCCGTCGGGCCGTGTGCGGTAGACGAGGAAGTCGAGGAAGCCGCGCAGGCCCGGGACCGCGGCGAAGAGGTCCTCGCCCGTGGCCGCCCACATGGCCGGCACCTTGTACACCGCATCGCCGATGCCGATGCCCACGTACTCGGCCCCCTCGTGCCAGCCGCCGTTCACGCCCATGACCTGCCGCCAGGCCGGCACCACCACGCGCCAGACCAGGTGATGGGCGAAG
This sequence comes from Inmirania thermothiophila, assembly GCF_003751635.1. Classification (NCBI taxonomy): domain Bacteria; kingdom Pseudomonadati; phylum Pseudomonadota; class Gammaproteobacteria; order Chromatiales; family Ectothiorhodospiraceae; genus Inmirania; species Inmirania thermothiophila. Next base: position 167,530 of record NZ_RJVI01000003.1, read on the forward strand.
GCCATCAGCGGCGCGGCGCGCGGATCCTCGCCGAAGGTGGCGACGCTGCAGGCGACGAGGGCCTGCAGCGGCGCGTTGTAGAGGATCACGTTGTAGGGCGAGAGGCGGGCGCTGCGGATGAACTCGACGACGTGGCCGCAGCCTGCGAGAAGCTTGTCCAGCAGCGCCCGGCGCTGCTCCGGGCTCCAGCGGTCGTGGAGCCAGTCGTAGGCCATGGCCAGGGGCAGGACCTGGTCGTGGCCGCGGTCGCGCACCTTGAGGGCGAGCAGGCGGCGGGCGAGATCCCCGAGGTCGATGCCGCCGGGCTCGGCGTAGGCGGCGAGCACCGCCGCCTCGAGCCGCGTGCGCCGGCTGCCGCCGCGCGCGGCGAGCGCCCGCTGCGCCTGGAGATAGCCGGGGTTGTCCCTGCGCAGGCGGGCGAGGTCCGCCGCCGTCGGTGCCGGCAGGCGCGGATGCGGCGTGCGGAACTGGGGCAGCGCCGGCACCGGCAGCGTCGAAGGCGCCGGGTGCGTGGGCAGGGCCCGTTCGTCCACCAGCGGCTCCGGCGGCGCCGCGGCGGTGCGCACGAGCCCCAGCCCGCGCGCCGCCGGGACCAGGGCGAGGGCGGCGAGCAGCACGGGGACGGCGGCCCACCGGGTGCCCGGGGCAGGGGGCGGGGGTGCGGTCCCGTCCGCCGCGGGCCGGCGCAGCAGATGCAGCAGCCAGGCCCCGGCCCAGCCCGCGGCGGCGCCGATGAGGACGTTGGTGGGGTCGGGCCGGATGCCGGCGAGGAAGAGCCGGCCGGTCTCCACCCCGAGGGCGAGGGCGGCGACGGCGGCGGCGCTCGCCGCCGGGCGCACGCGCACCCGCGGCCGCGCCGCGGCCACCAGCAGGCCCGCGGGGAGGTAGAGCCCGAGGTGGGCGACGAGGCTGCGCACGGCCTCGGCCTCGGTGGTGAAGTAGTGGTAGTAGAAGGGGATCCAGCGCACCGCGGCGAGGCGGGCGAGGGCCTCGTCCAGGGGCAGCAGGGGGCCGCGCCCCCACCACGCCGCCGCCGGCACCGCCGCGCACCAGGCCAGCGCCGCGAGCCGCCAGGGCAGGCTGCCGGGCAGCCAGCCGCGGGGGCGGAGGTGCGCGGCCAGCAGCACGCCGGCCAGCGCCCCGAGGGTGCGGGCGAGCGCCGAGGCCCCCTGGGCCACCCCCGAGGCGACGAGGATCTGGGCCGCCTCGAGGGCGGGGGCGGCCGCGAGCGCCGCCGCCGCGGCCGCGGCGGTGCGGCCCGTGAGCAGGCGCAGGGCGGCGCCGGCGACGACGGCGGCGGCGGCCTCGGCCGCGAGCCCCGTCGCGCATCCTCCCGCGCAGGCGGGGGCGAGCCACCACCCGGTGAGGTCGCCGGTGAGCTTCCAGGCGAGCTCGGCGCGCGAGGCGAGCAGGTCGTAGGGAAAGAGGGCGAGGGCGAGGTAGACGAGCAGGAAGGCGGCGGCGAGGGGCCTCGGGCCGCCCGGCCCCCGGCCGGCGAGGGCACGCGCCAGCGCGGCCAGGCGGGGGCCGGCGAGCAGCCAGAGGTTGATGCCGAGGGCGGCGCCGATGGCCTCGGCGTGGATGTCGTTGAGGGAGACCGTGCGGGGGCTGAAGAAGATCTGCACGAACTCGATCCCGGCGGCGAGGGCGAGCAGGGCGAGGAAGAGGCCAGCGGCGCGGGCGAGGGCGGCGCCCGCGCGCAGCGGCCGGCCCAGGGCGAGGGCGGCGCCGGCGAAGCCTGCAGGGAGGTAGAGGAGGATATTGGCGACCCAGTCGGCGCGCAAGCCGAGGCCGAGCTGCAGGTGGCGGATGGCGCGGAAGCGGGCGAGGGCCTCCTCCAGCGGCAGGGGCCGCAGCTCGAAGGGCACGAGGCTGGCGTAGACGATGGCGCCGAGGGCGAGGAGCAGGGCGGCGCCGCGGCGCGGTCGGCTCATGGGCGCGGGGCCGCTCCCGGGCCGCGGCGGGGGGCGGGGCTCGGGCGGGGCATGCCGGGGGATCCGTCCACGGCCTCCATGTTAGCAGCGCCCGCGCGGGGGCTCAGGCGCGCCGCGGGACCAGGGCCTTGCGGGCGAGGTGGGGCAGGAGCAGCCGCGGCGGCATGCGCAGCCAGTGGCCGCGCAGGTAGACGGCGCGCCGGGCGAGCCCGCTCCAGGCGTCGTCGCAGGCGGCATGGGGCGGGCGCAGGGCCCGCTCCCAGACCGCGTCCATGATGCGCCCGAGGGGAGGCGGCGGCAGGTGCGCGGCGACGGCGGCGAGGGTGCCGGCGGGCACCGCCGTGCCGAAGCGGCGCCGGCACCACCGCAGGGCGTAGGCCAGCGGCCGCTCGAGGCCGAAGGCGGCGGCGCGCGCGGCGAGGGTGTCCCAGAAGCCCGGCTCCCCGCCGAAGGCGCCGAGGAGCAGGTGCAGGTCCCAGAGGTCGCGCAGGGCGTGGTCGCACTCGCCGTCGTCGAAGAAGCGGTGGGCGGCGGCGTGCAGCACCATGTCCGCCGGCGCGAGCACGCGCAGGCCGGGGCGGCCCGGCACCGCCACCGCGGCCTCGAGGAGCGCCGCCCCCTGCGGGCGGGCGCGCGAGGTGCGGGGCAGGATGTTGTGGTGGAGGTCGATGCTGCTGCCGCGGTGGACGTGGCGCAGGGGCGGGATCTCGTGCATCCAGCGGCGGTAGTAGCGCTGGTCGTAGGGGTCGTGCTTGACCGGGGCCCATCCGGCCAGCTTGAGGGCGAGCTCGGCTTCGGCGAGGCGCGTCTCGGGCACCAGGAGGTCGATGTCGCCCATGAGCCGTCCCTCGGCGCAGGGCAGGCCCGCGGCGAGGTAGGCCGCCCCCTTGAGCAGCACGGGCTCGATGCCGCGCCGGCCGAGGAGGGTGGCGAGCCGGTGCAGCTCGTCGTCGGCGGCGCGGGCCTGGGCGGCGGCGAAGCGCCGCGCCGCCTCGAGGTGGCGGCGCGCCCGCGCCGGCACGCGCTCGACGAGTCCGGCCGCCGCCACGCGCTCGGCGAGGGTGGCGAGGAGCCCCGCCGCGCGCGCCGCAGGCAGCAGCGCGTCCCAGTCGGCGAGGCGCAGCCCGGCGAGGGCGGCCGGCTCCAGCAGCCCCGCGGCGAGACGGGCGTGGACGGGCTCAGGCGCCCGCCGCGGCACGGTCGCGGGCATGGCGGGTGAGCCCGTCCACCAGCGCCGCCGCCTGCGCGAGGTCGTCGAAGCGGAGCCGGTAGGCGGGCACGGAGGCGGCGATGTCGGCGAGGCGCTCGAAGGCGTCGGGGCCGACGGCGGTGTAGTTGACGCACTGGCGGACCAGGGCCATGAGGGCCCGGCCCGGGCCGACGCCCCCCACCGCGGGGGGGCTTCCCGGGGTCACCTCGGGCAGGATCAGCCAGGCGGCGCGGGCGGGTTCGCGGGCGCGGGCGACGCTGCCGGGGGGCGGCCGCAGATGCGCCACCCAGCCCTTGCCGTCGGTGGCCACGGGGTCGCTGAGGACGGCCCCGGGGGCGAGGCCGGCGACGAGCTCGATGGCGCGGTCCTTGAGGCTCACCGGGCGCGGCAGCGGCTGGATGCGCCCGTCGCGCGGGTCGAGCAGGGCGAGCTCGTCCGAGAGCAGCCGCCAGCCGCGGGTGAGCAGCGCGGCGCACAGCGTGCTCTTGCCGGCGCCGGAGTCGCCCGCGAGCAGCAGGGCGCGGTCGCCGTCGGCCACCACCGCGGCGTGGACCACGATCCACCAGTGGGCCTGGCTGTAGACGCACCAGTTGAGGCCCCACTCCAGCAGCGGGCAGGCCTGGCCCCGCGGCAGCGGGCGGAAGGGCTCGTGCCCGTCCACCACCAGCCGTGCCTGCGGGCGCAGCCGCCGGCGCAGGCCGCGCCCGGGCAGCAGTTCGACGCTCCAGTCCGCGAAGGCGTCGGGCCCGCTCAGGCGGTGGTCGGGATAGAGGCGGTGCAGGTGTGCGGCGATCTCGGGGAAGGGGGTGCGCAGGCGGAAGGCGAGCGGGCCCACCTCCAGCACGAGCCCGCGGGCGAGGCGCCGCGCCAGCGCCCGCGGGGGGCAGTCGGCCACCCTCACGCCCCCGCCTCCTCGACCAGATCGAGCCGGCGCAGCGCCCGCAGCGCATCGTGCACGGCGGCCTCGCGCAGGACCGGGCAGCGGTCCTCCGGGGCGAGGCGCGCGGCGATGGCGGCGGTGTCGAGGGGCGCGCCGCCAGCGAGGAGTTCGAGGATGGCCGCGGCGGCGGGCGCGACCAGGTGGGTGGCCCCGGTGGCCTCGTCCAGCAGCGCCACCTCGCCGCCGAGGGCGCGCCGGCGAAGCCGCAGCCCGCGGCGCAGCCGCCACACCGTTGCCGTCGCCGTCATCGCGCGCCCCCGCGGTGCCCCCCCTGCCGTCAGGAGACCTCCAGCGCCTCGTAGAAAGCCTTGAGGTCCTCCGCGGTGCCGGTCCAGTTGCGGTAGATGTCGACGATGTCGCCGGGCGCGTAGCCGAAGCTTCCGGGGTAGAAGCGCTGGGCGTTGAGCACCGCGGCGACGGCGTGGAAGCCCAGCCTCTTGGGATCGTCCCCGCCCGTGAGCTGCAGCACCTGGAGCAGCGTGCGGTCGCCGAAGTCCACCGTCCCCGTGTCGGGGAAGGCGCGGACGGGGAAGCCGTGGCTCGGGTCGTGGAAGCGGAGCTCGGTACGGTAGGTGAGGCCGGTGCCGTGGTCCCACTCGCTGGTGTGGTTCTTCCAGTAGCCCGGAGAGAGCCCCTCGCAGGTGACGGTGGGCGCCGAGAGGTTGCCGGAGAGCTGGGCCGAGAGGGTGCAGCGGTTGCCCCACGCCGGGCGCGCGGCCACCGAGAGCAGCACCGGGGCGGCGAGCCCGGCGCCGGTCAGGCGCCGTCGCGTGCGGTCGGGCGCCGGGGCCTCGCCGCTGCGCGTCCCTGGCCTGGTGGGCTGTTCCTGATCCATGGGCCGGACCTCCTCGACCGGTGCCTTGCGGCGGGATCGATGATCAGCTTAGTTGCTCGATCGTATCGGTGCAAACGGTTCGCAAGCGCCCCGCTCGCGTCTGACACGGCTCGATGCAATTTTCGCGCCGCACGAACCGATGCGTGGGAAATCAACGGTATGCGCGTCCCCTGCGGGGGCGCAGGGGACGCCGGTGTAAAGAAATCCGACACCGCGGCGGCGGCTCAGCGGCGCACGCCGTAGAAGTCGCAGTACCAGTCCACGAAGCGCTGCACGCCCACCTCCACCGGGGTGGAGGGGGCGAAGCCGGTGTCGGCCTCGAGCTCGGTGGTGTCGGCCTGGGTGGCGGGGACGTCGCCCGGCTGCATGGGCAGCAGCTCCATTTCGGCCTTGCGCCCGAGGCAGGCCTCGAGGACGCGGATGTAGCGCATCAGCTCCACCGGACGGCCGTTGCCGATATTGTAGACGCGGTAGGGGGCGAAGCTCGTGGCCGGGTCGGGGCGGTCGCCGTCCCAGGTGGGGTCCGGGGCGGGGATGCGGTCGGCCACCCGCACCACCCCCTCCACGATGTCGTCGATGTAGGTGAAGTCGCGCACCATCCGGCCGCGGTTGTAGACCGGGATGGGGCGGCCCTCGAGGATGCCCTTGGTGAAGCGGAACAGGGCCATGTCCGGCCGTCCCCAGGGGCCGTAGACGGTGAAGAAGCGGAGCCCCGTGCACGGCAGCCCGTAGAGGTGGGCGTAGGTGTGGGCCATGAGCTCGTTGGCCTTCTTGGTGGCGGCGTAGAGGGAGAGGGGGTGGTCGACGTTGTCGTGCACGGAGAAGGGCTGGCGGGTGTTGGCGCCGTAGACCGAGCTCGAGGAGGCGAAGACGAGGTGGCCGACGCCGCCGTGGCGGCAGCCCTCGAGGATGTTGCCGAAGCCGACGAGGTTGGTGTCCACGTAGGCGTCGGGGTTCTCCAGCGAGTAGCGCACCCCGGCCTGGGCCGCGAGGTGGATGACGCAGTCGAAGCGCTCGGCGGCGAAGAGGGCGCGCATGGCGGCGCGGTCGGCGACGTCGGCGCGCACGAAGCGGAAGGCCGGGAAGGGGGCGAGGCGCGCGAGCCGCGCCTCCTTGAGCGAGACGTCGTAGTAGTCGCTGAGGTTGTCGAGGCCGACCACCTCGTCGCCGCGCTCGAGCAGGCGCAGGGCGGTGGCCGCGCCGATGAAGCCGGCCGCCCCCGTGACCAGGTAGCGCCTCGCCATCACAGCCTCCAGACGTCGAAGCCGGCGGCCTCGAGGGCGCGCCGGTCCAGCGCCGACTTGACGTCGATGAAGCTCGGGGCATCGCCCGCGAGCGCCGCGAACTCGCCGGCCGCGCGTTCGCGCAGGGCTCGGTGCGGCACCGCGAGCACGATCGCCGCCGCCGGGCGGAGCGCCTCCCAGGGGGCGAGCTCGATGCCGTACTCGGCCCGCGCCTCCGCGGGGTCGGCCACGGGGTCGTGGACCACCACCTCGGCGCCGTAGTCGGCGAGCTCCCGGACGACGTCGACGACCTTGGAGTTGCGCAGGTCCGGGCAGTCCTCCTTGAAGGTGAGGCCGAGCACCGCCACGCGCGTGCCGCGCACGCCGTGGCCGTTGCGGATCAGCCGCTTGACGGTCTGCTCCGCCACGTACTTGCCCATGCGGTCGTTGATGCGCCGCCCGGCGAGGATGATCTCCGGGTGGTGGCCGAGGGTCTGGGCCTTGTAGGTGAGGTAGTAGGGGTCGACGCCGATGCAGTGCCCGCCCACCAGACCGGGGCGGAAGGGGAGGAAGTTCCACTTCGTGGAGGCCGCCTCGAGCACCTCCAGGGTGTCGAGCCCCATGCGGTCGAAGAGCATCGCGAGCTCGTTCATGAGGGCGATGTTGAGATCGCGCTGGGTGTTCTCGATCACCTTGGCGGCCTCGGCGACGCGGATGCTGGAGGCGCGGTGGACGCCGGCCTCGACCACCTCCCCATAGAGGCGGGCGACGCGCTCGAGGGTGGCCTCGTCGTCGCCGGCCACTACCTTGACGATGGTCTCGAGGCGGTGCTCGCGGTCGCCGGGATTGATGCGCTCGGGCGAGTAGCCCACATGGAAGCCCTCCCGCCAGCGCAGTCCCGAGGCCTGCTCCAGGATGGGGACGCAGACCTCCTCGGTGCAGCCCGGGTAGACCGTGGACTCGTAGACCACCACGGCGCCGGGCCGCAGGTGCTCGCCCACGGTGCGGCTCGCCGCGCGCAGGGGGCCGAGGTCGGGGATGCGCGCCTGGTCGATGGGGGTGGGCACGGCGACGATGACGATGCCGGCCTCGCGCAGCCGCCGCGGGTCCGAGGTCAGCTCCAGGTGGCGCGCGGCGGCGAGCTCGGCGTCCGTGACCTCGCCGGTGGGGTCGTGGCCCGCGCGGTAGGTGGCCACCTTGGCCTCGTTGACGTCGTAGCCGATGGTGGGGCGGCGCTTGCCGAAGGCCACCGCCAGGGGCAGGCCCACGTAGCCGAGGCCGACGACCGCGAGCTTCTCGTCCATGCGGGAGGGCTCCTTGTGCAGAGGATGCGGCCGATGGCGCCGCAAGGGTCTATTATTGGGGCTGCGGCGGCGGGCGGGCAAACCGCCGTGCGGCAGGACCCGTCGGGGCGGGAAGGGGGGCGTCCGGGAGGATCGCGGGCAATGGCAGTGGCCGAGGAACCGCAGGGCGAGGACGGCGTGGTGATCACGCCCATGGAGTGGCTGCTGGATGACAAGCGGCCCGAGGGCTATCAGCCCACCACCGACATCCGGCTCAAGGCCGAGGCGCGCGGCGTGCGCTACCGGGAGGCAGTGCCCGAGCCCGTGCGCCGCGAGTGGTCGCTGCTGCTGCGCAAGGCCAAGACCCGCGGCCTGACCGCGCGGGAGGCCCGGCGCATCGCGCGGCTGTCGGTGAGCATCAACGAGCACCTGGAGGCGGCCATGGCCCGCCTCGGGTCGGATGGCGGCGACGCCGGCTGAGGCGGCCCCACTCCCGGCGTCGGCATGCTTTACACATCGCCGGCCGACCGCATGGGCCAGGGATGCAACGCTTTGAAATCGAAAGAGCCGATGAGTTCGGCACGGCGTGTGCATGGCCTTCCTCGCAGGGAACGCGGAGGGATGTCGCATGCTCTGGGTGGATGCCACGCAGGTGCGGATCATGGGCTCGCTGGGCTATCTGCCGCTGCCCGCGCTCTGGTTCGTGCCCGACCCCTCGGGGCGGGCGGTCAACGGCTACCTGGTCCCGCCCGCGGAGCGCCCGCGCGTGATCGCGGAGCTGCGCCGGCTCGGGGTCTACTTCCGCGCCTGATGCGGGCGGCCGGGACGCTGCTTGCCGCGGCGCTGTCCGCCGCCGCCTCCCCGGCCGCGGAGCTGCCGGACACCGTGGAGCGGGTGCGTACCGCGGTGGTGGGGGTGGGGACCTTCCTGCCCACGCGCCAGCCGCCGGCGAGCTTCCGCGGCACCGGCTTCGCGGTGGCCGACGGCCGCCACGTCCTCACCAACGCCCACGTCGTGGCCGGGCCCGTGGACGTGGAGAAGGGCGAGGCGCTGGCGGTCTTCGTCGGGCGCGGCCCCTCGGGGCGGGCCCTGCGCGTGCGCAAGGTGGCCGAGGACGCTCTGCACGACCTCGCCCTGCTGCGCATCGAGGAGGGCACGACCCGCCTGCCGGCGCTCACCCTGGGCGGCTCGCGTCCGGTGCGCGAGGGGGCGGAGTACGCCTTCACGGGCTTCCCCATCGGCACCATCCTCGGCCTCTACCCGGCGACCCACCGCGGCATCGTCTCGGCGGTGACCCCGGTGGTGATCCCGGCCGGGCGCGCGCGCGAGCTCGACCCCGTCCTCATCCGCCGCCTCCAGCGGCCCTACGAGGTCTACCAGCTCGACGCCACCGCCTACCCCGGCAACAGCGGCAGCCCCCTCTACGAGCCCGACACCGGCCGGGTGGTGGGCATCGTCAACAAGGTCTTCGTCCAGGGGACGAAGGAGGCGGCGCTGGAGCGGCCGAGCGGGATCAGCTACGCGGTGCCCATCGAGCACGCCGTCGCGCTGCTGCGCCGCGCGGGGCTGCGCTGAGCCGCCTCACTGCAGGGCGCGGGCGAGGTCACCCGAGAAGACCACGGCGACGATGTGGGCCATGACCGCGAGCAGGAACACGAGCAGGGTCCTCCCGGTGAGGCGGTGGCGCAGCGCGGCGAGGGCGACCCACCCGTAGGTGAGGAGGAACAGGCTGCGCAGGCCCAGGAGGGCGTACCAGGCGGCCGTGCCGCGGTGCACGGTGACCGGGGCGCCCCGGCGCGGCGGCTGCCGCTCCGGCCGGTTGGCGGGGACGGCCATGTGGTCGATCCAGACCGGGGCGCGGACGAAGCGGACGAGATCCACCGCCGAGACCAGGGGCAGGGCGAGGAGCACGGCCGTGACCAGCGCCGCCCCGGCGCGCCCGCCCCGGCCGGACCGCCCCGCTCCGCCCATGGGCCCGCTCCAGCCTCACCGCCCGGAGGTCGGTGCGGTCCCCGCGCCGCCGGGACGTCGGGGGCGGGCCCTGCGCCGCCCGGCGGCGGCGATCAGCGCGCCGGTGACGAGCAGCGCCAGGCTCGCGGGCTCCGGCACCGAGGCGGTGGCGGGGCCGTCCGCGGCGAGCCGCCGCACCGCCTCGGCGTCGAGGGCGACATCGTAGATGGCGAGATCGTCGATGGCGCCCCGCCACCAGTCCCAGGCCCAGCTCGACTTCCGCCCGATGTTGGCGCTGCCCGCAAACTCCGGCACCACGGCGAGGGGGTTGGACGCCACCAGCATGCCGTCGACATAGAGGCGTGCCCCGTCCGCCGGGTCGCCCACGGCGGCGATGTGATACCAGCGCCCCGCCTCCAGGGGGTCCGGCGTGCTCACGCGTGCAGGTGAGCCGCCGACGCCGCCGTAGTCGAAGGAGAGGGTCCGTGCGGTGCCCGTGCCCCACGTGAAGAGGGTGTAGCCGTGGTGGTCGTTGTAGCTCAGGATGCGCGGATTCCAGGAGCCCCCCACCTCGAACCGGATCCACACCGAGAGGGTCAGCGGGCCCGTGATCTGCAGCGCGGACGGGCTGCCGAGATCGATGTAGCCCCCGGCGTCGAAGGCGAGCGCCGCCCAGGGGGTGCCGTCGTGGCCCGCGGTGGCGGTGACGCTGCCGTGGATGGTGCCGTCGAGCCCGTTGCCGCTCGCGTCCGCGGCGTCGCCGTCGAGGGGATACCAGGCGACGGGGACGGCGGCGGGGATGGCGTGGGTGGCGCCGCTCGCGGCCAGCGCGAGGGCCGCGGCGAGGAGGCGCAGACGGCGGCGGTGCCGGGCGAGGTGGGCAGGTCTCGTCATCTTCCCTCTCCTGTTCCTGGGATGGCGGCCGGTATCAACCGGCGGCGGCGCGCCGTCGCGCCGCGATGACGGCAAGCCCCGGCACAAGCAGCGCCAGGCTCGCGGGCTCCGGCACCGAGGCGGTGGCGGGGCGGCTCAGGTCATCGATGCGCAGGTTGTCGAGCGCCCAGGGCTCGTCGTAGTAGTTGAGCCCGCACCAGAAGACCGTGCACTGGTCGCCCGCCGCGGGCGTGGTCTGCCCGAGGAACTCCAGCACGAGGTCACCGCCGCCGTGGGTGAAGTCGAAGAGCATGGAATAGCGGTAGTTGGCGACCCGCGCCCCGGCCGGCGAGCCGGCGAAGGGGGTGATGTCGAGGACGTTGAAGCCGCTGTTGCCCGTCGCGGGCGTGTTGTCCACCGTGTTGCGGGCGAGCGGGGTGAGGGGCGAATAGCCCTGGTGCTGGTTGCTGCCCGGGTTGTTGGAGAAGGTGGCGTCGACGAAGGGCGTGCCGTTGACGCTGAAGCGGAAGAAGTCCGGCTGGCAGCAGCCGCCATGGCCGTCCCAGCTCAGGATCAGGAACAGGTCGAAGGAGACCTCGTAGTGGCCGGGCGCGAGCCCCGGGAGGGTGAAGGTCACGGGCCCGGTGGCGCCCCAGGACAGGCCGGCGACGCTCCCGGACTTGGTGGGGAAGACGCCGAGGACGGTCTCGCCGTTGTTGTCCGTGGTGCGGGTGGTGTGGCTCCACCCGCTCATGTCGGGCGCACCCTCGAAGTCGTTGACGTAGACCGGTGCCGCCTGGGCCGTGGCGGCGAGCAGCGCGCCGGCGACGGCGCAGCCGGCGGCGAGGGCGCGGACGAGGGCCGGGACTTCCCGGAACCGTTGGATGGTCGACATGGCGAATGCTCCCTGATCGTGGGCCATGCCGTCCCGGCAAGCAAGCATCATGCCATCAAAAACGTGATCTTTTGCATCAATACATTAGGCTGTTGACAAGACCCTATCGCCCGTCAGGTGTAAAAAAATCTGACACCGGCGGCGGGTGGGGTCCGGGTGTGCGCCGCCGTGCGCCTTGCGACGGGTCCGGTGGCGCGCCGGCCGGGCTCGCGCTGGTCGCAGGGGCGGTCGGCGGGGACCGGGGCGGGCGTCCGCCGGGGGGGGGCGGCGCCGTGGGTGTCGGAATTCTTTACAGGCCCCGGCGACGCCGCAGGGCCAGCGCCGCGGCGAGGGCGCCAACGGCGTCGAGGACGGCGTCGAGGAGGGAGGCCGAGCGGCCCGGGACCGCCGCCTGGTGCAGCTCGTCGAGCCCGCCCCAGGCGGCGGCGAGGGCGGCGGCGATCCAGGCCGCGGCCGGGCGCGGGGTGAGCGCCCGCCACCACAGCCAGGCGAGGGCGGCGTAGAGGGGCGGGTGGAGCAGGTTCTGCAGGCCCGGCGCGACGGCGCCCACGACCGGGGTGTCGGGCGTGCCCGGCACCGACGACAGGGCGAGGATCGCCGCCATCAGCGCGAGCGGCGGCCAGAGCCTTGCGTTCACCGCGCCCCCTGCGCGAGCCGGCGCTCCCAGGCGAGGGCGCTGGCGACGATGGTGTCGAGGTCGTCGTGGCGCGGCCGCCAGTCGAGGACTTCCCGGATGCGCTCGGCGCGGGCGATCAGCATGGGGGGGTCGCCGGGGCGGCGCGGGGCCTCGCGCACGGGCAGCGGGGCGCCGTGGGCGCGCTCCACCGCGGCGATGACCTCGCGCACGCTGTAGCCGCGCCCGTAGCCGCAGTTGAGGGTGAGCGAGGCGCCGCCGGCGCGGAGGTGGTCCAGCGCCCGCAAGTGGGCGTCGGCGAGGTCGGTGACGTGGATGTAGTCGCGCACGCCGGTGCCGTCGGGCGTGGGGTAGTCGGTGCCGAAGACGGCGAGCTCCGGCCGTCGGCCCAGGGCCACCTCGCAGGCGACCTTGATGAGCAGCGTCGCCTCCGGGGTGGACTGGCCGATGCGCCCCGCGGGGTCGCAGCCGGCGACGTTGAAGTAGCGCAGCGTCACGTGCCGCAGCGCCCCGGTGGCGGCGAGGTCGCGCAGCATCCACTCGCTCATGAGCTTGGAGCTGCCGTAGGGGTTGATGGGGGCGGTGGGGGTGTCCTCGTCGGCGATGCCGCCCTCGGGGACGCCGTAGACCGCGGCGGTGGAGGAGAAGACGAAGTGGCGCACCCCCTGGGCGGCGCAGGCCTCGAGCAGGCTGCGCGTGGCGCAGGTGTTCTCACGGTAGTACTTGAGCGGGTCGGCCACCGATTCGGGGACCACGGTGCGGGCGGCGAAGTGCATGACGGTGTCGATGCCGTGGGTGCGAAGCAGGCGGCGCACGAGGGCGCCGTCGCCGACGTCGCCCACCACCAGCTCGCCGTGCAGGACCGCGTCGGCGCGCCCGGTGGAGAGGTCGTCGAGGACCACCACCCGCTCGCCGCGCTCGCCGAGCGCCAGCACCACGTGACTTCCGATGTAGCCGGCCCCGCCGGTGACCAGGATCGTGCCCCGTGCCATCGTGCCCTCCCTCGGCCCGTTCCCGAGCGGGCCAGTCTAGCAGGGCTGCGCCGGGCGCGGGCCCTATAATCGGCCGCAGGCACAGGGAAGGAGAGCGATCGTGACCGAGATCGTGCCGGTGATTCTCTCGGGCGGGGCGGGCAGCCGCCTGTGGCCGCTCTCGCGCGAGCTGCACCCCAAGCAGTTCCTGCCCCTCGTGGGCGAGCGCAGCATGCTGCAGGAGACGGCGCTGCGGCTCGGGGAGACGGGGGCGGCGCCGCTGGTGGTGTGCAACGAGGCCCATCGCTTCATGGTGGCCGAGCAGCTGCGCGAGGTGGCGGTGCGGCCGCGGGCGGTGGTGCTGGAGCCGGCGGGGCGCAACACCGCCCCCGCGGTGGCGCTGGCGGCCCTGGCGGCGCAGGAGGGCGGCGCCGATCCGCTCCTGCTGGTGCTGCCCTCGGATCACCTGGTGCGGGATGCGGCGGCGCTGCGCGCGGCGGTGGAGGCGGGGGCTGCACACGCCGCGGCGGGGGCGCTGGTCACCTTCGGCATCGTGCCGGACGCGGCCGAGACCGGCTACGGCTACATCCGCGCCGGCGCGCCGCTCGACGGCGGCGCCTTCCGCGTCGCGCGCTTCGTCGAGAAGCCCGACCGCGCCACCGCCGAGCGCTTCCTCGCCGAGGGGGGCTACTACTGGAACAGCGGCATGTTCCTGTTCCGCGCCGGGCGCTATCTGGAGGAGCTGGCGCGCCATGCACCGGCGATCCTCGAGGCCTGCCGGGGGGCGTGGGCGGGACGCGCGGAGGACGCCGACTTCGTGCGCCCGGACCGCGGCGCCTTCGAGGCCTGCCCGTCGGATTCGGTGGACTATGCGGTCATGGAGCGCACCGAGGCCGCGGTGGTCCAGCCGCTGGATGCGGGCTGGAGCGACGTCGGCTCGTGGTCGGCGCTGTGGCAGGCGCGCGAGCAGGACGAGGCGGGCAACGTCGTCCTCGGCGACGTCCTCGCCGAGGACGTGCGCGGCTCCTACCTGCACGCCACCAGCCGCATCGTCGCCGCGGTCGGGCTCGAGGGCCACGTGGTGGTGGAGACCGCCGACGCGGTGCTGGTGGCGCCCAGGGAGCGGGTCCAGGACGTCAAGGCGCTGGTCGCCCGCCTCAAGGCGGAGGGACGCGAGGAGGCGCTCCTGCACCGGCGCGTCTACCGCCCCTGGGGCAGCTACGAGACGGTGGACCGGGCCGAGCGCTTCCAGGTCAAGCGGATCACGGTGAACCCCGGCGCGAGCCTGTCGCTGCAGATGCACCACCACCGGGCCGAGCACTGGGTCGTGGTGCGCGGCACGGCGCGGGTGACCCGCGGCGAGGAGAGCTTCCTCCTCACGGAGAACCAGTCCACCTACATCCCGGTGGGGGTGCGCCACCGCCTCGAGAACCCGGGCAAGATCCCGCTGGAGCTGATCGAGGTGCAGTCCGGGCCCTATCTGGGCGAGGACGACATCGTCCGCTTCGAGGACCGCTACGGGCGCTGACCGCGGCCCTCAGCCGAAGCGGGCGAGGGCGTAGTCGGCGGGGTCGAGGTGCGGAGTGCGGCCGGTGACGAGATCGGCCACGAGGCGGCCCGCGCCCCAGGCCAATGTCCAGCCCAGGTGGCCGGTCCCGGTGCAGAGGAAGAGCCCCTCCACCGGGGTCGGCCCGAGGATCGGTACGCCGTCGCAGCTCATGGGGCGAAGGCCCGCCCACTCGGCGATCTCGGCGCTGCGCAGGTGCGGTGCGAAGGTGGGCAGGAGCTCCTCCACGAGGCGCCTGAGCATGGCGATGCGTCCGGGGCGGACGGTGGTGTCCCAGCCCGTGAACTCGGCGGTGCCGGCGACGCGCAGGCGCCGTCCGAGAGGCGTGATCGCCAGGTGCAGGTCGTCGTCCACCACCGGCAGGTGCAGCTCCTCCTTCCAGTCGCCGCAGGGGACGGTGATGGAATAGCCCTTGACCGGGCGGATGGGCAGGTCGAGGCCGAGGCGGCGCGCGAGCAGGGGGCTGTAGCTGCCGGCGGCGAGGACGAAGGCGTCGGCCTCCACCGGACCCTCCGTGGTCTGCACCGCGGCGAGGCGGCGGCCGCGGCGGACAAGGCCCGTGACCTCGACCCCGAAGCGGAAGACGACGCCGGCCCGGGCGGCGTGCTCGGCCACCTGGCGGCAGGCGAGGTGGGCGTCGCCGGACTCGTCGCCGGGGTAGTGGATGCCGCCGACGAGGCGCGCGCGCACCGGCGCCAGCGTCGGCTCCACCTCCAGCACGCCGTCGACGTCGAGCACGCGCGAGACGACCCCGTGCTCCTCGAGGAAGCGCGCCAGCTCCACCATGTGGCGCATGGCCTCGTGGCTGCGGAAGACCTTGAGGGTGCCGAGGGTGCGCTGATCGTAGGCGAGCCCGAGCTCGTCGCGCAGGCGGCGCAGGGTCGCGAGGCTGTAGTTGGCGAGACGGGCGTTGCGGGCGGTGTTGCGCAGGTAGCGCTCGGGTGTGGAGTTGGCGAGGAAGCGCAGGCCCCAGCCGAGCATCGACGGCAGCGCCTGCGGGCGCAGCAGCATCGGTGAGTCCTCGCGCCCGAGCCAGCGCAGCACCTTCCAGAAGACGCCGGGGGCGTTCCAAGGGTCGGCCATGCTGGGGGTGAGCATGCCCGCGTTGGCGAAGCTGGTCTCCAGCGCCGCCCCCTCGCGCCGCTCGAGCACGGTCACCTCCGCCCCCGCGCGGCGCAGGAACCAGGCGGCGGCCACCCCGAGCAGCCCGCTGCCGACGACCACGACCCGCATCGCGATCCGACCTCCCTCGCTGCTAGCGGCCCGGCAGGCGCGCCGGGCGCTGCCCGACCGGGGCTTCCAGCGCGAGGCGCCGGCCCTGCCGCAGGATCTCCACGCGCACGGTCTCCCCGGGGCGGCGCCGCGCGATGCGCTCGAGCAGGTCGTCCGGGGTCGCCAGGGGCGCGCCGTCGATGGCGAGGAGCACGTCGCCGGGCTCGATGCCCCCGCGGTCGGCGGGCCCGCCCCGCAGCACCCCCGCCACCAGCACCCCGCGGCCGGGCTCGGCGCCCAGGGACTCGGCCAGCGCCGGCGTCAGCTCCTGGATCTCCACCCCGAGCCAGCCGCGCACCACGCGGCCGTGGCGGATGATCTGCTCGAGCACCTCGGCGGCGAGGTCCACCGGGATGGCGAAGCCGATGCCCTGGGAGCCGCCCGAGCGCGAGAAAATGGCGGTGTTGATGCCCACGAGGGTGCCGCGGGCGTCGACGAGGGCGCCGCCGGAGTTGCCCGGGTTGATGGCGGCGTCGGTCTGGATGAAGTTCTCGAAGGTGTTGAGCCCGAGGCGCTTGCGGCCGGTGGCGCTGACGATGCCCTGGGTCACGGTCTGGCCGACGCCGAAGGGGTTGCCGATGGCGAGGACGACGTCACCCACGCGCAGGTGTCCCGAGTCGCCGAGGACGATCGCCGGCAGCCGCTCGAGATCGACGCGCAGCACGGCGAGGTCGGTGTCGGGGTCGGTGCCGACGACGCGGGCCTCGGCGGTGCGTCCGTCGGCGAGCGCGACCTGGATCTCGTCGGCGCCCTCGATGACGTGGTTGTTGGTGAGGATGTAGCCCTGGGGGCTGACGATGACGCCGGAGCCGAGGCTGTTCTGCACCCGCCGGCGCGGCATGCGCTCGAGCTCGTCGCCGAAGAAGAAGCGCAGCACCGGGTCCTCGGCGAGGGGGCTCGGGCGCTGGGTCACGACGCGCGCGGTGTAGACGTTGACCACGGCGGGGGCGGCGCGCGCCACGGCGTCGGCGTAGGAGGCCGGGGCGGGCGCGGCGGCCTGCGGGGGCGCGCTGCGCGTGATCCGCACCTCCCGCTGCGGCAGCAGATCCGGGCGCAGCGCGAGCACGACGGCGGCGGCCGCGGCGAAGAGCACCGCGAGGCGCAGCCCCGGGGGAATCCATTTGCGGGTGCCCATGGCGCCGACTAAGCTAGCACGCCGCCCATCCTGCCGCCACGGAGGTGTTCCGCATGGTGGATCTGCGCGCCCTGGTGGCCTATCTCGACACGCTGCTGGAGTGCGGGCGCATCCAGGACTACGCGCCCAACGGGCTGCAGGTGGAGGGCCGGGCGCGGGTCGGTCGGCTGGTGACCGGGGTGAGCGCGAGCCTCGCCCTGCTGGAGGCGGCGCGCGAGGCGGGTGCCGACGCCGTGCTCGTCCACCACGGCTACTTCTGGCGCGGCGAATCGCCCTGCGTGACGGGGATGCGGCGGGCGCGCCTGGCGCTGCTGCTGGAGGCGCAGATGAGCCTCCTCGCCTACCACCTGCCCCTGGACGCCCACCCCAAGCTCGGCAACAACGCCGCCCTCGGCCGCATCCTCGGGCTGCCCCAGGACGGACGCTTCGCCCCCGGGGAGGGGCCGGAGATCGTCTTCTGGGGCGAGCTCCCCGAGCCGCTGCCCCTGGCGGAGCTGGCCCGGCGGGTGGCGACGCGGCTCGGGCGCGATCCGCTCGTGGTCGCGGGCGGCGAGCATCCGGTGCGGCGCATCGCCTGGTGCAGCGGGGCCGCCCAGGGCTATCTCGAGGCGGTGGCCGCGCGCGGCTTCGACGCCTACCTCAGCGGCGAGATCTCGGAGCCCACCTTCCACGCCGCGCGGGAGCTCGGCGTGCACTACCTCGCCGCCGGCCACCACGCCACCGAGCGCTACGGGGTGCGGACGCTGGGCGAGCACCTGGCGCAGCATTTCGGCATCGAGCACCGCCACGTGGAGATCGACAACCCGGTCTGAGCCGGGCGCTTGACCGGGGGGGGACGCTTCCCCATAATGCGGTCCCGATTTTTTCCCTGAAACAAAACGTTATCCGTCCATAAGGGGCTGTCGGGGCGGCCCCGGAAAATCGGCGGGAGGGCATCATGGGCAACAACGGTACGGACGTCGGGAGGCGGCGCTTCCTGACCGCGGCGACCTCGGTGGTCGGCGGGGTCGGTGCGGCCTTCGCCATCGTCCCCTTCGTGGCCTCGCTCAAGCCCAGCGCGCGTGCGCAGGCCTTGGGCGCGCCGGTGGAGGTGGACATCTCGAAGCTGGAGCCGGGCCAGCGCATGATCGTGGAGTGGCGCGGCAAGCCGGTCTGGATCGTGCGGCGCACGAAGGAGATGCTGGAGGCGCTGCCGACCCTCGACGACCAGCTGCGCGACCCCGAATCCAAGGAGCCGCAGCAGCCGCCCTACGCGCGTAACCTCTACCGCTCCATCAAGCCCGAGATCCTGGTCCTGGTGGGCATCTGCACGCACCTGGGCTGTTCGCCCCTGTACCGCCCGGAGGTCGCCCCCGAGGACCTCGGCCCCGAGTGGAAGGGGGGCTTCTTCTGCCCCTGCCACGGCTCGCGCTTCGATCTCGCGGGTCGCGTCTTCAAGGGGGTGCCGGCGCCGCTCAACCTCGTGGTGCCGCCGCACAAGTACCTCGCCGACAACCGCATCATCGTCGGTGTTGACCAGGAGGCCGCGTGATGGCGAGCGCAAAGAGCAGGTTCATGGAGTGGGTGGATGCGCGCTTCCCGGCCACCGAGCTCTGGGAGGGCCACCTCTCCAAGTACTACGCGCCCAAGAACTTCAACTTCTGGTACTTCTTCGGGTCGCTGGCGCTGCTGGTGCTGGTCAACCAGATCGTGACCGGCATCTTCCTCGCCACCGCCTACAAGCCGGACGCCAACCTCGCCTTCGCGTCGGTGGAATACATCATGCGCGACGTCGAGTGGGGGTGGCTCCTGCGCTACATGCACTCGACCGGGGCGTCGGCGTTCTTCGTCGTCGTCTATCTGCACATGTTCCGCGGACTCATGTACGGCTCCTACCGCAGCCCGCGGGAGCTGGTGTGGCTGATCGGGATGCTCATCTACCTGGGCCTGATGGCCGAGGCCTTCTTCGGCTATCTCCTGCCCTGGGGGCAGATGTCCTACTGGGGCGCGCAGGTGATCACGTCGCTGTTCGGCGCCATCCCGGTGATCGGGCCCGGTCTTGCGGAGTGGATCCGCGGTGACTTCGTCATCTCCGATGCGACCCTGAACCGCTTCTTCTCGTTCCACATCATCCTGGTCCCGATCCTGCTGCTGGGGCTGGTGGTGGTCCACATCATGGCCCTGCACCACGTGGGCTCCAACAACCCCGACGGGATCGAGATCAAGAAGAACAAGGACGAGAACGGCGTGCCGCTGGACGGGATCCCCTTCCACCCCTACTACACGGTGAAGGACATCATGGGGGCGGTGGCCTTCATGTTCCTGTTCGCGGTGGTGGTGTTCTACTTCCCGGAGATGGGCGGCAAGTTCCTGGAATATCCGAACTTCGAGCCGGCCAACCCGCTCAAGACCCCGGAGCACATCGCCCCCGTGTGGTACTTCACGCCCTACTACGCGATCCTGCGGGCGATCCCCGACAAGTTCCTCGGGGTCGTGGCGATGGGGGCGGCGGTGCTGATCTTCATGGCGCTGCCCTGGCTCGACCGCAGCCCGGTCAAGTCGATCCGCTACAAGGGGCCGCTGTTCAAGCTGGCGCTGGCGCTGTTCGCGGTGGCCTTCCTCATCCTCGGCTACCTGGGCATGCTGCCGCCGACGCCGGCGCGGACCCTCGTCGCGCGCATCTGCACCGTGATCTACTTCGCCTTCTTTGTGCTGATGCCGCTCTACAGCAAGATCGACAAGACCAAGCCGGTTCCGGAGAGGGTGACGTGATGAGGAAGATCGTTGCAATCCTGCTGCTGGCCTGGCTGCCGGGCCTGGCGGCGGCGTCCGAGGGGGGGCACCTCAAGGAGGTCGACATCGACCTCGCCGACAAGGAATCGCTGCGGCGTGGGGCGAGGCTGTTCGTCGACTACTGCCTGAGCTGCCACGGGGCCTCCTTCCACCGCTGGAACCGCATGGGGAAGGACCTCGGCATCGACGAGGAGACCCTGAAGACGGAGTACCTGCGCGGCGCCGAGAAGGTGGGCCAGCTCATGGCCGTCAACGTCGACCCCAAGCAGGCCGCCAAGTGGTTCGGCACCACGCCGCCGGACCTCACCCTGGTGGCGCGCTCGCGGGGTGTGGACTGGCTCTACACCTATCTCACCTCGTTCTATGCCGACGAGAAGCGCCCGTGGGGGGTCAACAACGCCCTCTTCAAGGACGTCGCCATGCCGTGGGTGATGGCGGATCTGCAGGGGCTGCAGCGGGCCGTGTTCACCAAGAACGCCGAGGGGCAGACGGTGATCGAGCGGCTCGAGCCCGGCACCCCGGGGAAGATGAGCCCCGAGGAGTTCGACCGCGCCGTCCGCGACCTCGTGGCCTTCATGGCGTATCTGGGCGAGCCCATGCAGCTCGAGCGGCAGCGCCTCGGCTTCTGGGTCCTGCTCTACCTCGCGGTGCTCTTCGTCCTGAGCTACCTGCTCAAGAAGGAGTACTGGAAGGACGTGCACTGAGCGCGTCCGCTGCGGGATGCGGGCGCGGGAGGCCGTCCGGGCCTCCCGCGCCCCGTTGCGTTACGATCATCGCCTGGACACAGCCTGCAAGGGGGGGGCAGACATGGCGCTGGCCGCGACCCGCCGCACGGTGATGACGCTGTTCTCGGACCCGCTCGATCCCTACAGCCACCAGACCCGCATCGTGCTGGCGGAGAAGGGGATCCAGGGGGAGGTGGAGTACGTCGCCCCGGGTGCGTTCCCCGAGGATCTGCTGGAGCTGAATCCGTACCAGAGCCTGCCGACGCTGCTCGACCGCGACCTGGTGCTCTACAACGCGCGGGTCATCATGGAGTACCTGGACGAGCGCTTTCCGCATCCGCCGCTGATGCCCATCGATCCGGTGGCGAGGGCGCGCATCCGTCTCGGCATGTTCCGCATCGAGCACGACTGGTACCGGCTGATCCGCCTCATCGAGGGCGAGGACGCGACGCGCGCGGACAAGGCCCGCAGGCTGCTGCGCGACAGCCTCACGGCGAGCGCCGAGCTCTTCGAGCTCAAGCCCTTCTTCCTCAACGAGGAACTCACCCTCGCCGACTGCTGCCTGATGCCGCTGCTGTGGCGGCTGCCGGCCTGGGGGGTGGAGCTGCCGCGGGAGGCGCGCCCCGTGATCGCCTATGCCGAGCGCATGTTCGCCCGCGATGCCTTCCGGGAGAGCCTGTCCGAGGCGGAGCGGGAGCTGCGGGGCTGACGGGTCGCCGGCCGGCTATACTGGGGTCGAGGTGATGCCATGACGCCGAGTCGCCCCTATCTGATCCGCGCCCTCTACCAGTGGATCGTGGACAACGGGCTGACGCCGCACCTGGTGGTCGACTGTACGCGGCCGGGGGTGGAGGTGCCCGAGCGCTACGTCCAGGACGGGCGCATCGTCCTCAACGTCGCGCCGCGCGCCGTCCAGGGCCTGGTGCTGGGCAACGACGAGATCCGCTTCCAGGCCCGCTTCGCCGGCGCGCCCTACGCGGTGGCCGCGCCGGTGGCGGCGGTGATGGCCATCTACGCGCGCGAGAACGGGCGCGGCATGATGTTCACGGACGACGACCTCGCCGCCGAGGAGGCCGATACCCCGGCGGCGAAGGACGAGGCCGGCGATGCCCACGGGGCGCGCCCCCAGGGCGGAGGGGGTCGGCCGCACCTGCGGGTGATCAAGTAGCGGCGCGCGGGGGGCGGGGGTGATCGAGGTCGTCGAGGGCGACATCACCCGGCTCGAGGTGGACGCCATCGTCAACGCCGCCAACGAGACCCTGCTCGGCGGCGGCGGTGTGGACGGCGCCATCCACCGTGCCGCGGGTCCGGAGCTTCGCGCCCACTGCGCCCGCCTCGGCGGCTGCCCCACCGGGCAGGCCCGCATCACCCCGGGCTTCCGGCTGCCGGCGCGGTGGATCATCCACACCGTGGGCCCGGTCTGGCGCGGCGGCGACCGCGGCGAGGACGCCCTCCTCGAGTCCTGCTACCGCGAGAGCTTCCGCCTCGCCCGCGAGCACGGGGTGCGCAGCATCGCTTTCCCCGCCATCAGCACCGGGGCCTACGGCTTCCCCAAGGAGCGCGCGGCGCGCATCGCCCTCGGCGTCATGCGCGCGCACGAACCCCACTTCGAGCGCATCATCGCCTGCTGCTTCGGCGCCGAGGACGCCGCCCTCTACCGGCGGCTCCTCGCGGAAGCCTCCTGATCCGGCGGCGGGAAGACCTTGCCCGGGTTCAGGATCCCGAAGGGGTCGAACTGCGCCTTGATGGCGTGGGAGAGGGCGATGACGTGCGCGTCGAGCTCGCGCCCGACGAAGGGCTGCTTCTCGAGGCCGACCCCGTGCTCGCCCGAGAGGGTGCCGTCGAGGCGCAGCACGAGGTCGAAGACCTCGGCCAGGCAGGCGCGGGCCCGCGCCATCTCGTCGGCGTCGTCCGGGTCGGCGAGGAGGTTGACGTGGATGTTGCCGTTGCCGGCGTGGCCGAAGTTGACGATGCGGATGCGGTGGCGGCGGGCAAGGGCCCCGAGGCCCTCGATCAGCGCGGGCAGGCGCGAGACCGGGACCGCCACGTCCTCGTTGATCTTCTTCGGCGCGATCTGGCGCAGCGCCGGAGAGAGCGCCTTGCGCGCCGCCCACAGCGCCGCCACCTCCGTCGCATCCCGCGCCCGCCTCAGATCCACCAGCCCCTCCACCGAGGCGGCGCGGGCCACGGCCTCGGCGGCGTGGTCGATGCCGTGGGCGGGCCCGTCCACCTCGATCATGAGCATCGCCCCCGCCCCGGCCGGCAGGTCCGCCTCGGGGCGCTCGCGCACCAGCGCGATGGCGTTGCCGTCCATGAACTCGAGCGCGCAGGGGGTGACGGGCTGGGCCATCACCGAGGCCACCGCCCGTGCCGCGGCGCCGACGTCGGTGTAGACGGCGCGCAGGGTGGCGGTGGCCTCGGGCAGCGGCACCAGGCGCAGCGTCGCCTCGGTGATCACCGCCAGCGTCCCCTCGGAGCCCACGAGGAGCCGCGTGAGGTCGTATCCCACCACGCCCTTGGTGGTGCGCACGCCGGTGCGGAAGGCCCGGCCGGTGCCGTCCACGGCGCGCAGGCCGAGGGTGTTCTCGCGGCAGGTCCCGTACTTCACCGCGCGCGGTCCCGCCGAGTTGTAGGCGAGGTTGCCGCCGACGGTGCAGAAGGCGGCGCTGGTGGGATCGGGCGGCCAGAAGAAGCCGTGGGCCGCGGCCGCCTCCTGCACCTCGGCGTTGGTGGCGCCGGGCTGGGCGACGAGGAGGCGGTCGTCGGGCTCCACGGCGAGGATGCGCGCCATGCGCTCGGTGCTGAGCACCACCCCGCCCGGGGTCGGCACCGCGGCGCCGGTGGTGCCGGTGCCGCGGCCCCGCGCCACGAGGGGGATGCGGTGCTCGGCGCACAGGCGCACCACCCCCGCCACCTCCTCCTCCGAGGCCGGGAAGACCACGGCCCCCGGGGCGGCATGGCGGCGGCTGTTGTCGTAGCCGTAGGGCCAGCAGTCGGCGGGCGCGGCGCGCACCGCGGCGGCGCCCACGACCCCCTCGAGGGCGGCGAGGAAGCGCTCGCCGATCCCGCCCGCCACGTCAGTCCAGGTACTCGAAGACGCGGACGATGCGGGCCACGCCGTCGACGCCGCGGGCCCGCGCCACCACCGCGTCGGCCTCGCGCCGGTAGAGCAGCCCCATGAGGTAGACGGTCCCGTTCTCGGTCACCACCTTGACGCGGGTGGGGTCGAAGCCGGGCAGATCCTCGATGCCCACCAGCGCGGCCTTGACGCGGCCGGTGACGAGGGCGTCGCGGGAGCGGCGGCCGAGGGTCGTGGGGGTGGCGACGGCGATCTCGTTGCGCACCGCGCGCACCTTGGGGTGGCGCCTGGCGATGGCCTCGGCGCGGGCGCGAAGCGCCGGCGTCGGGGCCTCGCCGGTGAGGAGGACGATGCGGTTGTAGCTGGTCACGGAGACGTGGGCGCGGGCCTTGATCTCGCCGTCCCCGGCAAGCCACGAGGCCACCTTGAGCTCGATGGCCTGGTCGTCGAGCACGGCCTCTGCGGTGCGCCGGTCGTGCACCACCGCGACCCCGGTTGCGGCGCCCCCGACCACGAGCGGGGCGCAGCCCGCGGCGAGGAGCGGTGCGAGCAGGAGGGAGGCGAGCGCGATCCGGTTCATGGGTGGACTTCCCTGGATGCGAAGGATGGCGCCATGGTAGCCCAGGGCGGGGCCGCTAGCAGCGGAAGGCGTCGCGGATCCATCGGCAGGCGAGGCCGCCGGCCGAGGGCTCGACCGCGACCACGTCGAAGCGCGCGGGCCGGCGGGCAAGCTCCGGATGCCCGGCGAGGAAGTGCCGCGCCGCCTCGGCGATGCGCCGCTGCTTGCGCGCATCGACGCTCTCCAGGGCCGAGCCGTAGTCGCTGCGCCGGCGCAGCCGCACCTCGACGAAGACCACCACCTCGCCCTCCGCCATGACGAGGTCGATTTCGCCGGCGCGGCACCGATGGTTGCGGGCGATCAGGCGCAGGCCATGGCCGCGCAGGTGGGCGAGGGCGGCCTCCTCGCCCATGCGCCCGCGCCCGGCGGCATCGCCGCCCCTCATGGCGCCGCGGCCGCCGCGCCGACGCCCTCGATGCGGGGCGTCCAGCCCAGCGGCTGCGGGCGCCCCTCCTCGAAGCGCGCCCAGTAGAGGCGACGGTGCAGGCGGCGGTCGGGGTCGGCGGTGAGGATTCCTGTCAGCCCCGTAAGACCCGCGTCGGGCCCCTGCCCGAGCCATTCCAGCAGGGGCAGGGCCTGCCAGGCGTCGTAGCCGAGGGCGTAGAGCCGCCCGTAGACCGTGATCCCCTGCGGAAAGAGCCCCTCGAGCTCCCGCCGCAGGGCCGAGCCCGACTCGTCCGGCGCGAGCAGCCACGGGATGTCGGCGAAGCGTACTCCGTCCAGGTCGCGGTCGGCGCGGGGGTCGGGCCGGCCGGTGAAGATCGCGGAGGTGGCGTAGACGGCGAGGCGGCCGCCGCCGAGGAAGCGGATCTGCGGCAGGATGAGCCGCGCCGCGGTCGAGTCGGCGGCGAGGAAGAGGACCTCGGCGTCGGCCCGCGCCCTCGGCTCGAAGCGCACGCCCGTGCCGAGGATCGCCTCCAGCGCCCGCCGCCGCGCCTTGCTCTCGTCGATGTCCAGCAGCCGCTCCAGCACCGGGCGATGGTCGGTGCCGCGCGGGTCGTAGCGGGCCTCGTCGAGGAGTTCGCCGCCGAGGGTCTCCCAGCGCGTGCGGAAGGCGGTGACGAGACGGTCGCCCCAGCGGCTCGCCGGGGCGAGCACGAGGGCGCGGACGGCCCCGTCGGCGCGCGCCCGCTCCGCCGCCTGCGCCGCCTCGTCCTCGGGCAGCAGCCCGAGCTGGTGGAGCCGCGGCGGCGGCGGTGTGCCGCCGTCGTCGTAGTTGAGGGCGAGCACCCGAAGCGGCAGCGCCGGGCGCAGCGCGAGCGCCCGCACCGCATCCTTGGCGAGGGGCCCGATGACGGCCTCGGCGCCCTCGCGCACCGCCTCCTCGACGGCGGCGCCCGCCTCCGCGCCGTCGCGGGTGTCGAGGATCACGAGCCGCGGCCGTTCCTGAGGGGGCGTGCGCAGGTAGGCGGCCAGCACCCCGTCGCGCACCGCCCGCCCGGCGGCGGCGAGCCGTCCGCTCAGGGGCAGCAGCAGGGCCACGGTGCGCGGCCGCAGGGGCTCGACCCGCATCCGCGCGGCGACGCCCTCCATGAGCTGCGGCCGCGCCGGATGGTCCGGATGGCGCTGCCGCCAGGCCGCCATGGCGCGGTCGAAGTCGCCGGGCAGCCGGGGGCTGCGGGCGATGCGGGCAAGCCCCGCCCATCCCGCCAGCGGCCGTTCCCCCCCGGCCTCGAGGCGGGCGAGGGCGTCGTCGCCGAGTTCCGTGAGGTGGCGCAGGATCGCGCGCTGGTTCTCCAGCACCGCCTCCCCCTCCTCCAGCAGGGGCTCGAGGGCGATGCGGGCCCGCGCCGCCTCGAGGGCGTTGCCGAGGGCCGCGAAGGCCTGGGCGCGCAGGCGGTGGAGGCGGCGCCGCAGCGCGGGCGCGGCGTCGGGCGCCGCATCCGGCAGCCGCAGCAGGGCCTCGGCGGCGACGCCGCGGGCAAGGGCGTGCTCGGCGAGCAGGATGGCGGCCTCGAGGGCCACTTCCGGCGAGGCGGAGGAGAGGTCCAGGGGCGCGAGCAGGGCCGCCGCCTCGTCGTCGCGTCCCGCGGCCCCAAGCAGCCGCGCCGCCTCCAGGCGCAGCCGCACCGCCTCGCCCGGCGCGGCCTCGCCCGCCGCCTGCAGCAGCGCCCGCACGGCGGCGTCCACCTCCGGTGCCGCGGCGGGGGGGGACGGCGCCGGGACCGTCGGCGGCTTGACCGGCGCGGTGCAGCTTGCGAGAGTGAGGGCCGCCGCCGCGACGAGGCAGCGCCACCCGGGCCGGCGCGGAGCCATGGTCCTTCCAGCGAGCATGGGCGAGGCCGGATGATAGCGCGGCGGCCCCGCCCGCGACCACCGAGGCCACAGCGTGACCGGCACCCTCTACGTCGTCGCCACCCCCATCGGCAACCTCGGCGACCTCAGCCCCCGCGCGCGCGAGACCCTGGCCGGGGCGGAGCTGGTCGCGGCCGAGGACACCCGCCGCACCGGCGCCCTGCTCGCCGCCTGCGGGCTGCGCCGGCCCCTGGTGTCGCTGCACGAGCACAACGAGGCGGCGCGGGTGGAGGCGCTGCTGGGGCGGCTGCGGGAGGGGGCGGCGGTGGCCCTGGTGAGCGACGCCGGGACGCCCCTGGTGAGCGACCCCGGCTACCGGCTGGTGCGGGCGGCGCGCGGGGCCGGCATCCCGGTGGTGGCGGTGCCGGGGCCGAGCGCGGTGACGGCGGCCCTGAGCGTCGCCGGCCTGCCCACGGACCGCTTCTGCTTCGAGGGCTTCCTGCCGGCCCGCAGGCAGGCCCGGCGCGCGCGCATCGAGGCCTTGCGGGCGGAGCCGCGCACCGTCGTCCTCTTCGAGTCGGCGCACCGCATCACGGACACCCTCGCCGATCTCGCCGAGATCCTCGGCGGCGGGCGCGAGGCCGCCCACGCGCGCGAGCTCACCAAGCGCCACGAGGAGGTGCGCCTCGCCCCCCTGGAGGTGCTCGCCGAGGAGGCGGCGGCGCGGCCCGAGCGCAGGCTGGGGGAGCACGTGCTGGTGATCGCGGGGGCGGCCGGGGAGGCCCGGGAGGAGGCGGAGCTGCGGCGCGTGCTCGCGGTGCTGCTGGAGGAGCTGCCGCCGGCGCAGGCGGCGCGCCTTGCGGCCCGGCTCACGGGGCGGCCGCGGCCGGAGGCCTACGCCATCGCCCAGGCACTCGCGGCGCGGCGCGGCTGAGGGCCCGGCTCAGCCGATCTCGGCAAGCCAGGGGAAGACCGTCAGCAGCCAGAAGGCGAAGCGGCTGAGCAGCCCCGTCATCATGGCGATGCCGAAGACGACCAGGATCCAGCCGGCGATCTTGTGCAGCGTCGGGGCGAAGCGCCGGACCGAGCGCGCATGGTGCAGGAAGCGGTCGGTGAAGAGCGCCGCGAGCAGGAAGGGCACGCCGAGCCCGGCCGAGTAGATCGCCAGCAGCGCCATCCCGGTGGCGGTCTGCTCGGCGGTGGCGCTCACGGTCAGGATCGCGCCCAGGATGGGGCCGATGCAGGGCGTCCAGCCGAAGGCGAAGGCCATCCCCAGCAGGTAGGAGGCGAGCGGGTGCGCACCGCCGATGGTGCGGTGGATGCGCACGTCGCGCTCGAGCCAGGGGATGCGCACCAGCCCCGTCATGAAGAGCCCGAAGAGGGTGACGATGGCGCCGCCGACGAGGTTGGTCTCGTAGCGGTAGCGGGCGAGGAGCTGGCCCACCGCGGTGGCGCTCGCCCCGAGGGCGACGAAGACGGTGGAGAAGCCGAGCACGAAGAGGAGGGCCATCAGCAGCGTGGCCAGGCGCGCCCTGCGCTCCATCTCGCCGGTGAGGTCCTCGACGCTGCGCCCGGCGACGTAGGAGAGGTAGCCCGGCACCAGGGGAAGGACGCAGGGCGAGAGGAACGAGATCAGTCCCGCGAGGAAGGCCGAGGCGATGCCGATGCCCGAGATCTCCACCATGGCGCGATTCTGCCCGCCTCCGACGGGCCTGGCAACCGGCCCGAAGGGGTGGGGCGGGGAGGGGGGCGAGGATCCCCGGCCGCTTGCCTCTCCCCCGGCGGCCGGCTAGATTGGGCCGAGGGAGCCGGCCAGGCAGCCGCCGCGCCCCGCGGCGGGCGCGGAGGAAAGTCCGGGCTCCACAGGGCAGGGTGCCAGGTAACGCCTGGGCGGCGCGAGCCGACGGAAAGTGCCACAGAAAACAGACCGCCGATGGCCGGCCCCGTGCCGGCACAGGCAAGGGTGAAAAGGTGCGGTAAGAGCGCACCGCGCGGGTGGTAACACTCCGCGGCAGGGCAAACCCCACCCGGAGCAAGACCAAATAGGGGGGCATGCGGCCGAGCGCCGCGGCGCGTGGCCCGCGCGCAGCCCCCGGGTAGGTCGCTCGAGGCGTGCGGCGACGCACGTCCCAGATGAATGGCTGCCCACGACAGAACCCGGCTTATCGGCCGGCTCCCCCCTTTCTCCCACCCGCGGCCGCAGTGCTGCCGCCGCGGGTGAGGCACCTGCCGCTTCTCCAGAAGGCATCTCACCTTTCCTTCCCAACCCTTTGATCCCGAAAGGGAACATGGGCGCCACCGAGCCGCCGCTAAGCCTCTGAACCAAAAGGCCGAAATGGCCTCCCCGCGGGGGGGCGTTTCCTTGACAAGTGGGAAAGGCGCTACCTATAGTGTGGCGAGGTGGGGGGATGTGGGGAGAAGTGGGAGGGATCCCGGCCAAGGGGGGGGCGGCCTTGTTCCGCGGGATCAACGCGCTGAACCTCGACGCCAAGGGGCGTCTGGCGATCCCGGCGCGCTATCGCGAGCAGCTTCGCGAGCGGGGCGAGGATCAGCTCGTGGTCACCATCGATCCCAACCTCGGCTGCCTCTTCCTCTACCCCTACGGCGACTGGGTCGAGCTCGAGCGCGAGATCATGCGCATGCCGAGCCTCCAGCCCATGGTGCGCAAGCTGCAGCTGATCCTGGTGGGGCACGCCACCGAGTGCGAGCTCGACCGCCAGGGGCGGATCCTGGTGCCGCCGCTGCTGCGCAGCGCCGCGGCGCTGGACAAGCGGGTCGTGCTCATCGGGCAGGGCAAGAAGCTGGAGCTTTGGGACGAGTCGAAGTGGAACGAGACGTCGTCGCAGTGGCTGTCCGAGGGGCTCGGCTCGCCGGAGCTCGGCGCGGCCCTGTCGCAGCTCGCCCTCTGAGGGTGGGGGGCGGGGTCGTGGCGCACGTCCCGGTGATGCCGGCGGAGGTGCTCGAGTCGCTGGCGGTGCGCCCGCAGGGCTGCTACGTGGACGCCACCTACGGGCGCGGCGGCCACGCGGCGGCGATCCTGGCGCAGCTGGGGCCGGAGGGGCGGCTGGTGGTGATGGACCGCGATCCGGAGGCGGTGGCCCACGCCCGCAGGCATCTCGGCGGCGATCCCCGGGTGTGGGTGCTGCACGGCAGCTTCGCCCGCCTCGGCGAGCTGCTCGCCGAGGCGGGTGTCGCCGGCGGCGTCGACGGCCTCCTCATGGACCTCGGCGTCTCCTCGCCCCAGCTCGACGACCCCGCCCGCGGCTTCAGCTTCCTGCGCGACGGGCCGCTGGACATGCGCATGGACCCGGACGAGGGGGAGAGCGCGGCGGCGTGGCTGGCGCGCGCCGGCGAGCGCGAGATCGCGCAGGTGCTGCGCGACTACGGCGAGGAGCGCTACGCGCGACGCATCGCGCGGGCCATCTGCGCCGCCCGCGCCGAGGGCCCGATCCGCACCACCGGCCGCCTCGCGGCGGTGGTGGCGGCGGCGGTGCCGACGCGGGAGCCGGGCCGGCACCCGGCGACGCGCACCTTCCAGGCCCTGCGCATCCGGGTCAACGGCGAGCTCGAGGCCCTCGAGGCCGCGCTGCCCCAGGCCGTGGAGGCGCTCGCCCCCGGCGGGCGGCTGGCGGTGATCGCCTTCCACTCCCTCGAGGACCGGATCGTCAAGCGCTTCCTGCGGCGGGAGGCGCGGGGCGGCGACGGGCCCCCGGACCTGCCGCTGCCGGCGTCGGCGATGCGGCCGCGGCTGCGGCTGCTGGGGCGGGCGCGCCGTCCGGGCGCCGCCGAGGTGGAGGCCAATCCGCGCGCCCGCAGCGCCGTGCTGCGGGTGGCCGAGCGGCTGCCGTGAGGGGCGCGGCGTTGCCGGTGGTGATCCTGGCGGCGGCGGTGGCGGCGAGCGCCCTCGCGGTGGTGTGGTCGCGGCACGAGTCGCGGCGGCTCTTCGCCGAGCTTCAGGGCCTCGAGCAGCGGCGCGACGCGCTGCAGGTGGAGTGGGGCCGGCTCCAGATCGAGCAGGCGACCTGGGCCGCGGACGGGCGGATCGAGACCATCGCGTCCGGGCGCCTCGGGATGCGGCTGCCGGCCCCGGATGAGATCGTGATCGTGCGGCCATGAGCGATGGGGCGGGTATGCGCTGGCGTCACCGCCTCGCCCTCGCCGTGGTGGCGGTGGCGGGCGGGGTGCTGGCGGCGCGGGCGGTGGAGCTGGAGGTCTTCGAGCGCGACTTCCTCGTCCGCGAGGGCGAGGCCCGCCACCTGCGCACGGTCACGGTGGCCGCCCACCGCGGCATGATCCTCGACCGCAACGGCGAGCCCTTGGCGGTGAGCACCCCGGTGCCCTCGGTGTGGGCGGAGCCGGCGGCGCTGCTCGCCGACGAGGCGGCGATGGTGCGGGTGGCGCGCACCCTCGGCCTCGATGCGCGCAGGCTGCGCCGTGAGCTCGACGCCCGCCGCGGGCGCGAGTTCCACTACCTGCGCCGCCACGTCACCCCCGAGACGGCCGAGCGCGTGCTCGCCCTCGGCGCCCCCGGCGTCGGCATCCGCCGCGAGTACCGGCGCTACTACCCGGCCGGAGAGGTGGCCGCCCACGTGGTGGGGGTGACCGACGTCGACGACGTCGGCCAGGAGGGGATCGAGCTCGCCTACGACGGCTGGCTGCGCGGCCGCCCCGGGGCGAAGCGGGTGGTGCGCGACCGGCTGGGGCGGCCGGTCGCCGACGTGGAGCTGGTGCGCCCACCGCAGCCCGGGCGCGACCTGCACCTCACCCTCGACCGCCGCATCCAGTACCTCGCCTACCGCGAGCTCAAGGCGGCGGTGCAGGCCGAGCGGGCCGCCGCGGGGGCGGCCGTGGTCCTCGATGCGCGAAGCGGCGAGGTGCTCGCGCTCGCGGTCCAGCCCTCGTACAACCCCAACAACCGGGCCGCCTGGGACCCGGCCCGGCGGCGCAACCGCGCCCTCACCGACCCCATCGAGCCCGGCTCCACGATCAAGCCCTTCACCCTCGCCGCCGCCCTCGAGAGCGGGCGCTTCCGCGCCACGAGCGTCATCGACACCAGCCCCGGGCGGCTGCGGGTGGGCGACCTCACGGTGCACGACCTGCGCGACTACGGCGCCATCGACCTCGCCACGGTGCTCATCCAGTCCAGCAACGTCGGCGCCGCCGCCGTCGCGCTGGCGCTGCCGGCCGAGCGGCTCTGGGCCGTGTTCGACCGCGTCGGCTTCGGCCGCCCCACCGGCAGCGGCTTTCCGGGCGAGGCCGCCGGCACCCTCCGCGACTGGCGGACCTGGCGGGAGGTGGAGCAGGCCACCCTGGGCTACGGCTACGGGCTTGCGGTGACCCCGCTGCAGCTCGCCCGCGCCTACGCCGCCATCGCCGCGGGCGGGATGCTGCCTCCGGTGCGGCTGGTGCAGGAGGCCGAGGCGCCGCCGCCGGCGCGGGCCCTGCCCTACCGCGTCGCCCTCGAGCTTCGGTCCATGCTCGAGGGGGTGGTGGCGCGCGGCACCGGGCGGCGCGCGGCGGTGCCGGGCTACCGCGTCGCGGGCAAGACCGGGACCGTCCGCAAGGTGGGTCCCGGCGGCTATCTCGAGGACCGCTACCGGGCGCTCTTCGTGGGCATGGCCCCGGCGAGCCGCCCGCGCCTGGTGGTGGCGGTGATGATCGACGACCCCCGCGGCGAGAGCTACTACGGCGGCGAGGTGGCGGCGCCGGTGTTCGCGCGCATCATGGCCGGGGCCCTGCGGCTGCTGGACGTGCCCCCCGACGCCCTGCCCGCGGGGACGCAGGTGGCCGCCCTCGGGAGGTCGGAGCCGTGAGCGCGCTGCCGCGGCCGGTGCGCCGGCTCGACGAGATCCTCCCGGAGGCGCCGGCGGTGCCCGTGCGCGGGCTCGCCCTGGACAGCCGCCGGCTGGCGCCGGGGGAGGTCTTCCTCGCCTGCCGCGGCAGCCGCGGCCACGGCCTCGCCCACCTGGATGCGGCGCTGGCGGCCGGGGCCGCGGCGGTGCTCTGGGAGCCCGCGCCCGGGGTGGCGCCGCCGGCGGGGCTGGCGGTGCCGGCGGTGGCGGTGCCGGGGCTCGGGCGGCGAGCGGGCGAGCTCGCCGCCCGCTTCTGGGGCGATCCCTCGGCGCGGCTCGAGGTGGTGGGGATCACCGGCACCAACGGCAAGACCTCGGTGGCGCACTTCCTCGTCCAGGCGTGGGAGGCGGCGGGGGTGTCCGCAGCCTTCGTGGGCACCCTCGGCGTGGGCCGCCTGGAGGCGCTGGAGCCCACCGGCCATACCACGCCCGACCCGGTGACGCTGCAGGCGCGCCTTGCGGACTTCGCCGCCGCCGGGGTGCGCCGCGTGGCCATGGAGGTCTCCTCCCACGCCCTCGACCAGGACCGGGTCGCGGGCGTGCGCTTCCGCGCCGCGGTCTTCACCAACCTCAGCCGCGACCACCTGGACTACCACGGGGACATGGCGGCCTACGGCGCCGCCAAGGCGCGGCTGCTGGCCTGGCCGGGGCTCGCGCTGCGCGTGGTCAACGCCGACGATCCCTTCGGCGCCGCCTGGCTCGCCCGCGCGGGCGCCGAGGCCCTCACCTACGGCCTCGGCGCGGGGGCCTGGCTGCGCGCCGAGGCGGTGGAGGCGACGCCGGCGGGGCTGCGGCTGGTGCTGCGGCGCGGCCGGGAGCGGGCGGTGCTCGCCACGCCCCTGGCCGGGCGCTTCAACGCCGCGAACCTCCTCGCCGCGGCGGCGGTGCTGCTGGGGCAGGGGGCGGCCCTGGCGGAGGCGGTGCGGCTGCTCGCCGCGGTGGCGCCGGTGCCGGGGCGGATGGAGCGGCTCGGCGGCGGGGCGCTGCCGACGGTGCTCGTCGACTACGCCCACACCCCGGACGCCCTGGCCCAGGCGCTGGAGGCGGCGCGGGCCCACGCCCGCGGCAGGCTCTGGTGCGTCTTCGGCTGCGGGGGCGAGCGCGACCGCGGCAAGCGCCCCCTGATGGGGGCGGCGGCGGAGCGGCTCGCCGACGTCGTGGTGCTCACCGACGACAACCCGCGCGGCGAGGACGGTGACGCCATCATCGCCGAGATCCTGGCCGGCATGCGCCGGCCGCAGGCGGCGCGCATCGAGCGCGACCGCGGCCGCGCCATCCGCCTCGCCGTCGCCGAGGCCGGGGCGGGCGACGTGGTGCTGGTGGCGGGCAAGGGCCACGAGACCACCCAGGAGGTGGGCGGGCGGCGCCTGCCCTGGAGCGACCGCGAGGCGGTGCGCGCCGCCCTGGAGGCGCGGGCATGATCGCGATGCGCCTGCGCGAGGCCGCCGCCGCCCTGGGCCTGCCGCCGCCGGCGGCGGATGCAGGCTTCCGCGGCGTCGACACCGACAGCCGGCGGCTGCACCGCGGCGCCCTCTTCGTGGCCCTGCGCGGGACGCGCTTCGACGGCCACGACTTCGTCGCCGCCGCCGAGGCGGGCGGCGCCGCCGCGGCCCTGGTGGAGCGGCCGCTGCCGCTGGCGCTGCCGCAGCTCGTGGTCGCCGACACCCGCCGCGCCCTGGGCCTGCTGGCCCGGGCGTGGCGGCGCCGGCACGCGCCGCAGGTGGTGGGCGTCACCGGCAGCAACGGCAAGACCACGGTGAAGGAGATGGTGGCGGCGGTGGCGGCGGCGTGCGGGCCGGTGCTCGCCACCCGCGGCAATCTCAACAACGACATCGGGCTGCCCCTGACCCTCTTCGGCCTCGGGCCCGAGCACCGCACCGCGGTCCTCGAGATGGGGGCGAGCGCCCCCGGCGAGATCGCGACGCTCGCCGCCCTCGCCATCCCCCACGTGGGCATCGTCACCGGCGCCGCTGCGGCCCACCTCGAGGGCTTCGGCAGCCTCGAGGCGGTGGCGCGCACCAAGGGGGCGCTGCTCGAGGCGCTGCCCCCCGAGGGGGTCGCCGTGTTCCCGGCCGAGGACGCCTTCGCGCCGCTCTGGCGCGGTCTGGCGGCCGGGCGGCGGGTGCTGGACTACGCCCTCGGGGGCGCCGGGGCGGCGGTGCGGGGCGAGGCCGGGGCCACCACCCTGGGCCGTGACGGCTTCCGCACCCCGGTGCGGATCCGGGACGCCGAAGGGGAGTGGGTGCTCACGCTGCGGCTCGGCGGCGCCCACAACGCCCGCAACGCGCTTGCCGCCTGGGCCGCGGGGGCCGCCCTCGGGATCGCGCCGCAGGCGCGGGTCGGGGCCCTGGAGGCCATCGCGCCGCCGCCGGGCCGGCTGGCGCCGCGGCCGGCCCGCGGCGGCGGCTGGCTCATCGACGACAGCTACAACGCCAACCCGGCCTCCCTGGCGGCGGGGCTTGCGGTCCTCGCCGGGCTCGGGGGCGAGCGGGTGCTGGTGCTCGGCGACATGGCCGAGCTCGGCGCCGAGGCCGAGGCGTTGCACCGCGAGGCGGGGGCGGCGGCGCGGCGGGCGGGGATCGCACGGCTGCACGCCCTCGGGCCGCTGGCGGCGCGGGCCGCGGAGGCCTTCGGCGTCGGCGGCCAGGTCCACGAATCGGTGGGGGCGCTGCTGGATGCGGTGGAGGGCGCGCTGGGCCCCGACACCGTGGTGCTCGTCAAGGGTTCGCGCGCGATGGCGATGGAGCGCATCGTGCACGCGCTGGCGGCGGAGGGCTGAAGGCGTGCTCTACGAGCTTGCACAGCAGCTCGAGGCCCTGCACAGCGGCTTCAACGTCTTCCAGTACCTCACCTTCCGCGCCATCCTCGGGGTGCTGACCGCGCTCGCCATCTCCTTCGCCGTCGGCCCCTACCTCATCCGCCACCTGAGCTTCCGCCAGATCGGCCAGACCGTGCGCGACGACGGCCCCGCCACCCATCTCGCCAAGGCCGGCACCCCCACCATGGGCGGGGTCCTGATCCTGGTGGCGGTGGCGGCGGCGACGCTGCTGTGGTCGGATCTCGGCAACCGCTACGTCTGGATCGTCCTCGCCACCACCCTGGCCTTCGGCGCCATCGGCTTCGTCGACGACTACCGCAAGCTGGTGCGGCGCGATCCGCGCGGGCTCCCGGCGCGGTGGAAGTACCTCTGGCAGTCGGCGGCGGGGCTCGCCGTGGCCCTCGCCCTCTACCTCACCGCCGAGCACCCGGCCGAGACCGCCCTCATCGTCCCCTTCTTCAAGAACGTGGCGATCCCCCTCGGGGGCTTCTACGTGGTCCTGGCCTACTTCGTCATCGTCGGCTCCAGCAACGCCGTCAACCTCACCGACGGCCTCGACGGGCTCGCGATCCTGCCGGCGGTGATGGTGGCGGGGGCCCTCGGCATCTTCGCCTACGCCTCGGGCAACGTGCGCTTCGCCACCTACCTCGCCATCCCCTACCTCCCGGGGGTGGGCGAGCTCGTGGTCTTCTGCGGCGCCCTCGTGGGCGCGGGTCTGGGCTTTCTCTGGTTCAACGCCTACCCGGCCCAGGTCTTCATGGGCGACATCGGCGCCCTTGCGGTGGGGGCGGCGCTGGGGGTGCTGGCGGTGATCGTCCGTCAGGAGCTGGTGCTGTTCATCATGGGCGGGGTCTTCGTGGTGGAGACCCTCTCGGTGATCCTGCAGGTGGCCTCCTACAAGCTCACGGGGCGGCGCATCTTCCGCATGGCGCCGCTGCACCACCACTTCGAGCTCAAGGGCTGGCCCGAGCCCCGGGTCATCGTCCGCTTCTGGATCATCACCGTGATCCTGGTCCTGGTCGGTCTTGCGACCCTGAAGATCCGATGAGCGCGGCACGGCAGGCGGATCCGACGCGCAGCACGCTGCCCTGGCGGCGGGTGGCGGTGGCCGGGCTCGGCCGCAGCGGGGCCTCGGCGGTGCGCTTCCTGCGCCGGCGCGGCGTCGCCGTGGCCGCCACCGACAGCCGCCCCGCGCCGCCGGGGCTCGACGGGCTCGAGCCGGACGCGGGCCTGGAGCTTCGCCTCGGCGCCCTCGATCCCGCGGTCCTGGCCGGGGCCGAGCTGGTGGTGGCGAGCCCCGGCCTCGACCAGCGCCTGCCCTTCTTCGCCGAGGCCCGCCGCCGGGGGCTGCCGGTGGTGGGCGACGTGGAGCTCTTCGCGCGCCTGGCGCCGGCGCCGGTGGTGGCGGTGACGGGCTCCAACGGCAAGAGCACGGTGACGGCCCTGGTGGCGGCGATGGCCGGGGCCGCGGGCCTGCGCGCCGCCGCGGGCGCCAACCTGGGCACCCCGGTCCTCGACCTCCTGGAGGGGCCGGCGCCCGATCTCTACGTCCTCGAGCTCTCGAGCTTCCAGCTCGAGCTCACCGCGAGCCTGGCGCCGCAGGCGGCGGCGGTGCTCAACGTCTCGCCCGACCACCTCGACCGTCACGCGGACCTCGCCGCCTATGCCGCGGCCAAGGCGCGCATCCTCGCCGGCGCCGCCACCGCGGTGGTGAACCGCGACGACCCCGTGGCGGCGGCGATGCCGGCGCCGGGGCGGCGGGTCACCTTCGGCCTCGGCGCGCCCGGCGGCGGCGACTACGGCCTCGTGGAGGCGGGGGGGCGCGTGTGGCTCTGCCGCGGCGGCGAGCGCCGGCTCGCCGCCGACGAGGTCCCGCTCGCCGGCCGGCACAACCTCGCCAACGTGCTCGCGGCGATGGCGCTCGCGGACGCCGCCGGGATCGCCCCCGAGGCGCAGCGGGCGGCGGTGAGCGCCTTCGCGGGGCTGCCCCACCGGATGGTCACGGTGGGTGAGCGCCGCGGGGCGCGCTGGATCGACGACTCCAAGGCCACCAACGTGGGTGCCGCGCTCGCCGCCCTCGAGGGCCTGCCGGGTCCGCTGGTGTGGATCGCCGGCGGCGACGCCAAGGGGGCGGACCTCGCCCCGCTGCGCGCGGCCGCGGCGGGGCGGGTGCGGCTCGCGGTGCTGATGGGCCGCGATGCGCCGCGTCTGGCCGAGACGCTGGCGGGCGCGGTGCCGGTGGTCTTCGCCGCCGACGTGGAGGAGGCGGTGCGGCTCGCGGCGGAGGCGGTGCGGCCGGGCGAGACGGTGCTCCTCTCGCCCGCCTGCGCGAGCCTCGACCAGTACGCGAGCTTCGAGGAGCGCGGCCGGCGCTTCGCGGCCGCGGTGGAGGCGCTGGCGTGAGCGCGGCGCGGGCCGAGGCGGTGCGACGGGGCGCGGGCGCGGCCTGGCCCGAGCCCTGGATCGCGGCCATCGCCGCCGTGCTCCTCGCCTGGGGCCTGGTGATGGTGACCTCGGCCTCCATCGCCGAGGCGGCGCGCCGCTACGGCGATCCCTTCCACTTCGCCGTGCGCCAGGCGGCCTACGCCGCGCTCGGCCTCGGTCTGGCCTGGATCGTCTATCAGATCCCGCTCGCGGCCTGGCGGCGGCTGGCCTGGCCGGGCCTGCTCGCCGGCCTCCTCGCCGCGGCCCTGGTGCTCGTGCCGCAGCTCGGGCACGAGGTCAACGGCGCCCGGCGCTGGTTCGCCCTCGGTCCGGTGCGGCTGCAGCCCTCCGAGGCCCTCAAGCTCGCCTGGGTGCTGTGGTTCGCGGCCTGGCTGGCGGCGCAGCCGGCGCCGCCGGGGCTTCGCGCGCTGGCCCGCCCGGCGGCGGTGCTCGGCCTCGCCGCGGCGCTGCTTCTTGCCGAGCCGGACTTCGGCGCCGCCGCGGTGATGGCGGGCACCGCCCTCGGCATGGCCTTCCTCGGCGGGGCGCGCCTGCTGGGGCTGGGGGTGGTCCTCGGGGTCCTCGCGGCCGCCGGCGCCGCCCTGGTGGTGAGCTCGCCCTACCGCATGGAGCGGGTGCTCGCCTTCCTCAACCCCTGGGCCGATCCCTTCGACAGCGGCTTCCAGCTCACCCAAGCCTTGATCGCCGTGGGCCGCGGCGGCTGGTTCGGGGTCGGCCTCGGCGCCAGCGTGCAGAAGCTCGCGTATCTGCCGGAGGCGCACACGGACTTCCTCTTCGCGGTGCTGGCCGAGGAGCTGGGGCTCGTGGGCAGCCTCGCCGTGGTCGCCCTCTACGGGGCGCTGGCCTGGCGGCTGCTCCGCCTCGGCCAGCGGGCGCGCGCCGCCGGCGAGGCCTTCGGCGGCCACCTCGCCGACGGCATCGGCGTCTGGCTGGGGGCGCAGGCCTTCGTCAGCATCGCCGTCAACCTCGGGATCGCCCCCACCAAGGGCCTGACCCTGCCGCTCATGAGCTACGGCGGCAGCAGCATGGTGGCGACCCTGGCGGCGCTGGCGCTGGCCCAGCGCGTGGCGGCGCAGACGCGCGAGCGGGAGCAGCGCCGGTGGCAAGGACGGTGGTGACGATCATGGCGGGAGGGACCGGCGGTCACGTCTTCCCGGGCCTGGCGGTGGCTGCGGCGCTCGGCAGGCGCGGCGCCGAGGTGCGCTGGCTCGGCGGCGCGCGGGGGCTCGAGGGGCGCCTCGTCCCGGCCGCGGGGATCCCGCTGCGGCGGCTGCCGGTGGAGGGGCTGCGCGGGCGCGGGCCGGCGGGGTGGCTGGCCGCACCCTGGCGGGTGGGGCGGGCGCTGGCGGCGGCGCTCGCCGCCCTGCGCCGCGACCGCCCCGCGGTGGTCCTCGGCATGGGGGGCTATGCGGCGGGGCCCGGCGGCGTGGCGGCCTGGCTGCTGGGCATCCCGCTGGTGATCCACGAGCAGAACGCGGTGGCAGGCCTCACCAACCGGCTGCTCGCGCGGCTCGCCCGCCGCCGGCTGGAGGCCTTCCCGGGGACGCTGCCGGGGGGCGAGCACGTGGGCAACCCCGTGCGCGAGGCCATCGCGGCGCTGCCCCCGCCTCGCGCGCGCCTCGCCGGGCGCGGCGGGCCGCTGCGGGTGCTGGTCCTCGGCGGCAGCCAGGGGGCGGCGGCGCTCAACCGCGTGGTCCCGGAGGCGGCGGCGCAGGCGGGGGTGGCGCTGGCGATCCGCCACCAGGCCGGCGCGGGCAAGGAGGCGGCGGCGCGGGCGGCCTATGCCGCGGCCGGGGTGGAGGCCGAGGTGGTCCCGTTTCTCGACGACATGGCCGCGGCCTACGGCTGGGCGGATCTCGTGGTGGCGCGCGCCGGGGCGCTCACCGTGGCCGAGCTCGCCGCCGCCGGCGTGCCCTCGATCCTCGTCCCCTATCCGCACGCGGTGGACGACCATCAGGCCGCCAACGCGGCCTGGCTGGCCGCGGCGGGCGCGGCCTGGGTGGTGCGCGAGGCCGAGCTGGACGCGCCGCGGCTGGCGGGGCTGCTGGCGCAGGCGGCCGGCGATCGCGAGGGGCTCGTGCGGATGGCCGAGGCGGCGCGCGGGCGGGCGGTCACCGACGCCGCGGCGCGGGTGGCCGAGGCCTGCCTGGCGGCGGCGGGGGGGCGCTGAGATGGTGGGGGTGCTGCCCGGGACCGAGTGGGCGCGGCGGGTGCGCCGCATCCACATGGTGGGGATCGGCGGCGCCGGCATGAGCGGCATCGCCGAGGTGCTGCTCAACCTGGGCTACGAGGTGAGCGGGTCGGACCTCCACGAGGGGGCGGCCACGCGCCGCCTCGCCGGGCTCGGCGCCACCATCCGCTACGGCCACGACGCCGCCCACGTGGGCGAGGCCGACGTGGTGGTGGTCTCCAGCGCGGTGGGCGAGGACAACCCCGAGGTGGCGGCGGCGCGGGCGGCGCGCATCCCGGTGGTGCCGCGCGCGGAGATGCTGGCCGAGCTCATGCGCTTCCGCTACGGGGTGGCGGTGGCCGGCACCCACGGCAAGACCACCACCACGAGCCTGGTGGCGAGCCTGCTCGCCGAGGGCGGGCTCGATCCCACCTTCGTCATCGGCGGCCGCCTCAACAGCGCCGGCACCCACGCCCGCCTCGGCACCGGCCGCTACCTGGTGGCGGAGGCGGACGAGAGCGACGCCTCGTTCCTCTATCTCAACCCGGTGGTGGCGGTGGTGACCAACATCGACGCCGACCACATGGGGACCTACGGCGGCGACTTCGCGGCGCTGCAGCGCACCTTCGTGCAGTTCCTGCACCGGCTTCCCTTCTACGGGCTGGCGGTGCTGTGCGCGGACGATCCGGGCGTGCGCGGGATCCTCGCCGAGGTGAGCAAGCCGGTGCTCACCTACGGCATCGAGGCCGCGGCCGACCTGCGCGCCGAGGCGGTGCGCCAGGAGGGGCTGCGCAGCCGCTTCCGCGTGCGCCTGCCCGGCGACGGTGCCGTGCTCGACGTGGAGCTCGCCCTGCCGGGCCGGCACAACGTGCTCAACGCCCTCGCCGCGATCGCCGTCGCCCACGAGCTGGGGGTGGCCCCGGAGGCGATGCGGCGTGCGCTGGCGGGCTTCCAGGGCATCGGCCGGCGCTTCCAGGTGACCGAGGCGCGGGGCGGCGCCGTGATCCTGGTGGACGACTACGGGCATCACCCGCGCGAGATCCGCGCCACCCTCGCCGCGGCGCGGGCGGCCTGGCCGGGCAGGCGCATCGTGCTCGCCTTCCAACCCCACCGCTACAGCCGCACCCGCGACCTCTTCGAGGACTTCGCCGAGGTCCTGGGGGAGGCCGACGTGCTCGTCCTCGGCGAGGTCTACGCCGCCGGCGAAGCGCCCATCCCCGGGGTGGACGGGCGCAGCCTCGCCCGCGCCGTGCGCGCCCGCGGGCGCGTCGAGCCGGTGTTCGTGGCCGAGGTGGAGGCCCTGCCCGAGGTGCTGGCGGGGCTGGTGCGCGAGGGCGACGTGGTCCTGACCATGGGCGCGGGCAGCATCGGCCGCATCGCCGAGGGCCTCGCCGCGGCGCTGGAGGGCGGGCGATGAGCGGGCTTCGCGGCGAGCTGCGCCACGACGAGCCCATGGCCCGGCACACCACCTGGCGCGTGGGCGGTCCGGCACGCCGCTTCTATCGCCCCGCGGACCTCGCGGACCTCGCCGCTTTCCTCGCCGCCCTGCCCGAGGACGAGCCGGTGCTCTGGGTCGGCCTCGGCAGCAACCTGCTGGTGCGCGACGGCGGCATCGACGGCACCGTGGTCTGCCTCCAGGGGGTGCTCGAGGCCGTCACCCGCACCGACGAGGGGCTTCGCGCCGAGGCCGGCGCCCCCTGCGCGCGGGTGGCGCGCCGCGCCGCCCGCGAGGGGCTGGTGGGGGCGGAGTTCCTCGCCGGGATCCCGGGCACCCTGGGCGGGGCCCTGGCCATGAACGCCGGCGCCTTCGGCGGCGAGACCTGGGCCCTGGTGCGCTCGGTGGAGACCATCGACCGGCGCGGGCGCATCCGCCGCCGGGGCCCGGACGCCTTCCGCGTCGGCTACCGCAGCGTCGAGGGGCCGCCGGGGGAGTGGTTCGTGGCCGCCACCCTGGCCCTCGGCCGCGGCGATGCGGCGGCGGCGCAGGCGCGCATCCGCGAGCTCCTCGCCCGGCGCCAGGCCACCCAGCCCACGAACCAGCCGAGCTGCGGCTCGGTCTTCCGCAATCCGCCCGGCGACCACGCGGCGCGGCTGATCGAGGCCGCCGGCCTCAAGGGCCGGCGCCGGGGCGGGGCCTGCGTCTCGGAGCGGCACGCCAACTTCATCGTCAACCTCGGCGGGGCCACGGCGGCCGACATCGAGGGGCTCATCACGGAGGTGGCCGAGACCGTGTGGCGGGTGCACGGGGTGCGGCTCGAGCCCGAGGTGCGCATCGTGGGGAGGGCGGCGTGATGGTGCCTCCGGGGCCGATCCCGGAGGTCCGCGACGCCGCCGCCTTCGGCCGCGTGGCGGTGCTCCTCGGCGGGCGCTCGGCCGAGCGCGCGGTCTCGCTCAAGAGCGGCGCGCAGGTGCTGGCGGCGCTGCGCCGGCGCGGCGTCGACGCCCACCCGGTGGATGCCGCCGGCGACGTCGTCGGCGCCCTGCGCGAGGGTGGCTTCGACCGCGCCTTCATCGCCCTGCACGGGCGCGGCGGCGAGGACGGCGTGATCCAGGGGGCGCTCGAGGTCCTGGGCATCCCCTACACCGGCAGCGGCGTGCTGGGCTCGGCCCTGTCCATGGACAAGCTGCGCTGCAAGCAGCTCTGGCGCGGCCTCGGCCTGCCGACGCCGCCGTGGGCGGTGCTGCCGCCGGCGGGGGACCCGAGGCCGGCGGTGCAGGCCCTGGGGCTGCCGCTGATGGTCAAGCCGGCGCTCGAGGGCTCCAGCATCGGGGCGGCGAAGGTGACGCGGGGCGAGGATCTGGCCGCGGCCCGCGACGCCGCCGCCCCCTACGGCCCCGTCATCGCCGAGCGCTGGATCGAGGGGGCCGAGTACACCGCGGCCATCCTCGGCGAGACGGTGCTGCCCCTGATCCGGCTCGAGACCCCGCGCACCTTCTACGACTACGCCGCCAAGTACGAGGCCGACGACACCCGCTACCACTGCCCCTGCGGCCTGCCCGCGACGCAGGAACGGGCCCTCGCCGAGCTCGCCCTGGAGGCCTTCCGCGCCGTCGGCGCGAGCGGGTGGGGGCGGGTGGACCTGATGGTGGACGCCGCGGGCGCCCCCTGGCTGCTGGAGGTGAACACGGTGCCCGGGATGACCGACCACAGCCTGGTGCCGATGGCGGCCCGGGCGGCGGGCATCGGGTTCGACGAGCTGGTGTGGCGGATCCTCGCCACCAGCATGGAGGCGCGGCGGTGAGGCGGCGCAGGGGCGCGGGGGCGGTGCCGCGCCGGGCGGCCGCGCGCAGGCCCCGCGCGGGGCGGGTCGCCGGCGCGCTGCTGCTCGCCGCCGCCGGGGGCGCGGCGGCCTGGGGGGCGCTGCGGGTTGCGGCGTGGGCGGCCGACCCGGCCACCTTCCCCGTGCGGCGGGTGGAGGTGGCGGGGACGCTGCGGCACACCGCGCCGGCGGCGGTGCGCCGGGCGCTCATGCCGTACGTGCGGGCCGGGCTCGTGCGCATGGACGCCGCCGCGGCGCGGGCGGCGGTGG
Source organism: Inmirania thermothiophila (assembly GCF_003751635.1). Taxonomy (NCBI): domain Bacteria; kingdom Pseudomonadati; phylum Pseudomonadota; class Gammaproteobacteria; order Chromatiales; family Ectothiorhodospiraceae; genus Inmirania; species Inmirania thermothiophila. The sequence continues at coordinate 210,497 of NZ_RJVI01000003.1, forward strand.
AGGCGCTGCCGTGGGTGGCCCGCGCCGGGGTGCGCCGGCTGTGGCCGGATGCGGTGCGGGTGGAGGTGGAGGAGCGGCGGGCGGTGGCGCGCTGGGGGGCGCGGGAGCTGGTGGATGCGGCTGGCGTGCGCTTCGCCCCGGAGCCCGCGAGCTGGCCGCCCGGGCTCGTGCGCATCGACGCCCCGGACGGGCGCGAGGCCGAGGCGGTGGCGCTGCTGGCGCGGGTGCAGGCGCGCCTTGCCGAGGCGGGGCTGCGTCCGGTGCGGCTGCGCTGGGACGCGCGCGGGGCGGTCGGCCTGGTGCTCGCCGACGGGGTGGCGATCGAGGTCGGGCGCGAGCGGACCGAGGCGCGGCTTGCGCGGTTTGTGCGCGCCTTCGGCGCGGCGCTCGCGCCGCGCTGGAAGGAGGTGGAACGGGTGGATCTTCGCTACGCGAACGGGTTTGCGGTGCGCTGGCGGGCGGCGTCGGGGGCGGGCGCCGATGCGGCCGGAGGCGCGGGAGGGCGGGCATGAGCCGGAAGGGCGAGCGCAACCTGATCGTCGGCCTCGACATCGGCACCTCGAAGGTGGTGGCCATCGTGGGGGCGGTGACCGAGGAGGGCGGGATCGAGATCGTGGGACTCGGCTCCCATCCCTCCCGCGGCCTCAAGAAGGGGGTGGTGGTGAACATCGATTCCACCGTGCAGTCGATCCAGCGCGCGGTGGAGGAGGCGGAGCTGATGGCCGGGTGCGAGATCCACTCGGTCTTCGCCGGCATCGCCGGTAGCCACATCCGCAGCCTCAACTCCCACGGCATCGTCGCGATCAAGGACCGCGAGGTGGCGCCGGCGGACGTGGAGCGGGTGCTGGACGCGGCGCGCGCGGTGGCCATCCCCGCCGACCAGCGCATCCTCCACGTCATCCCCCAGGAGTTCATCATCGACAACCAGGAGGGGATCCGCGACCCGGTGGGGATGGCCGGCGTGCGCCTCGAGGCCAAGGTGCACATGGTCACCGGGGCGGTGAGCGCGGCCCAGAACATCGTCAAGTGCGTGCGCCGCTGCGGCCTCGAGGTCGACGACATCATCCTCGAGCAGCTCGCCTCGAGCCAGGCCGTGCTCACCGAGGACGAGAAGGAGCTCGGCGTCTGCCTGGTGGACATCGGCGGCGGCACCACCGACATCGCCGTCTTCACCTCGGGGGCGATCCGCCACACCGCGGTGATCCCCATCGCCGGCGACCAGGTCACCAACGACATCGCGGTGGCGTTGCGCACGCCGACCCAGCACGCCGAGGAGATCAAGATCCGCTACGCCTGCGCGCTGTCGGACCTCGCCGAGCCGGGCGAGACCATCGAGGTGCCGAGCGTGGGCGACCGCCCGCCGCGGCGGGTGGCGCGGCACGTCCTGGCCGAGGTGGTGGGGCCGCGCTACGAGGAGCTGTTCACCCTCGTCCACAACGAGCTGCGCCGCAGCGGCTTCGAGGAGCTGGTGGCGGCGGGGATCGTGCTCACGGGCGGCAGCTCCCAGATGGAGGGCGTGGTGGATCTCGCCGAGGAGGTCTTCCAGATGCCGGTGCGGCTGGGCCTGCCCCAGCACGTGACCGGGCTGACCGAGGTGGTGCGCAACCCCATCTACGCCACGGGGGTGGGGCTGCTCCTGTTCGGTCGCGACAGCCGGGCCCGGCCGCCGCGCAGGGTGCCCCTGACGGGGGGCTTCCGGGGGGTCTGGGAGCGCATGAAGAGCTGGTTCCGTGGCGGTTTCTGAGCTTGCGAGGTCGGTTGGGCGGCCGTCTTAGAGGAGGAGCGCGATGTTCGAGCTGATGGACGCATATCCGGAGAACGCGGTGATCAAGGTCATGGGTGTGGGCGGCGGCGGCGGCAACGCCGTCCGTCACATGGTGCAGGCGGGCATCGAGGGGGTGGAGTTCATCTGCGCCAACACCGACGCCCAGGCCCTCAAGAGCACCCAGGCCCGCACCGTGCTGCAGATCGGCGGCGGCATCACCAAGGGGCTCGGCGCCGGCGCCAACCCCGAGGTGGGCCGGCAGGCGGCGCTGGAGGACCGCGACCGCATCCAGGAGGTCGTGGAGGGGGCCGACATGCTCTTCATCACCGCCGGCATGGGCGGCGGCACCGGCACCGGCGCGGCGCCGGTGGTGGCGCAGGTGGCGCGCGAGCTCGGCATCCTCACCGTGGCCGTGGTCACCAAGCCGTTCCCCTTCGAGGGGCGCAAGCGCATGCAGGTGGCCGAGGCCGGCATCGCCGAGCTGACCCAGCACGTCGACTCCCTCATCACCATCCCCAACGAGAAGCTGCTCACGGTGCTGGGCAAGAACGTGACCCTGCTCAGCGCCTTCGCCGCCGCCAACGACGTTCTCCTGGGGGCGGTGCAGGGGATCGCCGAGCTCATCACCCGCCCCGGGCTGATCAACGTGGACTTCGCCGACGTGCGCACGGTGATGTCCGAGATGGGCATGGCGATGATGGGCACCGGCAGCGCCCGGGGCGAGGGGCGCGCCCGGGCGGCGGCCGAGAACGCCATCGCGAGTCCGCTGCTCGAGGACGTCAACCTCGCCGGCGCGCGCGGGATCCTCGTCAACATCACCGCCGGCCCCGACCTCTCCATCGGCGAGTTCGACGAGGTGGGGAGCACGGTCAAGGAGTTCGCCTCGGACGACGCCACCGTGGTGGTGGGCACGGTCATCGACGAGGCCCTCGGCGACGAGCTGCGCGTGACCGTGGTCGCCACCGGCCTCGGCAGCGCCGCCGCCCGCGCCAAGGAGCCGCCGGTGCGCCTGGTCAACAAGGACGGCGAGGTGGACTACGACAAGCTCGAGCGCCCGGCGGTGATCCGCCGCCGCGCCGCGGGCGACGCCGTGGCGCCGCCGCCGGTGGACGACCTCGACTACCTGGACATCCCGGCCTTCCTGCGCCGTCAGGCGGACTGAGCGGCGCCGGGCCGCCTCGGCGGGCGTGAGGGTGTTCGCTTTGTGGGGGGGGACCCCTGTGCTATGCTGCGCGCGTTTTCGGGCCGGCCGGTCCGGAACGCGGGGGGATCGGGCACCGAAATCATGATCGCGCAGCGGACGCTCAAGAACGTGATCCGCGCCACCGGCGTCGGCCTGCACACGGGGGAGAAGGTCTATCTCACCCTCCGTCCGGCCGCCCCGGACACGGGGATCGTCTTCCGCCGCGTCGACCTCGACGAGCCGGTGGAGATCCGGGCCACCCCGGAGAACGTGGGCGACACCTGCCTCTCCACCACCCTCGAGCGCGACGGCGTGCGCATCTCGACGGTGGAGCACCTGCTCTCGGCCTTCGCCGGCCTCGGCATCGACAACGCCTATGTCGATGTCAGCGCCCCCGAGGTGCCCATCATGGACGGCTCGGCCGGGCCCTTCGTGTTCCTCATCCAGTCCGCGGGGGTCGAGGAGCAGGGCGTGCCCAAGCGCTTCATCCGCATCCGCCGCCCGGTGGTGGTGGAGGACGGCGACAAGTGGGCCCGCTTCGACCCCTACGACGGCTTCAAGGTGGCCTTCGAGATCGACTTCGACCATCCGGTCTTCCGCGGGCGGCGCCAGCGCGCCGAGATCGACTTCTCCTCCACCTCCTTCATCAAGGAGGTGAGCCGCGCGCGCACCTTCGGCTTCCTCAGCGACATCGAGCGGCTGCGCGAGCGGCGGCTGGCCCTCGGCGGCAGCCTCGACAACGCGGTGGTGGTGGACGACTACCAGGTGGTCAACGAGGACGGGCTCCGCTACGAGGACGAGTTCGTCAAGCACAAGATCCTGGACGCCATCGGCGACCTCTACCTGCTCGGCCACAGCCTCATCGGCGCCTTCAGCGGCTACAAGTCGGGGCATGCCCTCAACAACCGGCTGCTGCGCCGGCTCGTGGCCGAGGAGGACGCCTGGGAGGTGGTGACCTTCAGCGACCCGGAGACGCTGCCGATCTCCTACATGCGACCGGTGGCGGTGGGGGTCTGAGCCGCCGCGGCCTAGCGGCGGCCGCGCGCGGCGAGGCGCAGCAGGGCCTCGCGCAGGCGGGGCGCGTCGGTGCCGGCGGCGGCGGCGCGCAGGGCCGCGGTGCCCTCGGGGCCGGGCGGGCGGGGTGCCCGCGGCGGGGGCGGCGGCGGGGTCGGGGCAAGGACGCGGGTGCGCAGGCGGCGCACGGCGAAGCCGGCCCCGGCGGCGGCGGCGCGCAGGCGCGCGCCATGGAAGCGGACGGCGGTGGCCCAGGCCGCGCCGTCGACGAAGACCACCAGCTCGTCGCCGCGCACCGCGGCGGCGTGGCAGTGGGGGGCGAGATCCGGAGGCAGGGCCGCGCGCAGCGCCGCGGCGAGGCGCGCGAAGGCGCGGGCGCGGGCGGCGAGGCCCTGACCGAGGAGGCCGGCGACGGGGCGGGCGTGCGGCTCGCGGGGCATGTCCGGGACAGGCGGAGGCCGATGCCGGGAGGATACCAGAGATGCGCCTCTTCCTCCTGAAGGGTCCGCGGCGGGCCCGCATCGTCCCTGCAGGGGGCGCCATCGCGGGCGCGGCGGCGGTCGTGGTCCTGCTTGCGGCGGGCGCCTTCGCGGTGGGCTATCGCGCCGGCGCGGCCGGGATGCGCCCCCGAGTCGATGCCATCCAGGCTCGCCTCGAGGAAGAGCTTGCGGCGAGGCGCCGGGAGGTGGAGGCGGCGCGCCGCCACGCCGAGGACAGCGTCGACGCCCTCGCGGCGCGTCTCGGCGAGCTGCAGGCGCGCCTCATGCGCCTCGAGGCGGTGGGGGCGCGCATCACCGAGCTCGCCGACCTCGACCCCTCGGAGTTCGACTTCGACCAGCCGCCCGGGCGCGGCGGTCCCGAGGCCGACGTCGCGCCCGCGACCGCGGTCCCCGACTTCGTGCGCGCCCTCGACGAGCTCGCGCAGGCGCTGGAGGCCCGCGAGCAGCAGCTCGAGGCGGTGCAGGACCTGCTCGTCACCCGCAGCGTGCGCGAGGAGGTGCTGCCGGCGGGCCGGCCGGTGCGCTCGGGGTGGCTGTCGTCGCGCTTCGGGCGCCGCGCCGATCCCTTCACGGGCCGGCCGGAGTGGCACCAGGGCGTGGATTTTGCGGGCCGCTTCGGCAGCGACGTCATCGCGGTGGCCTCCGGGGTGGTGACCTGGGCCGGGCCGCGCTACGGCTACGGCAACCTGGTGGAGATCGACCACGGCAACGGCTACGTCACCCGCTACGGCCACAACAGCGAGCTGCTGGTCAAGGTCGGGGACCTGGTGCGCAAGGGCCAGGTGATCGCCAAGATGGGCTCCTCGGGGCGCTCCACGGGCCCCCACGTCCACCTCGAGGTCCTGCGCGACGGCCGTCCCGTCGATCCGCTGCGCTACGTCCGCGCCGCCCGCCGCTGAACCCGGCGGGGAACCCGGCGCCGCCGGCCGCGCTCCCTTTGCGGTATCATTCAGGGCTTTCCACGGACGCCACCCGGGGCCGGATCCTCATGCTCAACAAGCTCGTCACCAAGGTCATCGGCAGCCGCAACGAGCGCCTGCTCCGACGGCTGCGCAAGGTCGTCGACCGCATCAACGCCCTCGAGCCCGAGATCCAGGCGCTCGGCGACGAGCAGCTGCGCGCCAAGACCGAGGAGTTCCGCGAGCGCCATGCCGGCGGCGAGTCCCTCGACGACCTCCTGCCCGAGGCCTTCGCGGTGGTGCGCGAGGCGGCCCGGCGCACGCTGGGGATGCGCCACTTCGACGTGCAGCTCATCGGCGGCATGGTCCTGCACCAGGGCAAGATCGCCGAGATGCGCACCGGCGAGGGCAAGACCCTGGTGGCGACGCTGGCGGTCTACCTCAACGCTCTGCCCGGGAAGGGTGTGCACGTGGTCACCGTCAACGACTACCTGGCGCGGCGCGACGCCCAGTGGATGGGGCCGGTCTACCACGCCCTGGGGCTCAGCGTGGGGGTGATCCAGAGCTCCGGCGGGCTCGGCCCCGACAACGCCTCCTGGCGCTACAGCCCGGAGGGGGGCGGTCCGGACCCGAGCCACGAGTATCTGGTCCGCTGCACCCGCCGCGAGGCCTACCACTGCGACGTCACCTACGGCACCAACAACGAGTTCGGCTTCGACTACCTGCGCGACAACATGGCCTTCAGCCTCGAGGAGAAGGCCCAGCGCGAGCTGCACTACGCCATCGTCGACGAGGTGGACTCGATCCTCATCGACGAGGCGCGCACCCCGCTCATCATCTCCGGCCCCGCCGAGGGCGGCACCGAGCTCTACCAGCGCATCAATGAGATCGTGCCCAAGCTCACGCCGCAGAAGGAGGAGGACGGCCCCGGCGACTACAGCGTCGACGAGAAGTACAAGCAGGTCTACCTCACCGAGGAGGGGCACGAGAAGGCCGAGCGGCTGCTGGTGGAGGCGGGGCTGCTCAAGGAGGGTGACAGCCTCTACAGCGCCGCCAACATCGTGCTGATGCACCACCTCAACGCGGCGCTTCGCGCCCACGCCCTCTATCGGCGCGACGTCGACTACATCGTGCGCAACGGCGAGGTCATCATCGTCGACGAGTTCACCGGGCGCACGATGCCGGGCCGACGCTGGTCCGAGGGGCTGCACCAGGCCATCGAGGCCAAGGAGGGGGTGCCGATCCAGGCCGAGAACCAGACCCTGGCCTCCATCACCTTCCAGAACTACTTCCGCCTCTACGATAAGCTCGCCGGCATGACCGGCACCGCCGACACCGAGGCCTACGAGTTCCAGCAGATCTACGGCCTGGAGGTGGTGGTGATCCCCACCCACCGGCCGATGATCCGCAAGGATCTGCCGGATCTCGTGTTCCTCACGGCGCGGGAGAAGTACGACGCCATCGTGGAGGACATCAAGGGCTGCCGCGAGCGGGGCCAGCCGGTGCTGGTGGGGACCACCTCCATCGAGAGCTCGGAGTACCTCTCGGGGCTGCTCCGCAAGGCGGGCATCCCGCACCAGGTCCTCAACGCCAAGCACCACGAGCGCGAGGCCGAGATCGTGGCCCAGGCCGGCCGCCCCGGCGCGGTCACCATCGCCACCAACATGGCGGGCCGCGGCACCGACATCGTCCTCGGCGGCAACCTCCAGGCCGAGCTCAAGGCGCTCGGGCCCGAGGCCACGGAGGAGGAGCGCGAGCGCGTGCGCCGCGCGTGGCAGGAGCGGCACGACGCCGTCATCGCCGCCGGCGGGCTGCACATCATCGGCACCGAGCGGCACGAGTCGCGGCGCATCGACAACCAGCTGCGCGGCCGCGCCGGGCGCCAGGGCGATCCGGGGTCGAGCCGCTTCTACCTGTCCCTCGAGGACAACCTGATGCGGATCTTCGCCTCCGACCGCGTCGCCGCCATCATGCAGAAGCTGGGCATGAAGGAGGGCGAGGCCATCGAGCACCCGTGGGTGACCAAGGCCATCGAGAACGCCCAACGCAAGGTGGAGGCCCACAACTTCGACATCCGCAAGCAGCTGCTCGAGTACGACAACGTCGCCAACGACCAGCGCCGGGTCATCTACGAGCAGCGCAACGAGCTGCTCGCCGCCGACGACATCTCGGAGACCATCGAGAACATCCGCCGCGACGTCGTCAACAAGGTCATCGACGAGTACGTCCCGCCCGAGAGCATCGAGGAGCAGTGGGACGTCGAGGGCCTGGAGGAGGCCCTCGAGCGCGAGTTCGGCCTGCGCCTGCCGATCCGCCGGTGGCTCGAGGAGGACGAGTCGCTGCACGAGGAGACCCTGCGCGCGCGCATCCTCGAGGCCATGGTGGCGGAGTACCGGCGCAAGGAGGAGATGGCCGGCCCCGAGGTCATGCGCCAGTTCGAGAAGGCGGTGATGCTGCAGGTGCTCGATGCGCTGTGGAAGGAGCACCTGGCGGCCATGGACTACCTGCGCCAGGGCATCCACCTGCGCGGCTACGCCCAGCGCGACCCCAAGCAGGAGTACAAGCGCGAGGCCTTCGAGATGTTCGCGAACCTCCTCGAGCGCATCAAGCACGAGGTGGTGGTGATCCTCTCCCGCGTGCAGGTGCGCGCCGAGGAGGACGTGGAGGCGGTGGAGGCGCAGCGGCGCCAGAGCGCGCAGATGGAGTACAAGCACGCCGAGGCCTCGGCGCTCGCCGGTGCCGCCGCGGCCGAGCCGGCGGCGGCGGTGGCGGCGGGGGCGGGCGCGGCGACGGCCGAGCCGGCGCCGCGGCCGCAGACCTTCGTCCGCCCGGGGCGCAAGATCGGGCGCAACGAGCCCTGCCCCTGCGGCTCGGGCAGGAAGTACAAGCAGTGCCACGGCAGGCTGCAGTGAGGGACTGAGATGGCGGTGGGGCTGGACGAACCCGACAGGCTCGAGGCCGTGCCCGGGATCGCCTGGGGCACGGCGCGGGCGGGGCTGCGCAAGCGCGGGGGCGACGACCTCGCGGTGGCGGAACTCGCCGAGGGGGCGGTGGTGGCGGCGGTCTTCACCCGCAACGCCTTCGCCGCCGCGCCGGTGCTGGTGGCGCGGCGGCACCTCGCGATGTCGGAGGCGCGCATCCTCGTGGTCAACGCCGGCAATGCCAACGCCGCCACCGGCATCCAGGGGGTGCAGGACGCCGAGGCCGTCTGCAGCGAGGCGGCGCGTCTCGCCGAGTGCCCGGCCTCGGCGGTGCTGCCCTTCTCCACCGGGGTGATCGGCGAGCCGCTGCCGGTGGACGCGATCCGCGAGGCGCTGCCGCGGGCCTGGGCGGCGCGCGCGGCGGACGGCTGGCTCGCCGCGGCGCGGGCGATCATGACCACCGACACCGTGCCCAAGGGGGCGTCGCGCACCCTCACCGTGGGCGGGCGGCGCATCACCGTCACCGGCATCGCCAAGGGGGCGGGCATGATCCGGCCCGACATGGCCACCATGCTCGCCTTCGTCGCCACCGACGCGGCGCTGTCGCGCACCCAGGCCCAGGCCATGCTCGAGGAGGCGGTGGCCGAGAGCTTCCACTGCATCACCGTGGACGGCGACACCTCCACCAACGACGCGGCGGTGCTCGTCGCCACCGGCGCCTCCGGGGTCGAGATCGGCCCCGGGGATGCCGCGCAGCGGCGGCTGCGCGAGGCGGTCACCGCGGTCTGCCGCGAGCTTGCCCAGGCCATCGTGCGCGACGGCGAGGGGGCGACCCGGTTCGTCACCGTGGAGGTGGAGGGCGGGCGCGACGAGGCCGAGTGCCGGGCGGTGGCGTTCACCGTGGCCCAGTCGCCGCTGGTCAAGACCGCGCTCTTCGCCGGCGACCCCAACTGGGGGCGCATCGTCGCCGCGGTGGGGCGCGCGGGCCTGGCCGACCTCGATCCCGGCGGCGTCGACGTGGCCGTCAACGGGGTCTGGGTGGTGCGCGCCGGCGGGCGCGCCCGCGACTACCGCGAGGAGGACGGCGTCCGCGCCATGGCGGAGCCGGAGGTGACGATCCGCATCCGCCTCGCCCGCGGCGAGGCCCGCGCCCGCGTCTGGACCACCGACCTCTCCCACGACTACGTCCGCATCAACGCCGAGTACCGCACCTAGTGACGGCCGCCGCGCGCCTGCACGTGGTCGCCGGGATCCTGCGCGACGCCGCCGGGCGGGTGCTCGTCACGCGCCGTCCCGCCGGGCGCCACCTGGAGGGCCTGTGGGAGTTCCCCGGGGGCAAGCTGGAGCCGGGCGAGGCGCCGTTGGCGGGGCTTGCGCGCGAGCTCGCCGAGGAGCTCGGCATCCAGGTGCGCGAGGCCTGGCCGCTCATCGCCGTGCCCTGGGACTATCCGGAGCGGCGCATCCTGCTCGACGTCTGGGAGGTGCGCCGCCACGAGGGGCGGCCGCGGCCGCGCGAGGGGCAGGCGCTCGCCTGGGTGCGGCGCGAGGCGCTGGCAGGGCTCGCCATGCCGCCGGCCGACCGGCCGGTGCTCGGCGCGCTGGCGCTGCCCGACCTCTACCTCGTCACGCCGCCGCAGCTGCGCGACGAGGCGGCGCTGCGGGCCGGGCTCGAAAAGGCGCTCGCCCGCGGCGTGCGGCTGGTGCAGCTGCGGCTTCCCGGCGCCGCCGAGGCCACCGTGCGGCGGCTCGCGGCGGCGGCGCGCACGCTCTGCCGCGCCGCCGGGGCGCGCCTGCTCGTCAACGGCGATCCGGCGCTGGCCGAGGCGGTGGGCGCCGACGGCGTGCATCTGAGCGCGTCGTGGCTGCGGCGGCTGGAGGCCCGTCCGCTGCCTGCGCCGCAGCTCGTGGGGGCCTCCTGCCACGACCGCGCGGAGCTTGCCCGGGCGCGCGCCATCGGCGCCGACTTCGCGGTCCTCTCGCCGGTGCGGCCCACGCCCAGCCACCCCGACGCCCCGGCCCTCGGCTGGTCCCGCTTCGCCCACCTCGCCCGCGGGGCGGGGCTTCCGGTCTACGCCCTCGGCGGGGTCGGTCCCGCGGATCTGGCGCGGGCCCGCCACGCCGGGGCGCGGGGGATCGCCGCCATCCGCGCCCTCTGGCCCTAGTCCCGCGGCGCCGGGGGCGCGCCGCCGTCGTCGGCGCCCGGCGCGGGCTCCCCCGGGATGCGGTGCTCGCCGCCGAGCCAGGCCCCGAGATCCAGCATCCGGCAGCGCGCGCTGCAGAACGGGCGCCAGCGGGAGGCCGCCTCCCAGGGCACGGGGCGGCCGCATCGGGGGCAGGCGACGGTGGGCGCGCGGTGCCCGGCCACGGCGCCTAGAGCATGCAGCGGGCGAGGCGGAAGGCCACCTCGCGCTCGGTCTGCTGGGGCCGGCCTTCGCTTGCCGGCTCCATGAAGCGGATGGTGAAGCGGTGGCGCCCGGCGCTGATCTCGGGATAGAGGGCGAGATCGGCGGGCAGGATCACGCGCAGCAGCCGGCACGGCGTGGCGCTGTCGAGGTACTCCTGGTAGAAGCCCTCACGGGCCTGCTCGCGCGTGGGCAGCGCGCTTTCGCGCGTCAGGCGCAGGGTCAGCGCGATGGCCCGGCCGAGGGGGGCGAAGGCCGCAAGCCAGTCCTCGAGGTCGGCGTGCCGCCCCTCGGGCGGCTGCGAGAGCCAGCAGTGGAAGCCCGGCAGGTCGAAGGCGCAGGTGCCGCCGGGGATGGCGCTGCGCTGGCGCACCGCGAGGAGGAACTCGTTCTGGCGCAGCCCCTCGGCGATCTTGCCCGGGGTGCCGTGGAGGGTGCGGACGGCGGTGCGCAGCTCGTCCAGGGTCTCGCCCAGGCGCTCGCTGTCCACGTCCGGGTTGCCCCGCATGCGCTCGAGCACCGCGCACTGGCGCTCCAGCTCCTTGATCAGCTCCGATTTGAGGTCGGTGCGGGTGCAGATCTGGAGCATCTCGTTGATGGCGGCCACCGCGGCCCGGCTGTCCCAGGCCGAGCGGCCGCCCGCGTGGTGCTCGGCCTGGGCGAGCAGGGTCTCGAGCCGCAGCAGGGTGCGCGTGCGCTCGTTGAGGGGCTGTTCGTAGACCACGTGCACGGACACGCTCCCCGCAACCCGGCCGGCGTCGTTGGGCGGCTATTCTTTCACCCGCGCGGCGGCGGTGGCAAATCGGCCAGGGCGCGGTAGCGGGCGTGCAGGCGCGCCACGGCCTCGTCCAGCGCCTCCGGGGGGCCGTCGTTGACGATGACGTCGTCGGCGGCGGCGAGGCGGGCCGCCCGCGGGGCCTGCGCCGCGATCATGGCCCGGGCTGCGGCCTCGTCCATGCGGTCGCGGCGCACGAGGCGCTCGAGCTGCAGCCGCTCGGGGGCATCCACCACGAGGATGCGGTGGAACCGGTGCTGCGCCCCCGTCTCCACCAGCAGCGGCACCACGACGACGGCATAGGGTGCGTCGAGGCCCTCGAGACGGCGCTCGGTGCGCGCCCAGATGGCGGGGTGGAGGATCGCCTCCAGGCGGCGCCGGCTGGCCGGGTCCGAGAACACCAGGGCGCGCATGCGGCGGCGGTCGAGCCGCCCGGTCCGGTCGAGGACCTCGGGGCCGAAGGCCTCCACCACCGCGGCGAGGGCCGGCTCGCCCGGCTCCACCACCTCGCGTGCCACCTGGTCGGTGTCGATCACGGGGACGCCGAGACGGGCGAAGCGCTCGGCCACCGCGCTCTTGCCGCTGGCGATGCCGCCGGTGAGGCCGACCCGGAGCACGGCTTCAGAGGGTCGTGGGCCCGAGGTAGAGGGCCACGAGGGCGTCTCCCCAGAGCAGCGCGATCCAGCCGGCGGCGGCGAGAAAGGGGCCGAACGGCATGGGGGTGCCGCGGGCGTGGCGGCCCAACGCCATGAGGGCGATCCCCGCCGCCGCCCCCACCACCGACGAGAGCAGGATGATCAGGGGCAGCATCTGCCAGCCGAGCCAGGCGCCGAGCATGGCGAGAAGCTTGAAGTCGCCGTAGCCCATGCCCTCCTTGCCGGTGGCGAGGCGGAAGAGGTGGTAGACGAGCCAGAGGCTGAGATAGCCTGCGACGGCGCCGAGGACGGCGCTCTGCAGATCCACGAAGACCCCGCCCGTGGCCAGCAGGAGGCCGAACCAGAGCAGCGGAAGGGTGAGGGGGTCGGGCAGGATCTGGTGCTCGAGATCGATGAAGGCCAGCGCGAGCAGCGCCCAGGTGAGGGCGAGCGCCGCGGCGGTCTGCACGCTCCAGCCGAAGCGCCAGGCCACGAGCGCCGAGGCGAGCGCGGTGAGGGCCTCGAGCAGGGGGTAGCGCAGCGGGATGCGGCCGCCGCAGTGGGCGCAGCGCCCGCGCAGCACGAGGTAGCTCAGGATGGGGATGTTGTCGCGGGCGCGGATGGGATGGCCGCACTGCGGGCAGCGCGAGCGCGGCCGGGCGAGATCGTAGGGCTCGTGCCGGGGAGCGGGCTCGCCGCGAAGCTCGGCGCACTCGGCCTGCCAGCGCCGCATCAGCATCACCGGGAGGCGGTGGACCACGACGTTGAGGAAGCTGCCCACGGGCAGCGCGAGCACCGCCGCGGCCAGCGCCAGCAGGCCGGGGCTGGCCGCGAGGAGCTCGATGTCGCCCATGCCGCGCGGGACCCCGTGCGGCCCTCAGATGACGGTGCCCATCTTGAAGATGGGCAGGTACATGGCGGCGACGAGGCCGCCGATGAGCACGCCCAGCACCGCCATGATCAGCGGCTCGAGCAGGCTCGAGAGGGCGTCGACGGCGTCGTCCACCTCCTGCTCGTAGAAGTCGGCCACCTTGCCCAGCATCTCGTCGAGGGAGCCGGACTCCTCGCCGATGGCCACCATCTGCACCACCATGTTGGGGAAGAGGCCGGTCTGGCGCATGGCCACGGTGAGCTGCTGGCCGGTGGCGATCTCGTCGCGCATGCGCCGCACCGCGTCGCCGTAGACGCTGTTGCCGGTGGCGCCCGCCACCGAGTCCATCGCCTCCACCAGCGGCACGCCGGCGGCGAACATGGTGGAGAGGGTGCGGCAGTAGCGCGCGATGGCGGCCTTGGTGAGGATGCCGCCGATGACGGGGATGCGCAGCGAGAGCCGGTCCAGGCCGCGCCGGAAGCCCTCGGAGCGGCGGTGCGCCTCGCGCAGGCCGAAGCCCGCCGCCACCAGCGCCGCGAGGACCGCCCACCACCAGGCCTGGAAGAATTCCGACAGCTGGATCACGAGCCGGGTGAAGGCCGGCAGGTCGCCGCCGAAGCTGCGGAAGAGCTCCTCGAACTGCGGGATGACGAAGATGAGCAGGATGGCGGTGATGACGAAGGCGGTGATCAGCACCGCGGTGGGGTAGAAGAGGGCCTTCTTGATCTTGCCCTTGAGGGCCTCGGTCTTCTCCTTGTAGGTGGCGATCTTGTGGAGCAGGGTCTCGAGCACGCCGGCCTGCTCGCCCGCCGCCACCAGGTTGCAGAAGAGGTCGTCGAAGTGGCGGGGGTGCTTGGCGAGGGCGCTGGCGAGGGTGTTGCCCGCCTCCACCTCGGCCCGGATCGCCCCCACCATCTCCTGCATCGCCGGGTTCTCGTGCCCCTGGCCGATGATCTCCAGGGCCTGCACCAGGGGCACGCCGGCGGTGATCATGGTGGCGAGCTGGCGGGCGAAGACGGCGATGTCCTTGGGCTGGATCTTCTTCTTGCGGCGGCCGCCGAGGAGGGACTTCGGCTTGCGGCGCACGCGCGTGGGGTTGATCCCCTGGCGGCGCAGCATGGCCTTGACCAGGGCGTCGCTCGGCCCCGGCATCTCGCCGCTGACCTTGCGCCCCTGCCGGTCGGTGCCCTCGTAGACGAAGAGCTCCTGCTTGACCGCCTGCTCCGCCATGGGTTCAGTCCTTGGTCACGCGGTTGATCTCGGCGAGGCTCGTGATCCCGGCCTTGACCTTGTTGAGGCCGGAGCGGCGCAGGTCCGCGACACCCTCGCGCTCGGCCTGCTCGGCAAGCTGCATGGCGTTGCCCCCCTCCATGATGATCCGCCCCATCTCCTCCGAGACCGGCATCACTTGGTAGATTCCCACGCGGCCCTTGTAGCCGTCCGTGCACTGGTCACATCCTGCGGGCTCGTAGAGGGTGATCCCCTCCTCCACCTCGTCCTCCGTGAAGCCCTCGCGCAGCAGCTCGTCGCGCGGGATCTGCACCTCCCTCTTGCAGTTGCCGCAGAGGCGCCGGGCGAGGCGCTGGGCGATGATGAGGTGCACGGTGTTGGCGATGTTGTAGGGGGGCACGCCCATGCTCGCCAGCCGGGTGAGGGTCTGGGGGGCGTCGTTGGTGTGCAGGGTGGAGAGCACGAGGTGGCCGGTCTGGGCCGCCTTGACCGCGATCTCGGCGGTCTCGAGGTCGCGGATCTCGCCGACGAGGATGATGTCGGGGTCCTGGCGCAGGAAGGCGCGCAGGGCCTTGGCGAAGTCCATGCCGGTCTTGTCGTCGACATTGACCTGGTTGATGCCCGGGACGTTGATCTCCACCGGGTCCTCGACGGTGGAGATGTTGACGTTGGGCTGGTTGAGGATGTTGATGGCGGTGTAGAGGGTGACGGTCTTGCCGCTGCCCGTCGGGCCCGTGACCAGGACCATGCCGTAGGGCTTGTGGATGGCCTCGAGGAAGAGCCGCTTCTGCTCCTTCTCGAAGCCGAGGGCGTCGATGCCCATCTTGGCGCTGGAGGGGTCGAGGATGCGCAGCACCACCTTCTCGCCCCACAGCGTCGGGCAGGTGTTGACGCGGAAGTCGATGGCGCGGTTGCGCGACAGCTTCATCTTGATCCGCCCGTCCTGGGGGATGCGCCGCTCGGAGACGTCGAGGCGGGCCATCACCTTGATGCGGGCGGCGATGCGCGGCGCCAGCGCCACCGGCGGCGAGGCGATCTCGTGCAGGATGCCGTCCTGGCGGAAGCGCACGCGGAAGAACCTCTCGTAGGGCTCGAAATGGATGTCCGAGGCCCCCTTCTTGATGGCGTCGAGCAGCACCTTGTTGACGAAGCGCACCACCGGCGCGTCGTCGATGTCCGGCTCCGCCTCGTCGTGCTCCGCCGCCTCCTCGGCCGTGCCGATGTCGAGGTTGTCCAGGTCCTCGTCCATGAGATCGGTCATGGTCGTGTCCTGGGCCTCGAGGACACGGTCGATGGCCGCGGCGAGCTTGTCCTCCTCGACCAGGATCGCCTGCGTGATCAGGGCGGTGTGGAATCGCACCTCGTCGAGGCCGCGCTGGTTGGTGGGGTCGGAGACCGCGACGTAGAGCCGGTTGCCGCGCTTGTAGAGCGGCAGGATGCGATGCTGGCGGATGAGCCGCTCGTTGACCAGCTTGACCGGCGCCACCTCGAGGTCCATGGCGTCGAGGTCGAGCAGCGGCAGGCCGAACTCCTGGCTCGCGCTGGCGGCGATGGCGCGGGCCGAGACGAGCTTGTTCTCCACCAGGTAGCCGACGAGACTCGTGCGCTGGCGGGCCGCCTGCTGCAGGGCCTTGCGCGCCTCCTCCTCCGGCAGCAGGCCGTCCTGGACCAGCCGGCGCGCAAGCCCGGGGAGGTTGACGATGGGTTGCGTGGTGGCCATGGCGTGCCGGCTTCGCCTCGCTGTCGCGCCGCGCCTGCGGGAAGCTGCCTCACGATAGGCACGACCCTTACAAAAATCAAGGCGTCGGCGTCGGTTGCCGATGCCTTTGCCGAAGGCCGGGCGTTGCCCTAGGATCCGGCCCACGAGCGGGGGAGACCAGGATGGCCTTGCGTACGGTGCTCGTGACCGGAGGTGCCGGCTTCATCGGCTCGGCGGTGGTGCGCCAGTACATCGCCGAGACCCCGGTGACGGTGGTCAACGTCGACCGGCTGACCTATGCCGGGAGCCTCGCCTCCCTCGGCGCCGCCCGCCACCACCCGCGCCACCGCTTCGAGCGCGTCGACGTCTGCGACCGCCGGGAGCTCGAGCGGGTCTTTCGCGAGCACCGGCCCGATGCGGTGATGCACCTTGCCGCCGAGACCCATGTCGACCGCTCCATCGACGGTCCGGCCGAGTTCGTCCGCACCAACGTGGTGGGCACGCAGGTGCTGCTGGAGGTGGCGCGCGGCTACTGGTCGGAGCTCGAGGGCGAGGCCCGCGCGCGCTTCCGCTTCCATCACGTCTCCACCGACGAGGTCTACGGCGAGCTCGGGCCGCAGGATCCGCCCTTCCGCGAGGGCGCGCCCTACCGCCCCAGCTCACCCTACGCCGCGACCAAGGCGGCGGCCGACCACCTGGTGCGGGCCTGGCACCGCACCTACGGCCTGCCCGTGCTCGTGAGCAACTGCTCCAACAACTACGGCCCGTACCAGTATCCGGAGAAGCTGATCCCGCGGATGATCCTCAACGCCCTCGAGGGGCAGGCGCTGCCCGTCTACGGCCGTGGCGACAACGTGCGCGACTGGCTCTATGTGGAGGATCACGCCCGGGGGCTGCGGCTGGTGCTGGCGCGGGGCCGGGTGGGGGCCACGTACCACATCGGGGGCCGCGCCGAGCGCACCAATCTCGAGGTGGTGGAGGCGATCTGCGAGCTGCTCGACCGCCTCGCGCCGGACGGGCGGATCGGGCCGAGGCGGCGGCTGATCCGGTTCGTGGCGGACCGCCCCGGGCACGACCGGCGCTATGCCATGGACAGCACGCGGATGGAGCGGGAGCTCGGGTGGCGGCCCGCGGTGACCTTCGCCGAGGGGCTGGAGCGGACCGTCCGCTGGTATCTGGCGCATCCGCGCTGGTGGCGGGCCGTGCTCGAAGGCGCCGACCCGCAGCGGCCGGCGGCGGGCGACGCCCATCGGTGCGCGGGGGCCGGGTGAGGCGGTGCGCATCCTCATCGACATCAACCATCCGGCGCACGTCCACTTCTTCCGTCATCCGATGGCGCTCCTGCGCGAGCGCGGCCACGAGGTCGTGGTCACGAGCCGGGACAAGGAGGTGGCCCTGCCCCTGCTCGAGGCCTTGGGGATCG
Organism: Inmirania thermothiophila; assembly: GCF_003751635.1. Lineage (NCBI taxonomy): Bacteria > Pseudomonadati > Pseudomonadota > Gammaproteobacteria > Chromatiales > Ectothiorhodospiraceae > Inmirania > Inmirania thermothiophila. The sequence continues at coordinate 227,814 of NZ_RJVI01000003.1, forward strand.
AGCACCGGGCGCTGTCGGCACACCGCGGGGGCGGTGCCCTCGCGCTGCTGAGAGAGCTCGTGCAGCGGGATCGCGCCCTCGTGCGCATCGCCCGCGCGGAGCGCATCGAGCGCATGGCCGCCATCGGCGGCACCTTCGTCGCCCACGCGGGTGCCCTGCTGCGCATCCCGGCGCTGGTCTTCTACGACACGGAAAACGCCAGGCTCCAGAATGCCATCACCTATCCCCTCGCGGCCCGGGTCCATGTGCCGCGCTGCTACCGCGGATGGCTGCCGCGGCGCCACGCCCGCTACGCCGGCTACCACGAGCTTGCCTACCTTCATCCGAGCCGCTTCACCCCGGACCGCGAGGTTGCGCGCGCCAACGGCCTCGCCGACGACAGGCCGACCTTTCTCGTCCGCACCGTGGCCTGGACCGCCAATCACGATCTCGGCGAGCGCGGGTGGAGCGCGGCGCTGCTGCGGGCAGTGGTCTCCCACCTCGCCGCCGCCGGCCGCGTCCTCGTCTCCGCCGAGGGGGCGCTGCCTCGGGACGTGGAGCCGTACCGCTACCGCGGCGCCCCCGAGGCGCTGCATCACGTCATGGCCTTCTGCCGCCTCTATGTGGGCGAGTCGGCGACCATGGCCTCGGAGTGCGCGGTCCTCGGGGTGCCCGCGATCTACGCCGCGCACACGGGGCGCGGCTACACCGATGAGCAGGAGCTGCGCTACGGGCTGGTGCGCAACGTGCGCGAGCTGACGTGGGCGGCGATGCGCGAGGCGATCGAGGCCATGCTGGGTGCGCCGCAGGGGCATTGGCACGAGGCGCGGGCGCGGCTTCTCGCCGACACCATCGACGTCGCCCGCTACGTCGCCGACGCCATCGAGCGCTACCCCGAACTGCCCCGGGGAGCGCCCTGACCGATGTGCGGGATCGCGGGCTGGTTCGCCACCGGGCGGCGCGAAGGGGCGGCCGCGATCCTCGAGCGGATGGCGGACCGGCTCGCCCACCGGGGTCCGGACGGACGGGGCGTCTGGAGCGACGCCCATGCAGGCCTTGCGCACACGCGGCTTGCCGTCATCGATCCCGAGGGCGGGGCCCAGCCGCTCTGGGACGCCGAAGGGCGTGCGGTCATCGTCTTCAACGGCGAGATCTACAATCACGAGGCCCTGCGCCGCGCGCTCGTGCGGGAAGGCGCCTCCTTCCGCACCCGATCCGACACCGAGGTGGTGCTCCAGCTCTTTCTTCGCCGAGGGGTCGAGGGGCTCGCGCGCCTGCGCGGGATGTACGCGCTGGCCCTGTGGGAGCCGGCGGCCCGCCGCGGGTGGCTTGCCCGCGACCCGCTGGGCATCAAGCCGCTCTTCGTCCAGGAAGCGGCCGATACCCTGCGCTTCGGTTCCGAGGCCAAGGCGATCCTGGCCGATCCGGGGGCCGGATCACCGCGGCTCGACGAGGCCGCGCTGCACCTGCTCCTCAACCTCCGCTATCCCGCCGGCGAGACCACGCTGTTTCGGGGCATCCGCCAGGTGCCGCCGGGCACGGTCCTGGAGTGGCGCGACGGGCGGGTGCGCCGGCATGCCATCCCGGAGGCGGCGGCGGGCGATGCCCCGCTGATGGAGGCGATCCGCGACAGCGTGCAGGCGCATCTCGTGGCCGACGTCGCCGTGGGCGCCTACCTCTCGGGGGGCATCGACTCGGCCACCGTGGTGGCCCTCAGCGGACGCCCCCTGCCCACCTTCACCCTCGACGTGGGGGACGACCCGCGCGAGGCGGAGCATGCGGCGCGGACGGCCGAGCTCCTGGGCGTGCCCAACCGGCGCGAGGCCCTGCGGCTCGACCTCGCGGAGGAGCTTCCGCGCCTCGTCTGGCACCTCGAGGCGCCGAAGATCAACGCCCTGCAGTCTGCGCTGGTGGCCCGCTGCGCCGCCGGTGCGGTGAAGGTGGCGCTTTCCGGACTCGGCGGCGACGAGCTCTTCATGGGGTACCGCATCCACGGCCTCATCGCCAGGGCGCAGGCCCTGGCGCGGCTTGCGCCCCCGCCCCTTGCGGCGCCGGCCGGGGCCATCGCGGCCGCCGCGGCGCGCACCCTCGGCCGGGCCGAATGGAGCGAGCCCGAGCGGGCCGCACTCGCCGTCGCCGCCCTCGGCGACTGGCCGCGGGTCTACGGCCTGCTGCGCAACCTGTGGGACGACCCGCGGCGGCGCCGGCGCATCTACGGCCCGCGGATGCTGGATGCGGAGCTCCCGGACGCCTGGCGCTGGCTCGCCGCGCACTGGCCCGAGGCCCCGACGCCGCTCGCCCAGACGGAACGCTTCGAGTGGCGGCACAAGATGGTGAACGACCTGCTCTGGAACGAGGACCGCGTGAGCATGGCCTGCGGCATCGAGGTGCGGGTGCCGTTCGTGGACGGGCCGCTTGCCGCGCGCGTGCGCCGTCTCACGCCCGAGGCCCGCATGCCGCGGGGCAGGCTCAAGGGGCTGCTGCGCGAGGAGCTCCGCAGCGTCCTGCCGCGGGAGGTGCTCGAGCGCCCCAAGAGCGGCTTCCAGCTGGACGCCCCGTCGTTCTTCGCCGAGCGGTTGGCGCCCCTGGCGCGGGACTGGCTCTCCCCGGAGCGCATCCGCCGGCACGGCCTCTTCAACCCCGACTGGATCGCGAGGACCATGCGCCTGCCCCCGCAGCGGCGGCACCGCTGGCATTTCTTCATGCTGTATCTGATGCTGCTTACCCATCTGTGGATCGAGGTGTTCGAGCAAGGCCGCTAGGCGGCTATCCGCAGCCCGGCATTACGAAGGCGGACGCCCGTTCCGTTGGCTCGATCTTTCTATCTCATGGAGATCTCTCCGGTGCTCGCGGAATCGGAGCCCCGCCCGCCTCGTAGTGCGCTGCTCGGTGCACCGGCCTCCTCGGACCGGCCCTCAGCACGGAGGGTGATGCAACCAGTCCTCGCGCCAGGGTCGCCGGGAACGGATCCAACCCAGCGCCTCGGTGATGCCGGCAAGCCACGCCGCGGCCGCCTCGCGTTCACCGCGGAGTCGGGCTGCCAGGCTACGGGTTCCATAGAGGGCGACCAGCAGCGTGAGGCTGCCGAGCCGGCGCAAGGGGTGGTGCCTATGAACGTGGTACATGCTCCAGAGGGTGTTGGCCGCCTGCCGCCGCGCGCGCCCGGGATTGCGCGCCGAGTGATGATGGTGAACAACGAAGGCGGTTTCGAGGTAGCGCACCCGGGCGCCCGCCATGCAACAGCGCAGCGAGAAGAGGCTGTCCTCGAAGTAGATGCCTAGCGCTTCGTTGAAGCCACCGACGCGGAACGCCAGGTCGCGGGGAACGACCATGTTGTTGGAGCTTGCCACGTTGGCCCAGCGCACGGGACAAGGGATGCTTACCCCGATCCACGTACGCCGTCGCGGTCCCCATTCACGGGTGCCGTCAGGACGCACAACCCGGCCACTGAGCAGCAGATCCGGCGCGAGGTGGGGGCGCACCTGCTCGATCCAGTTGGGTGGGACCACACAGTCGGCATCGAAGAAGGCGACGTAGGGGGCCCGGGCGTGTTCGAGGATCCGGTTGCGGGTGTGGCCGGGCCCGCGATTCTCGTGGTTGCGGAAGCTTCGCACCTGTGGGTAGGTGGCACGGACCCGGGCGTGCAGGTTGGCGGGATGCGCGTCGTCACCGACCACGATCTCATACGGGATGTCGGTGCGCTGGGCCAGCAGCGAGTTGAGGAGGCGCTCCAGGGTCTCCCAACGGTCGTAGGCTGGAACTCCAAGCGTGATCAGCGGGGAACAGGTGGCGTTCATGGGCGTTTCGGCAAGCTGAATGCGTGGGGTGGCCACAGGTTGGCGGCGACGTGGAGACCGTAGACCAGGATTACGGTGAGAATCCGGCCGGCGAGACTTGCCGCGAGTACGGTGGCGGCGGCGACTCCTGCGCTGTCCAGGAGGTGGATGTAGGCCGTTTCCAGCACCCCGATGCCTTGGACCGAGATTGGCACCAGCGATAGCAGCTGGACCGCCGCCACCGACCCGACGGCGACGGGGTAGCCCACCTTGCCGCCAAACGCCGCCAGGAGAAACATCAGCGACCAGCCGACGATAAGCAGCCGCACCAGCGTCACCGCGAGGTTGCCGAGGAGCAGTCGGCGGCTTTCCGGGTGGGGGATCAGCTTGATGACGCGAACGAGGCGGGCCAGGGGGCGGCGCAGACGGCGGTAACGCAGCAGAATGGCCAGGAGTCCACGCCGGGTGGCGAGCCAAAGCGCCGCAACGAATGCGAGGAGCCCGCCTGTGATGAGCGCGACTCCGACGCGGGGGTCGAGCAGCAGGGTGACGGCGCCGCCGCCGACCAGGACCATGACCAAGAGCGTGATCAGCTTATCGAGGGTGACGTACACGAGGCTGTGGGCCGGGGGCACAACATCGCGCAGGAGGAGCGCGATGGTGAAATCGCCGGCACGGCCCGGCAGGAAAAGTGCGTAGTAGCAGGTTGTGAAAAAGGCACGCCAATAGAGCCGGGCCGGGGGTGGTCTCTCGGCTGCGAGGAAGAACAGCAGCCACAGGGACAACCCGTTGAGGACGAAGCCCGTGGTGGTCATGACGGCGGCTGCTGCGAGCGGCGCGGCGCGGGCGGAGACGAGAGTCTGCGCCAGTGCTTCCGGGCCAATGGAGCCGACGAGATAGGCGGTCAGGCCCGTGGCCACGGCGATCTGGAGAAGGCGCTGTATCGTTTGCATTGGGGGTCAGCGGGGGCACTCCACGGGCTGGATCCGGGTCCGCAGGGTTTCCCCTGGCGCGGCCTCCAGCGAGGCGCGCACTGTCCAGCACGGGTACCGGATGCCAAACAGCGGCGAATGCCAGCCCGCCGGTACCCGGTCATCGCCGCGCCAGCGTTCCACCTGGGCGTTGGACGGAAGGTCCAGACGCAGCGCCAAGCCGTTGCGCTCCAGCACGAACCGGTTCTGCGCCAGCTCGTGCAGCTCGACTTCCGGATGGAGATGGTAGTGGAGTCGCACGGGCCACGGGCCCTCACTCTCGAGCCAGTCCTCCACGGTCAGCGTGACCGACCTGGGTTCGAGGTGCAGCCGCCTGTGATGGATGACACGCACCTTGCGCCAGCCCTCGTGGCGGCCTTGGAACACCACATCTCCGGGCCCATCGGCCCACGCCTCCAGCGTGCCTTCGACTGGATCGAGCCAGATCATTGCGCCTCCGCTGCGGGCCTGGTTCCAGTCGCGGACCTGGAGCGTGTTGTGTGCGGCGGTGCTTCGGAAGTACTCGCGCCACCGCCGGCCCTTGAAGTGGTAGCCGTAGGTGCCGGGGTCGATTAGGAAGGCCAGGCCGCGGTGGAAGAGCACGAAGGAGAGCATGTCGGCATGGGCATGGGCGTGCAGCGGTCGGAGCCCCATGGGGCCGCAGCGTACGATTGCCGCCGTCGCCTCTTCCTCGCGGCGGCCGTCGGCGAGGATGAAGAACCCGCTCGCACGCAGGGCCTGAGAGTGGAGCTGCCGTGGTGCTGGCCGGACGCGCTCGAGCCAGGCGTAGTCGTCTTCCGCGAGCCACCAGGGCAGGCGCTGGCTGCCGCACCAGCCCTGCGGCAGCAGCGTGCGATCCCGGAAGACCGCCGCGCCGAGGGCGAGGACGGAGACGAACAGATCCTCGTGCTCAAAGCTGAGGTAATGGATGTCGGTGGTGATCTCGTGGCCGTGGTCGCCGAAGGCAGGGACCTCTCCACGGGAGGTGACGAAGGTTCGCAGAACCGCTACGGCTCGATGGAGACGTTCGGCTGCCCGTTCCGGGAACGGGACGCCGAGGTGGCGCGCGGCCAGCAGCACGAGCAACAGATATTCCACGACATACCGGTGATAGGAGAGGCTGCGCTCGAAGTGTAGGCCGTCGTCGAGAAACTGCCGCTCAATTTCAGCTGGGAGCCGATCCAGGGTGAGCTTGCGCCAGCGGTGCGCCCGCGGCAGCTCAGGCAGGCAGTGTCCCAGGAAAAACAGGCCCCACAGCTCACCCAGCAGATGGTTGCCGGCGCTGCTGCCGAAGGACAGGTGCTTCTCGATAAACACGCCCTGAAGATGGAGAGAGCGAGCGAGTGTTGCCGGCACGCGCCGCATCCCCAGTAGGCAGAAGATCAAGCACCAGTTGGTGACGCGGATAGCGGTGTGCAGGGGGTCCGCCCAGTTGATGCCGACCATGTAGGGGTTGCACCGGACCCAGTCCTCAAGCTGGGCGAGCACGCACTTGGCCGGGAGCCGCGCAAGGGCTGCGGCCTTGGCGAGGTGGACGAGGTGATAGTGCCGGTTGAGGGTGCCGAGGAACTGCATATTGGCCTCCTCGTACATCCTCTTGAATATGTACCGGCGTCCCATGATTCGGGGCAGCCGACGGCGGCGGTCGGCGCAATAGTTCCAGGGGTCTTCGGGCGGGAGATCGTAGAGTACGCCGTTGGCCGCGAAGCGGCCGGCGAGCAGCTGCAGGAGGGTCTTCCCATGCCATGGGTTGTTCTCCCAGATGGCTGTCAGCCGCTCGGTGCAGCAGCGCCGGAGGGGGGCGCGGAAGGGCTGCTCCCCGATCGCAGGGGTGAGGCGGTCTCGCAGCAGCAGGTACTCGACAAGATCGCGGCCCTGCTCCAGCGCGCGCAGCACCACCTCGCCCGGATGCATCAGCCGGATGCGGTTGAGCAGATAGGTCGACACGGCCTTGTTGGCGAAAGGCCCGGCGCCGTTGTCTTCCGCCCTAGCCCGCCGGCGGGCGGGATGACGCCGTGCGGCTGTGTCGGGTATTTCCGGTCAACCCAGTGCGTCGGCGGTGCAACCCAAGCCAAAGGGTCGGTGTGTCAGGCAGCCGGACGCGGTCATCCGGGCGCGGCGGCTCCTCGCGCTCGGAACCAGGGATGAAATGGGCGGGATCCGTGATCGTGGGCCCCTCGATGTACGGCTTGAGTTCGGTCCAGCCGACCTCGCGCGCGTAGCTGCGCGGGATCCCGTCGCAGATGAACCGCAGACGGCAAGATCGGCATGGCGGTGGCTGCATGCGGTCATTCCGGATACGGGCGAATTGCAGGGCGTCGTGGAGCCGTGACGGTGAGCGCCACAGGCGTGGATGGCGCCACATGAGAATGGCCCCCGCCGTAGCCGCAGCATACATGAACAGTAGCCCGCGCTTGTGGATGATGTCGAGGCACCAGTCCCACTCCGCGCGCTCATATTGAAGCTGCCACATGGTTTTGACCCGAGGCTCGTGCCCTTTGAGGAAGCAGAACGGCATGTGGCGGACGTTGACGGCGTCGAAGTGCCGGGCGCCGCGCTCGAGCGCGGGGCGCAGGTAGCGGGCGATCTCACTGTAGGTTGCGGTGAGCCCTTCCTCGGCGCGGACTGCATCGCGTGTGGGGTTAAAGACGATGAAGTTCAGCGCGCCCAGTCGATAAGGCGAGAGCAGCTCCACGAGATGCTCCACGTCGCGGTGATTATGGCTGTTGACCACGTGGTTGACCCGGGGGCGCAAGCCCAGCGCGATGGCGTTTTCGATGGTCTGGAGGACCTTGCTGTGGGCGCCTGGGACGCGCACCAGGGCATCGTGAGTGGCGGCATCCCACGCGTGTAGGGAGACGAGAATGTCGTTGAGCCCCGCGTCGACGAGCGCGGCAAGCTTCGCCTTCTGCGCAGTGACCAGCCCGTTGGTGATGATGCAGCAAGTCTCGTAGCCGATCTCGCGCGCATAGCGGATGATCTCGGGCAGGTCGCGCCGGATGGTGGGCTCACCGCCGGTGAGGTCGACTCGGGTTTTGCCGCGACTGCGTCCCACCCGGAGCACGGCCTTGATCTGCTCCGTGGTGAGGTCGCGGGTGTCGCCGCTCTCGATCTCGCGCAGGTAATAGCAGAACGAGCAGCGCTCGTTGCACCGCTTGCCGACGTTGAGGTCAAACCGCTTCGTGATCGGAGCCGCTTGGGTGGTCATGCCGCTCTCCCGCTGGTTCCCGCCCCCTCCATTCCTGGGGGATGGGGTGGTTGTCGTGTCCCGCCTCGGTGCCGCGGGCGGTGTACATGAGCTGTGTGATCTGCTCGGACACGAGCCCGATGAGGAAGATCACCGTGGCCGTCGTGAGCAGGAGCGCGCTCATGTTGGTGAAGCGGCCCATGGCGGCGAAGGTGTAGGCGTAGTAGCCGAGCCCTAGGACATAGAGCAGCGCGGCGAGCGGCGCGAAGAGCTTGAGCGGGGCGTAGAGGGTGCCGACGCGGAAGATGATGAGCAGGAAGCGCGCCCCGTCGCGCAGCGGGCGGATGTGGCTGCGGCCGACGCGGGCCGCGGCTTCGATGGGGACGTAGGCCACCGGGTAGCCCGCGCGGAAGAAGGCCATGGTGATGGTGGTGGGGTAGGAGAAGCCGTTGGGCAGCAGGTGGAGGAACTCGCGGAACCTCTCGGCCCGCACGGCGCGGAAGCCGGAGGTGAGATCTGCAACCCGATGCCCCACCATGTAGCTTGCGAGCCGGTTGTAGAACCCGTTGGCCGCCCAGCGGCCGAGGCTCGCCTGGCTTCGGGCCGAGCGCGCGCCCACCGCCATCGCATAGCCCTCGTCGAGCTTGGTGAGAAGCCGCGGGATGTCGGCGGGGTCGTGCTGGCCGTCGGCGTCCATGAAGACCAGGACCTCGCCCCGCGCGGCGCGGGCCCCCGTCTTGATGGCCGCGCCGTTGCCCATGCCATAGGGGTGGCGGATGACGCGGGCGCCGGCGGCCTCCGCCACCGCGGCCGTCCCGTCGGTGGATCCGTCGTCCACGACGAGGATCTCGGCCCCGTCGCCGAGCGTCTCCCGGACGCGCCGTACCACCTTGCCGATGGCGGCGGCCTCGTTGCGGGCGGGGAGGACGACGGTCAGGGTCGTTTCGCTCATGCGGTCTCGCTGCTGCCCGGGGCGGGACATGGATCGCTGCCGAGGACGAGCGTGCAGGATACCACCGGCGTGGGGTTTCCCGTGGCCAGGTCAAGAGCCCGAGATGCCGTCTTCGGGTTGCGTCGCCGAGGGCCTCGGCGCGTCACACGACCGTCCCGTTTTCAGGTCCTCCCCGAGCTGGCGTCGGATGCGGTCGAGCTCGCCGCGGAAGTCGCGTCCCTCGATGTAGATGCGTTCCCGGGGCGATGCGTTCCTTTCCAGCTCGGGCAGTCCGCGGTATGCCCGCTCGAGCATCGCCCAAGCGGTTGGGAAGCAGCCTTGACTCGCAAGGAGGGAGACCGCCGCCATCGTGGCCTCCAGCGTGGGGTGGAGCTCGATGGCTTCTCGAACGGCGTTGCGCCCGCTGGTGCGGTCCCCAAGTTCGAACAGCGTGCGTGCCTTGACAAAGAGGACTCGCTGGCGCGCTGCAGGCAGCGTCAGGGCCGGACTGTCAAGGAACGCGTCCGCGATCCGGAGCATGTCCTGTGCCCCGAGGGTCCGGCAGCCGGCCATCCCGCGTACGGCCGCGAGCCCCTCGAGTTGCGCCACTGCCACCAGCCGGAAATATTCCGCCTCGCGGACGGCGCGCACCGCCCGGTCGATGTTCTCGATCGGCAGTCCCTCTCCGCAGCGAATCGCCAGTTCCCAGATCCATAGATCGGCTCTGGTCGGAAGCTGCTCCTGCGCCCACCGGACGTGCTCCACGGCGAGCTCCGGCTGCCCGGCCCGGATCCAGGCGATGACCGCACCTTCCTGGGCGCGAATGGAGCCGGGGGCGCGCACGGCCCAGATCTGCGCAGCCAGCATGGGCTCGCCCCAGAGGGCGGCGCGAAGGTGCGCGAGACCGCCCACCATCATCACCAGAATCAGCGCAATGGTGATGCGGACGGGTGCTCGCAGGGCTTTGGCGGAGACCAGTGCATCCGCGATCGGCAGGAAGAGGAGTGCGGCCGGGAGATAGTTGCGGTGCTCGAAGTAGAGCTCCAGCGGCCAGATCGTGGATTCGACCGCGTGGCCGGCGAAGAAGAAGAGGATGGCGGCTGCCGCGAGGGGCGCACGGCGGCGCACTCGCCAGCCGATGGCTGCCACTGCGAGAATGAAGGCCACCGCGGGGAGCGTGGTCGGCGGGTCGAAGAGGCCTCGGGAGACGGCAAACTGGTCGAAATAGACGCCCGTCCAGGAGGCGGCGGGGAGGAGAAGCTTGCGCAGGTAGTCTGCGAGGGCGCGCGCCTCGGAGAGGAGCCTCTCGTGGGGGGCGAACTCCCGCAACCGGTAGCCTTCCAGGATGTGGTCGAAGGTCAGCGTGACGTAGGCGGCGAGGGCGGCCAGGGGAAGTCCTAGGAGCAGGCGACGTGCAATGCGCACCGCGGGCGGGGCGGGCACCGCACGCAGCACGGTGCCCTCGAGGACGAGGGCGAGGAGCGGCAGCAGGATCCCGTTCTCCTTGGACAGCACGGCCAGCCCCAGGCAGGGCCCTGTACCCAGCGCCATCAGGAGGACGCCGCGTCGTGGTGATCCGTCCGCGGCCACGCGCCGGCCCCGCACATACAGCGCAAGCCCGCCGAGAACGAACAGGGCCGACAGGATGGCCATGCGCTGGACCACGTAGAGCACCGTGGAGGCCCATAACGGGTGCAGCGCCCAGAGGCTGGTGGCGAGGATCGCTCCCCCGGCTGCCTGCGCCGCTTCCCTCCCGAGGGCTCTCAGCAGCTGCTGGGTGAGCGCAAAGAGGAGGACGCCCGTCAGGGCGTGGAAGAGCACGTTGCGGAACAGGAACGGCTCCGGCTCCGATGGCCACGCCTGGTCATCGAGGAGAAAGCTCGCCAGTGCCAGGGGGCGCCCCGAAGGTCCGGCAAAGCCCGACACGACGAAGCGGAACAGATCGGCCGGGGACCCGATTGCGCCGAGCGCCGCGAGTCGGTCCAGATTTCCGGCGGCGTCGTCAAGGAGGAAGGAACCGCTGAGTCCCGGGCGGTAGGCGAGAAAGATCAGGACGGGGAGCAGAGGAACGAGAAGGGCTGCCACGGCCACAGACCGCCGGCGTTCCCCGGGGCGGTGCTCCGGCCTCAAGGGGTGGGGAGGCGCGGCCATGGCAGATCAGGCGCAGGATCCATGGTTGGGTCGGCCGCGGTCGCCTCTGCGTGTGGCGTCTGCTCCCGCATGGTTGGGACGATTCATTGCGGCGGGACCGATGTTCTGTGGCGTTGGAGCGCGCGGAGGGGCGGGCCCAGGCCCGCCCCTCCGCGCTCGTGTGGCATGCAGGTCAGCCGCGGCAACTCGCCGGGAGATACTTCTTCTCCACGCCGCCACTGGCGGCGGGGGCGCAGGTCCACGTCACGCCGCTGCTCGAGCCCACGCCCGTGAGCGCGACCTTCTTGGTGTCCACCGCGGGGTCCAGGTTGTTGATGGTCACCGTAATGGTGGCGTTGGCGCTGCTGTTGCGGGTGTACGTCATCGAGGACACATAGTTGCCCTGTGTACCGGTGTTGATCCCGGCCGCCGTGGCGTCGGCGGGCATGATGCCCTCGGAGATGTAGTACTCCGACACCGAGGCCTTTGCGGGCGTGAGGACGTTGATGACCTCGCTCATCTTGGCGCGGATCGTGTAGTCCTGATACGCCGGGATCGCGATGGCGGCGAGGATGCCGATGATCGCCACCACGATCATCAGCTCGATGAGGGTGAAGCCCTGCTGCGTCCGCTTCATGGTTCGGTCTCCTCTCGGGTTGAGCTCCCGCGCGTTAGTATGCAGGCGGCGTGCCAGCAGTCCGCGCAGGGCGCCTGCAGGCGCACAACTGCCGGTCGCCAAAGGAAATGCTCTCTGGTGGCCGGGGGCGTCCGCGGCTCGGGGACGCCCCCGGCGCGGCGGCGGGGAGCCGTGCGGTGTCAGAAAGTGACGCTCCGCGTCACCTCCGGTGCCGGGGCGGCCGCCTTGACAGGCGGTGCGGTCTGGACTAGAAAGGCGCGCAACGCCCGAGGGTACGGCATTGCCGAGCCTCCCGCCGCCCCCGGTGGCGGGCATAACGACAACAACAGGAGTCACCACCAGGTTTGCGGCGGCCTCAGGGCCGCCTTTTCGTTTCCGGGGGGATGACGCTGCCGCGCCGCGCGCGGCCCGATATACTGGCGCCCTTCGGAGAACCCAGGGGGTGAGCGGCGTGATCCAGGTGGGCGTCGTCGGGGCCACGGGCTATACGGGGGTGGAGCTTCTGCGGCTCCTTGCGCGCCACCCCGAGGTGCGGCTTCGGACCGTGACCTCGCGGGGCGAGGCGGGGCGGGCCGTGGCCGAGGTCTTCCCCAGCCTGCGCGGGTTCGTGGACCTGCGCTACGAGGCGCCGGAGACGGAGCGCCTTGCCGCCTGCGACCTGGTCTTCTTCGCCACCCCCAACGGCACCGCCATGGAGATGGCGCCGGCGCTGCTGGATGCGGGGGTGCGGGTCATCGACCTTGCCGCCGACTTCCGCCTGCGCGACGCCGCCGAGTGGGCGCGGTGGTACGGCCGCGAGCACGCCTGCCCCGGGCTGCTCGCCGAGGCCGTCTACGGTCTCCCGGAGGTGGCGCGCGAGCGCATCCGCACGGCACGCCTGGTGGCCAACCCGGGCTGCTACCCGACCGCGGTGCAGCTCGGCTTCCTGCCCCTGCTGGAGGCCGGGGTCGTGGACCCGGCCTGGCTCGTGGCCGACTGCAAGTCGGGGGTGAGCGGCGCCGGCCGCGGCGCGCGCGTGGACATCCTGCTCGCGGAGGCCGCCGACAGCATGAAGGCCTATGCCGTGGCCGGGCACAGGCACTGGCCCGAGATCCGCCAGGGGCTCGCGGCGGCGGCGGGCGGCGAGGTGGGGCTGACCTTCGTGCCGCATCTCGCGCCCATGATCCGGGGCATCCACGCCACCCTCTACGCGCGCCTGACCGCGCGCGACGTCGACCTCCAGGAGCTCTACGCATCCCGCTACGCCGGCGAGCCCTTCGTGGACGTGATGCCGGCGGGGTCGCACCCGGAGACGCGGAGCGTGCGCGGGGCCAATGTCTGCCGCATCGCCGTGCACCGCCCCGGGGGCGGCGACACGGTGGTGGTGTGCGCCGTCATCGACAACCTGGTCAAGGGCGCAGCGGGGCAGGCGGTGCAGAACATGAACCTCATGTTCGGGCTGGACGAGCGGGCGGGCCTCGACCAGCCGGCCCTCATGCCTTAGCTCGTGGCTGCGCCGCCGCGCTGGGAGGTCCGCCGCCGCCCCGGCCCCGGCCGCTACGTCGTCGGTGCGCTCGCGGCGGCGGCGCTGGCGGGGGCGGCGCTGTGGATCGGCTGCCGCGGGCCGGGGCGGGCCGAGGCGCCGGGGCGCGAGGCGGCGGGGAAGCAGGTCGATGCAGACGAGGCCGCGCTGCGGCGGGAGCTGGAGATGCGCCTTGCGGCGGCGGAGCGTGCGGCCCAGGTGGACCGTGAGGCGGTGGCGCGGGCGCGCGAGCGCATCCGGGCGCTGCAGGAGGAGGTGGCGGAGCTGCGGGAGGAGCTCGCCTTCTATCGCGGCGTGGTGGCCCCGGGCGACGAGGATGGCGGGCTTGGGGTGCGAAGCTTCCGGGTGCTGGCGCCGCGCGCGGACGGCGCCCGCCCCTACCGCTTGATCCTGGCGCGGGCGCCGCGGGGGGAGGCGGAGGCGGTGGTGGGCGAGGCCCGCATCGGCGTGAGCGGGCGGGACGGGGCGGGCCGGCGGGTGCTCGCGCCGGCGGCGCTGGGGCCGGAGGCGACGGTGCGTTTCCGCTTCCGCCACTTCCAGGAGCTTCGCGGCACCCTGCGCCTTCCGGACGGATTCGTGCCGGAGCGGGTGCGCATCGAGCTGGTGCCCGCGGGCCGGGGCGCCGAGGGGGTGACCAAGGAGCTGCCCTGGCCGGCGGCGGAGGGAGGCTAGAGCCATGTGGGGTAGGAGAAGGCGGCGGGCGGTCCGCGTCACGACCCTGATCGGGCGCGGCACCACGGTGGTGGGCGATGTGCGCTTCCGCGGCGGGTTGCACGTCGACGGCGTGGTGAGCGGCAACATCGTGGCCGAGGAGGGCGCGGAGGCCATGCTCACGGTGAGCGAGGAGGGGCGGATCGAGGGGGAGGTCCGGGTCCCGGTGGTGGTCCTCAACGGCACCGTCCTCGGCGACGTCCACGCCGGCGAGCACATTGAGCTCGCGCCCAAGGCCCGGGTCAGCGGCAACGTCTACTACGGCGTGATCGAGATGGCCGCAGGCGCCGAGGTCAACGGCAGCCTCGTCCACGCCCCGGCGGGCGGTCCCGCCGGGGCCCTCACCGACGGGCGCGAGCGCGCGGAGGCGGCCGAGGAAGCGCCCGGTGATCGTTGACCGTTCCGCTCGGGAACGGGATACTGGGGCGCATGCGTTCCGCGGTTCGGAGGCCCGTGCAGGAGGTGTCGAGGCGATGAGCGGCGAGGTCCCGGTGCAGCTCAGCGACAGCGCCGTGCGCAAGGTGCGCCGGCTCATGGAGGAGGAGGGGCGCGGCGATCTGATGCTGCGCGTCTACATCACCGGCGGCGGCTGCGCCGGCTTCCAGTACGGCTTCACCTTCGAGGAGCAGGCGGCGGCGGACGACACGCGCATCGAGCGCGACGGCGTCGTGCTTCTCGTCGACCCCATGAGCCTGCAGTACCTGCAGGGGGCGGAGATCGACTACGTGGAGAGCCTGCAGGGGGCGCAGTTCGTGGTGCGCAACCCCAACGCCGCCACCACCTGCGGCTGCGGCTCCTCCTTCACCGTCTGAGCCCGCCGCGCCCGGGCCAGATCCCGCCGAGGACGGCGGCCCGCGCCGCGCCCGTGGCCACGGGCAGGCTGCCGCTTCGGCTCGCCAGCGTCTCGCGCGCAAGCCAGGCGAAGGCGGCCGCCTCCACCCAGTCCGGGTCGAGCCCGGCGGCCGCCGTCGTGGCCACGGGTACGGGCGCGGCGTGGGCGGCGAGGCGGGCCAGCAGATGCCGGTTGTGGGCGCCGCCGCCGCAGACGAGGATGCGCCGCGCCTCGGGCAGGTGCGCGCGCACGGCCACGGCGGCGCTCCAGGCGGTGAGCTCGGCGAGGGTTGCGGCGCCGTCCTCCGGTGCAGGCTCCGGCCGGCCGCGGAGCAGCCCCTCCAGCCACTCCGGCCCCAGCACCTCGGGGCCCGTGCTCTTGGGCGGCGGGCGCCCGAAGTAGGGGTGGGCGAGCAGCGCCTCCAGGAGCGCCGGCTGCACCCGCCCGCGCGCCGCGGCGGCGCCGTCGCGGTCGCAGGGGGCGCCGAGGCGGGTGCGGGCCCAGTGGTCGAGGAGGCCGTTGCCGGGGCCGGTGTCGAAGGCGGCGCGCACCTCCCCGTCGCCGTCGATGAGGGTGACGTTGGCGATGCCGCCGAGGTTGAGCACCGCCACCGGCGCGTGGCGGCGGAAGGCGTAGCGGTGGAAGGCCGGGGTGAGGGGGGCGCCCTCGCCGCCGGCGGCGACGTCGCGGCGGCGGAAGTCCGCCACCGTGGTCACCCCGGTGCGCTCGGCCAACGTCGCCGGATCGCCGATCTGCAGCGTGAAGGGCGGGTCGGCGTCGGGGCGGTGGCGCAGGGTCTGGCCGTGGCTGCCGATGGCGCGCACGGGATGGCGGGCGAGAAGCGGCGCGGCGGCCTCGGCCAGGTGCCGGCCGACGAGGCGGTCGAGCCGGCCCAGCTCGTCGAGGTCGATGCGTCCTGCGGCGGCCGCGCGCAGCCGCGCCGCAAGGTCGGGCGGCCAGGGCGTGGTGCGCGCCTCGACCACGCGCACCCGTCCGCCGGCGAAGCCGACCACGGCGGCGTCGATGCCGTCCATGCTGGTGCCCGAGACGAGACCGAGATAGAGGGCCGGGCGGCGCCGCATCAGCGCTCGGCGAGGGCCACCGCGAAGCGCTCGAGGAGGTCGAGCTGCGCCAGCAGCGGGGCCGCGACGCGCTCGAAGTCCGCCCGCAGCGCGGCCGGCAGCGGCTCCGCCTGCGGCAGCGGCACCGTGAGGGGGTTGCGGTGCACGCCGTTGACGCGGAACTCGTAGTGCAGGTGGGGGCCGGTGGCGAGCCCTGTGCGCCCCACGTAGCCGATGACCTGGCCCTGGCGCACGCGGCGCCCGGCGCGGATGCCGCGGGCGATGCGCGACATGTGGGCGTAGAGGGTGGTGTAGGTGGCGCCGTGGCGCAGGATCACGGTCTTGCCGTAGCCCCCCTTCCAGCCTGCGAACTCCACGCGGCCGTCCCCGGTGGCGCGGATCGGGGTGCCGATGGCCGCGGCATAGTCGACGCCGCGGTGCGGGCGGCGCACCCCGAGCACCGGGTGGTAGCGCTCGGCCTGGAAGCGGGAGGTGATGCGGCGGAAGTCCACCGGCGCCCGCAGGAAGGCCTTGCGCAGGCTCCGCCCGGCGGGGTCGTAGTAGTCGGTGCGCCCGTCGGGGGTGGTGTAGCGCACGGCGCGGAAGCGCTCGCCGCGGTTGACGAACTCGGCGGCGACGATGTCGCCGTCGCGCAGGTAGCCCCCGTCCCGGTAGACCTGCTCGTAGATGACCGCGAAGCGGTCGCCCTCGCGGATGTCGAGGGCGAAGTCGATGTCCCAGCCGAAGATCTCGGCCAGCCGCAGGGTCAGCCGCTCGCTCAGGCCCGCCGCGAGCGCCGCCTCGTAGAGGGAGCTGCGCACCGTCCCCTGGGCGCGGGCGAGCCGGATCTCGAGCGGGACCTCCGTCACCTGCGCCGAGAGGGCGCCGTCGGCGGCGCGGCCCACCACCAGCGTGCGGGCCTCGTCGAGGGCGTAGCGAAGCCGCTCCAGCTCGCCGTCGCGAAGGCCCAGCTCGAGGCGCTCGCCCGGGCGCAGCCGCTTCAGCGGCGCCGCCTCCGGCAGGCGGGCGAGGGCGGTGATGGTGGCCGCCGGCACGTCGGCGCGGCGAAGGAGCGACCAGAGGCTGTCGCCGCCGCGCACCGTGAGCACCGTGCCGGGCCGCTCCGGGGTCTGCGGGGCCGCAGGCTGGGCGGGGACCGGGGAGGGTGCCGGCAGCGCCAGGGGCAGGACCACGGGGCCGGCCTCGTGCACCGCCTCGCCCTCGGCGCCGGAGACCCCCGTGACGAGGAGCGCCGCGGCCAGGCTTGCGCCCGCCGCGCTCACGAGCAGCCGCCCCGTCCGGTGCATGGATCGTGCCGATGGCCTCACCGCCACCCCCCCGTCGCAGTCTCGCGGCTACCTTAGCGAGGGGCCGCGGCCGCGGTCAATGAACCTTGTCGCACCCCGCGGCGGGCCTTAGCATGGGCGCCCTTTGGTGTTCCGGGCGGGAC
>NZ_RJVI01000003.1:252500-374229 GCF_003751635.1 Inmirania thermothiophila
ATGTGGATGATCTCCGCGGCCTGGTGGCCGAAGCAGTGGATGCCCAGGATCTCCAGGGTCTCGCGGTGGAAGAGGATCTTGAGGACCCCGACGGTGTAGCCGGTGATCTGGGCGCGGGCCAGGTTCTCGAAGGTGGCGCGGCCGATGCCGTAGGGGACCCGCTGCTCCGTGAGCTCCCGTTCGGTGCGGCCGAGGGAGCTGATCTCGGGGTTGGTGTAGATGCCGGTGGGGATGTCCTCGACGAGGCGGAAGTCGGTGACGCCGTTGATGATGTGCTGGGCGGCGAAGCGGCCCTGGTCGTAGCTTGCGCTGGCAAGCGCGGGGAAGCCGACGACGTCGCCGACGGCGTAGATGTGGGGCTGCGCGGTCTGGAAATATTCGTTCACCTCCACCTGGCCCCGATGGTTGACGGCGATGCCGAGCTCCTCCAGGCCGAGCCCTGCGGTGTTGCCGGTCCGCCCGTTGGCCCAGAGGAAGTAGTCGCTCTTGATGACCTTGCCGGAGCGCAGCTCGAGGGCGACGCCGTCCCCGTCGGCGGTGACGCGCTCGTAGCTCTCATTGTGGAAGAGGACCACCCCCTGCGTGCGCAGGTGGTAGCTGAGGGCGTCGGTGATCTCGTCGTCGAGATAGGACAGGAGCCGCTCGCGCGTGTTCACCAGGTTCACGGTGACGTCGAGGCCGGCGAAGATGGAGGCGTACTCGCAGCCGATGACACCGGCACCGTAGATGGTGATGGAGCGGGGTGTCTCGCGCAGATCGAGGACGGTGTCGCTGTCGAGGATGCGCGGGTGGGCGAAGTCCACGTCCTCGGGACGATAGGGGCGCGAGCCGGTGGCCACGACGAAGCGCTCGGCGTTGAGCTGCTTGCGCAGCCCCTCCGGTTCGCGGACCTCGAGGGTGTGGCTGTCGACGAAGCGGGCCTCGCCGGTGATCACGACGACACCGGCGCGATCGTAGGCCTGGCGGCGGACCCGGACCTGCTGCGCGATGACCTGCTGCGCCTGGCCGAGCATCGTCGGGTAGTCGGGTCGCAGGCGCGGCAACGCCCCCTGGCAGAGGGCGCTGTGGCGCAGCTCGCTGAACTGCTGCACGGCATGGCGCAGGACCTTGCTGGGGATGGTGCCGCGGTGGGTGCAGTTGCCGCCCACCCGGGGGCTTCGCTCCACCAGTGCCACGGAGAGTCCGTGCTGGGCCAGGGTCAGGGCGGCCCCCTCGCCCCCGGGGCCGCTTCCGATCACCACTGCGTCGTAGTGCGCCGTCTTCATCCGCCCGCTTCGTCCCCCTGCTCCGAAGCCCGTTTCCGCCCGGGCGGCCGGCATTCTATCATCCGATGGGTGCGGATCCCGTCCGGCGCCGTCCTCCGGATGGGATAGCCGCGGTGGCGCAGAGGGCATAGGCAGGCTTACCGTAACGGGAGGGGAGAGGATGCGCATCCGTGTCGCATGGCCCAGGGGGCAGGTGGTGGTCCGCCTCGCCGATACGCCGACGGCGCGCCGGCTCTACAAGTCGCTGCCGCACCGGACCACGGCCCAGACGTGGGGCGAGGAGGTCTACTTCGAGGTTCCGATGCGCGCCGAGCCCGAGCCCGGGGCGCGCGAGGTGGTGGAGCCGGGCACGGTCTGCTACTGGCCGGAGGGGCGCGCCCTGGCCATTCCCTACGGCCCCACCCCCATCGCCGAGCACGGCGAGTGCCGCCTGGCCTCGGCCTGCACCGTGCTGGGACGGGTGGAGGGTCACCTGGAGCGGTTGCGCACCATCCGCGACGGCGACCCCATCCGGATCAGCCTGGTGGGCGAGGCCTGAACCGCCCGGCCTCAGCGGGTCGGGGGCGGCAGCGGCGTCAGGCGGATGCGGCGGCGGCGCGGGCCGTCGAACTCGGCGAGGAAGATGCCCTGCCAGGTGCCGAGGGCGAGGCGGCCCTGCCGCACCGGGATCGTGAGGTCGCACCCCACCAGGACCGCCCGCAGGTGGGCCGCGGTGTTGCCCTCGGCGTGCCGGTCGCGGGGGTCGTCCCAGGGGACGAGCCGCTCGAGGCGCGCGATGAGGTCGCGGGCGACGTCCGGGTCGGCGTTCTCGTTGACGAGGAGGCCGCAGGTGGTGTGCTCGCAGAAGAGGTGCACCGCGCCCTCGCGCAGCCCCAGCGCCTCGATCCGGGCCTGGACGGCGCGGGTGATGGGCACGAGGGCCTGATGGGCGGGCGTCTCCACCTCGATCCGGTCGCTCATGGCGACGTTCCCCCCAGGCCGGTGATCCAGCGGCCGTAGATGCGGTCGGCGAGCCGGTGCAGCGCCCGGATGCGGGCCTCGAGGCCGCGGCACATGGCGTCGGCGTCCTGCACCGAGGGGGAGGGGATGAGCTCGTGGGCGTAGCGCTGCGCCCACGTGCGCACCAGCTCCTCGGTCATCTCCACGTGGAACTGCAGCGCCAGGGCGCTGCCGAGGCTGAAGGCCTGCTGCGCACACCAGCGGCTGGCGAGGAAGGGGCGCGCCGCCGGCGGCGGGGTGAAGGTCTCGCCGTGCCAGTGGAAGACCTCGAACGGCCCGGGGTCGTCGCCGAGCCAGGGCGCGGCGGCCTCGCGATCGATCACCTCCACCGGATGCCAGCCGATCTCGCGCACCGGATTCGCCTTGACCTGCCCGCCCAGCGCCTTGGCGATGAGCTGGCCGCCGAGGCAGTGGCCCAGCACCGGCAGCCCGCGCGCCACCGCCTCGCGGATGAGCGCAAGCTCCGGCTCGATCCAGGGCAGCGAGTCGTTGACGCTCATGGGGCCGCCCATGAGGACGAGGCCGGCGATGCCCTCGAGCCCGCCGGGGACGGGCTCGCCCTGGTCCAGCGCCACCAGTTTCCAGGGGATGCCGTTGCGGTCGAGGAACTCCGCGAGGTAGCCGGGCCCCTCGCAGTCCACGTGGCGGAGGATGCAGACCGTGCCCACGCCGTGCCGGGGCCGCCCCTCAGCAGGGCGGCTCCGCCTCCTTGTCGCGGTCGATCATGGCGTAGGCCGAATGGTTGTGGATGGACTCGAAGTTCTCCGACTCCACCACGTAGGCGGCGATGCGGTCGTCGGCGTTGAGGCGGGCGGCGACGTCGCGCACCATGTCCTCGACGAACTTCGGGTTGTCGTAGGCCCGCTCGGTGACGTACTTCTCGTCGGGGCGCTTGAGCAGCCCGAAGAGCTCGCACGAGGCCTCCTGCTCCACCAGCTCGATGAGCTCCTCGATCCAGACGAAGCCGCGCGTGCGCACCCGCACGGTGACGTGGGAGCGCTGGTTGTGGGCGCCGCGGTCGGAGATCTCCTTGGAGCAGGGGCAGAGGCTGGTCACCGGCACCACCACCTGGATCCAGGTGCGCACCTGCCCGTCCAGCAGCTCCGCGGTGAGCGTCACGTCGTAATCCATGAGGCTCTCGACGCCGGTGACGGGGGCGCGCTTGTTGACGAAGTAGGGGAAGCGCATCTCGATGTGCCCGGCCTCGGCCTCGAGCACCTGCACCATCTCGCAGAGCATGTCGCGGATGGAGTCCACCGAGATCTCGCGCTCGTGGCGGTTGAGGATCTCGACGAAGCGCGACATGTGCGTGCCCTTGAAGTTGTGGGGCAGGTTCACGTACATGTCGAAGCTGGCGACGGTGTGCTGCTCGCCGTCGCTGCGGTCGCGCACCCGCACCGGGTGGCGGATGTCCTTGATGCCGACGCGGTCGATGGGGATGCGCCGGGTATCGTGGCTGGACTGAACGTCGGCGATGCCGGCGTCGCGGCTGGAGTCGCTCATGATCGGTACCCGTCCTGACGGTGCCCGCGGCCGGACGCGGGGCCGCCAAGGTTAGCCCGCGGCGACGGGATTATAAACCCACCCATGCGGGGGGCTTCGGTGGCGCTCAGGCGAGGCGCTCCACCGCGTGGTCGGCGAGCCATGCCAGGACGGCGGCGCGTTCGCCGAGGGGGGCGAGGGTCTGCCGCGCCTCGTCGGCCAGCGCCCGCGCCGTCCGGCGCGCCTCCTCCAGCCCCAGCAGCGCCGGGTAGGTGGGCTTGCCGCGGGCGCGATCGGCGCCGCGGGCCTTGCCCATGACCTCTGGCTCGCCCTCCTCGTCGAGGATGTCGTCGCGGATCTGGAAGGCGAGTCCCAGGCACTTGGCGTAGTGGTCGAGGCGGGCCGCCTCGGGCCCGTCGCCGGCCACCACCGCGGCCATGCGCACGCAGGCGCGGATGAGGGCGCCGGTCTTGTGGATGTGCATGTCCTCGAGTTCCGCGATGCCGAGGGTGCGCCCGGTGGCGGCGAGGTCGATGGCCTGGCCCCCCGCCATGCCGCGCGAGCCCGCCGCCCTCGCCAGCTCCGCCACCAGCGCCGCCCGGCGCTCGCCGTCGAGGCCCGGGGCCGTGGCCAGGACCTCGAAGGCGCGTGTCTGCAGCGCATCGCCCGCGAGCAGGGCCATGGCCTCGCCGTAGACCTTGTGGCAGGTGGGGCGGCCCCGGCGCAGGTCGTCGTCGTCCATCGCCGGCAGGTCGTCGTGGACCAGGGAATAGGCGTGGATGAGCTCCACCGCCGCCGCCGGCGCATCCAGCAGGGCCTCGTCGGCGCCGAGCACGCCCCCTGCCGCGTAGACCAGGATCGGGCGCAGGCGCTTGCCGCCGCCGAGGGCGGCGTAGCGCATGGCCTCGTGCAGCGTCGCCGGATGGATCGTGGCCGGGGGCAGGGCCTGCTCCAGCGCCGCCTCGACGCGCCTTCGCCAGCGCGACAGAAGCGGCTCAAACCGCACCGTCGTCATCGTCCCCCCGCGCGGCCGCCTCTTCGGGCTCCGGCTCCGGCCGCCCCTCCTCGCTCAGCAGCAGCTCCACCTTCTGCTCGGCCTGCTCGAGGACCTGCTCGCACTGCCGGGCCAGGCGCACGCCGCGCTCGAACAGCGCCAGCGACTCCTCCAGCCCCAGCTCCCCCTGCTCGAGCCGGGCCACCAGCTCCTCCAGCTCGGCCATCGCCGCCTCGAAGCTCGACGGTTCCGACACCTTGCCCTCCCCCGCAGGATCCGCAGCGGGCTCACGGTAGAACAGGGCGGGCAGGCGGTCAAACGTCCTTGACATGACCTGGACCAAGTCTAAACTGTCCTGCGGGGGCGCCCCTGCTCCCGCATCGGATCCCATCGCGAGGAGGACGAGCCCATGGAGCTCAAGAACAGCAAGACCCACGAGAACCTCAAGGCCGCCTTCGCCGGCGAGTCCCAGGCCAACCGCCGCTACCTCTACTTCGCCGCCAAGGCCGACGTGGAGGGCTACAACGACGTCGCCGCCCTGTTCCGCTCCACCGCCGAGGGCGAGACCGGCCACGCCCACGGCCACCTGGAGTACCTGGAGCAGGTGGGCGATCCCGCCACCGGCGAGCCCATCGGCGACACCGTGGCCAACCTCAAGGCCGCCATCGCGGGCGAGACCTACGAGTACACGGACATGTACCCGGGGATGGCGCGGACCGCCCGCGAGGAGGGCTTCGACGAGATCGCCGACTGGTTCGAGACCCTCGCCAAGGCCGAGCGCTCCCACGCCCGGCGCTTCCAGAAGGCGCTCGAGGAGCTGCAGGCCGACGCCGGCTGAGGCGGCCGGGGGGCGCGCGTCGCCCCCCGGTGCGGGTGCGGGACGAGACGGAGGACGGCGCGATGGCGGAGGAGACGGAGCGCAGGGGTCGGGTGGAGGAGGGCGGCACGCGGGCGCCGCAGCGCCGGCCGCTGGCGTGGCGGGACCCGGCCTTCCATGACGAGGAGGCGCTGCTCGCCGAGATGGCGCGCGTGTTCGAGGTCTGCCACGGGTGCCGGCGGTGCTTCAGCCTCTGCAACGCCTTCCCCACCCTGTTCGACGCCATCGACGCCGGCGAGAGCGGCGAGCCCGAGGACCTGCCGCGCGAGGTCTACTGGCAGGTGGCCGAGCATTGCTACCTCTGCGATCTCTGCTTCCAGACCAAGTGCCCTTACGTGCCGCCGCACCCCTTCGACATCGACTTCCCGCACCTGATGCTGCGGGCCAAGGCGGTGCGGCTGCGCCAGGGGCGGGTGCGCCTTCGCGACCGCATCCTCACCGCCACCGACGCGGTCGGGCGGCTCGCCGGCATCCCCGTGGTGGTGGAGGCGGTCAACCGCGCCAACCGCAGCCCCCTCGCGCGCGCCCTCATGGAGCGGGTCCTCGGCGTGCACCGCGACGCCGCGCTGCCGCCCTACCGCGCCCGTCCCCTGCGGCGGCGCCTCGCCGCCGACGCCGAGGACGCCGAGGCACGCCCCGCCGGGCGCACCCGCGGGCGCGTGGTCCTCTTCGCCACCTGCTACGGCAACCGCAACGAGCCGGAGATCGGCGAGGACCTGGCCGCCGTGTTCCGCCACAACGGCATCCCGGTGACCCTGACGCGGCGCGAACGCTGCTGCGGCATGCCGCGCATGGAGCTCGGCGACCTCGAGGAGGTGGTGCGGCTGGCCGAGATCAACCTGCCGCAGCTGCTGCCCCTGGTGGAGGCGGGCTGGGACGTGGTGGCGCCGGTGCCTTCCTGCGTCCTCCTGTTCCGGCGCGAGCTGCCTCTGCTGCTGCCCGGGGACGAGCGCGTGGCGCGCGTCGCGCAGGCCTTCTTCGACCCCTTCGAGTACCTGTGGCTGCGCCACCGCGAGGGGCTGCTGCGCACCGACTTCCGCAACCCGCTGGGACGCATCGCCTACCACGTGCCCTGCCACCTGCGGGTGCAGAACATCGGCCTGAAGACGCGCGACGTGCTCGCCCTCGTGCCCGGGACCGAGATCGAGGTCATCGAGCGCTGCTCCGGGCACGACGGCACCTACGCGGTCAAGCGCGAGTACCACGAGACCAGCATGCGCATCGGCCGCCCGGTCTTCGAGCGCGTGCGCCGCGCCCGGGCCGAGCACTACGCCAGCGACTGCCCCATGGCCGGGCGGCAGATCGGCAGCGGGCTCGGCGACGGCTCGAGCCCGGTGCATCCGATGACGCTGCTGCGGCGGGCCTACGGCATCTGAGGGAGGGACCGATGGAGAAGCTCACCCGCGACGACCTGTTGCCGCTCGAGCGCTACGCCGAGGCGAGGCCGCGGCTGCGCGCCGAGGTCATGGCCCACAAGCGGCGCCGCCGCGTCCCGGTGGGGCCGCACGTGACCCTGCACTTCGAGGACCGGCTCACCATGCGCTACCAGGTGCAGGAGATGCTGCGCGCCGAGCGCATCTTCGAGCCGGCCGAGATCGAGGCCGAGCTCGCCGTCTACAACCCGCTGATCCCGGACGGGCACAACTGGAAGGCCACCCTCATGATCGAGTTCGACGATCCCGCGGTGCGCCGGCGCGAGCTCGCCCGTCTCGTGGGGATCGAGGACCGGGTCTGGGTGCGGGTGGCCGGCTTCCCGCCGGTCTACGCCGTCGCCGACGAGGACCTGCAGCGCGACACCGGCGAGAAGACCTCGGCGGTGCACTTCCTGCGCTTCGAGCTCACCCCGGAGATGGTGCGCGCGGTGCGCGCCGGTGCCGACGTCGCCCTCGGCATCGACCACCCCGCCTACCGCCACGCCGTGGAGTCCCTGCCGGAGCCGGTGCGGGCCTCCCTGGCCGAGGATCTCGACCCCCCCGCCTGAGCCGCGGGGGCGTTCGTGCCGCGCCCCCGATGCGGCTAGACTAGCGCCCCCATGAACGGGAGCATCCTCCCCGCGCTCGTCGTCGGCGCCGCGGCCCTGCCGGCCGCCGCGGCGCCGGTGCCCCTCCCGGCGGGGGTGCCGGGACAGTGGATCGAGCTCGAGGTGCGCGACCGCGCCGTCCTGCGCTACGCCATCGCGCCGGAGAGCCTCGCCGTGGGCGGGGACGGCGTCGTGCGCTACGTGGTGGCGCTGCCGAGCGGCTCGGCGCGCAACGTGGTCTTCGAGGGCATCCGCTGCGGCGACGCCCGCTACACCCTCTACGCCTACCTGGCGCCCGATGGGCGGTGGCGCCGCTACCCGGGGGAAGGCTGGCATCGCGTCGCGCGCGGCGCCGGCCATCGCGTGGTGCTCTACCGCCGCCACTTCTGCGACCAGCGGGGGCGGCCGCGGCCGCGGGCCGAGATCCTGCGCCGGCTCGGCGCCGAGGCCGTGCGGGGGGCGCCATGAGCAGCGTCTACGACGCCGCCTCCATCGAGGTGCTCACGGGGCTCGAGCCGGTCCGCCGCCGCCCCGGCATGTACACCGACACCGCGCGCCCGGATCACCTCGCCCAGGAGGTCATCGACAACGCGGTGGACGAGGCCATCGAGGGCCACGCCCGCGAGATCACGGTGATCCTCCACGAGGACGAGTCGCTGGAGGTGATCGACGACGGCCGCGGCATGCCCGTGGACGTCCACCCCGAGGAGGGGCGTCCGGGGGTGGAGGTGATCCTCACGCGCCTCCACGCCGGGGGCAAGTTCTCCCGCAAGAACTACCGCTTCTCGGGGGGGCTGCACGGGGTCGGCGTCTCGGTGGTGAACGCCCTCTCGCGCCGCCTCGAGGTCTGGGTCTGGCGCGACGGGGCCGAGCACCACATGGCCTTCGCGCACGGCGAGCCCCTGGGGCCCCTGGAGCGCACCGGCGAGGTGCCGCGCCGGCGCACCGGCACGCGCCTGCGCTTCTGGCCCGAGCCGCGCCACTTCGACAGCCCGCGCTTCTCGCTGCCGCGCCTGCGCCATCTGCTGCGCGCCAAGGCGGTGCTGCTGCCGGGTCTTGCGGTGCATCTGGAGGATCGCCGCGCCGGCACGCGCGAGACCTGGCGCTACGAGGCGGGGCTCGCCGGGTATCTCGCGGCCGCGCTGGGGGCGGCGCCGCGCCTGCCCGCCGAGCCCTTCACCGGCAGCTTCGCCGCCGAGGAGGAGGCGGTGGACTGGGCCCTGGCCTGGCTTCCCGAGGGCGGGGAGCCGGTGGCCGAGAGCTACGTCAACCTCGTCCCGACGCCCCAGGGGGGCACCCACGTCAACGGCCTGCGCACGGGGCTGACCGAGGCCCTGCGGGAGTTCTGCGACCTGCGCGGGCTGCTCCCGCGCGGGGTGCGCCTCGCCCCCGATGACGTCTGGGACCGGCTCGCCTACGTGCTCTCGGTCCGGCTCGCGGAGCCGCAGTTCTCGGGCCAGACCAAGGAGCGGCTGACCTCGCGGGCCTGCGCGGCGTTCGTCGCCGGCGTGGTCAAGGACGCCTTCAGCCTCTGGCTGCACCAGCACCCGCAGGCCGGGGAGGCCATCGCGCAGCTCGCCATCGCCGAGGCCCAGCGCCGCCTCCGCGCCGCGCGCAAGGTGGAGCGCAAGCGCGTCACCGGCGGCCCGGCGCTGCCCGGGAAGCTGGCCGACTGCACCCTCCAGGACCCCGCCCGCACCGAGCTCTTCCTGGTGGAGGGCGACTCGGCCGGCGGCTCGGCCCGTCAGGCCCGCGACCGCCAGTTCCAGGCCGTGCTGCCGCTGCGGGGGAAGATCCTCAACACCTGGGAGGTGGCGCCCGAGCAGGTGCTGGCCTCGCAGGAGGTGCACGACATCGCGGTGGCCATCGGCGTCGATCCGGGCTCGGACCGGCTCGACGGGCTGCGCTACGGCAAGGTCTGTATCCTCGCCGACGCCGACTCCGACGGCAACCACATCGCGACCCTGCTGTGCGCGCTGTTCCTGCGCCACTTCCGGCCCCTGGTCGCGGCCGGGCACGTCTACGTGGCGATGCCGCCCCTCTACCGCATCGACGTGGGCAAGGACGTCTACTACGCCCTCGACGACGAGGAGCGCCAGGGGATCCTCGACCGCATCGCCGCCGAGGGCCGCCGCGGCCGGGTGACGGTGACGCGCTTCAAGGGGCTCGGGGAGATGAATCCGATGCAGCTGCGCGAGACCACCATGGATCCGGACACCCGCCGGCTCGTGCGCCTGACCCTCTCGCCCGGCGACGACGACGGCGAGCTGCTGGACCTGCTGCTCGCCCGGCGGCGGGCCGCCGATCGGCGCGCCTGGCTCGAGGCGAGGGGCAATCTCGCCCGCATCCGGTGATCGGGCCCGGACCGCGCGAGGAGACCGCCATGGAGAGCCTGCCCATCCGCCAGTTCGCCGAGCGGGCCTATCTCGACTACGCCATGTACGTGGTCCTCGACCGCGCCTTGCCGCACATCGGCGACGGCCTCAAGCCGGTCCAGCGGCGCATCGTCTACGCCATGTCGGAGCTCGGCCTCGGCCCCGGCGCCAAGCCCAAGAAGGCGGCGCGCACCGTCGGCGACGTCCTCGGCAAGTACCACCCGCACGGGGATGCGGCCTGCTACGAGGCCATGGTCCTCATGGCCCAGCCCTTCTCCTGCCGCTACCCGCTCATCGACGGCCAGGGCAACTGGGGCTCGCCGGACGACCCCAAGTCGTTCGCCGCCATGCGCTACACCGAGGCGCGGCTGACCCCCTACGCAAGGCTGCTCCTGGAGGAGCTGGGGCAGGGCACGACGGACTGGGTGCCCAACTTCGACGGCACCCTCGAGGAGCCGGCGGTGCTCCCGGCGCGGGTCCCCAACGTGCTCCTCAACGGCACCACCGGGATCGCCGTCGGCATGGCCACGGACATCCCGCCCCACAACCTGAGGGAGGTGGTGGCGGCCTGCCTGCTGCTGCTGGAGCGGCCCGAGGCCTCCATCGAGGAGATCATGGCGCGGCTGCCCGGCCCCGACTTTCCCACCGAGGCCGAGATCGTCACCCCGCGCGAGGAGCTCGCGCGCATCTACGAGACCGGATCGGGCACCCTGCGCGCACGGGCGCGCTGGGAGCAGGACGGGGCCGAGATCGTGATCACCGCCCTGCCCTATCAGGTCTCGGGGGCGCGGGTGCTGGAGCAGATCGCGCGCGAGATGCAGGCGAAGCGGCTGCCCATGGTGGAGGACCTGCGCGACGAGTCCGACCACGAGAACCCGACACGGCTGGTCCTGACCCTGCGCTCGCGCCGCGTCGATGCCGAGGCGGTCATGGCCCACCTCTTCGCCACCACCGATCTCGAGCGCAGCTACCGCGTCAACCTCAACCTCATCGGCCTCGACGGCCGCCCCGGCGTGCGGCCGCTGCCGGAGCTGCTGCTGGAGTGGCTCGACTTCCGGCGCGCCACCGTGCGCCGCCGCCTCGAGCACCGCCTCGGCCGCGTGCGCGAGCGCCTCCACGTCCTCGAGGGGCTGCGCATCGCCTACCTCCACATCGACGAGGTGATCGAGATCATCCGCCGCGAGGACGAGCCCAAGCCGGTGCTCATGGCCCGCTTCGGCCTCACCGACGCCCAGGCCGAGGCCATCCTGGAGCTGCGGCTGCGCCACCTGGCGCGGCTCGAGGAGATGCGGCTGCGCGCCGAGCAGGACGCGCTCGAGGCCGAGCGCGAGACGATCGAGGCGGTGCTGGGCTCGGAGGCCCGGCTCTCGGCGCTCGTCGCCGAGGAGCTTACCGCCGACGCCGAGCGGCACGGCGACGCACGGCGCTCGCCCATCGTGGAGCGCCGGCCGGCGCGCGCCCTCGACCCGCGCGCCCTCGTCCCCAGCGAGCCGGTGACCGTCGTGCTCTCGCGCAAGGGCTGGGTGCGCGCCGCCAGGGGCCATGAGGTGGATCCCGAGGCCCTCGCCTACCGTGCCGGCGACGGCTTCCTCGCCGCCGCCCGCGGCCGCAGCAGCGACGTCGCCGTCTTCCTCGACTCCACGGGGCGGGTCTACGCCGTGCCGGCGCATGTCCTGCCCTCGGCGCGCGGCCAGGGCGAGCCGCTCAGCGGGCGCGTCTCGCCCCCGGACGGGGCCCGCTTCCTCTCCGTGCTCATGGGGCCGGAGGAGCAGGCGGTGCTCCTTGCCTGCGACGCAGGCTTCGGCTTCATCGCCCGCCTCGGCGCGCTGCAGCCGCGCCAGCGCGGCGGCCGCGCCGTGCTGGCGCTGCCCGAAGGTGCTTCGCCGCTGCCGGCGGTGCCGCTCGCCGACGTGGAGGCCGATCTGGTGGTGGCGGCCTCGTCGGATGGGCGCCTGCTGGCCTTCCCGGCGGCGGAGCTTCCGCGCATGGCCCGCGGCAAGGGGCAGCGCATCCTCGCCCTGCCCCGCGGCGGTGCGGCGCGGATGGTGGCGGTGGCGGCGGTGGGGCCGGGGCGCATCCTGCGCGTGCACTGCGGCAGGCGCCACCTGCGCCTGGGCTTCGCCGACCTCGAGCCCTACCTGGGGCCGCGCGGGCGCCGGGGACGGGCCCTGCCGCGCGGCTTCCAGCGCGTGGAGCGCCTCGAGGTGGTGTGATCAGGGAGGCCGGCGGCCCCCTGCACCGGCGCGCCCCCCGTCTGCACGCGCCGTTCCACGCCGGCTATACTACCCGCCTTCCGCCGTAAGTGCCCCCGCGGCGGGAACTTTATCGAGGAGACGGTTTCCAATGATCGGCTCCGTGGGGGCGGTTCGCCGCGGGGCCGCACGGGATGTCCTGCCGCTCGAGACGGAGGGAACGATGAAGCGTGTGATGCTCTTCCTGGGCACGAACGTGGCCGTGCTCCTGGTCATGAGCGTGTCGCTGCGCCTGCTCGGGGTCGACCGGATCCTCGAGCAGGGCGCCGGGATCGACTTCGAGGCGCTGCTCGTCTTCGCCGCCCTGCTGGGCATGGGCGGCTCGTTCATCTCGCTCGCCCTCTCCAAGTGGACCGCGATCCACATGATGGGGCTGCGTGTCATCGAGGAGCCGGCCGACGCCACCGAGGCCTGGCTGGTGGAGACGGTGGGGCGTCTTGCCCGCGAGGCGGGCATCGGCACGCCGGACGTGGCCGTCTACGAGGGGGCCGAGATGAACGCCTTCGCCACCGGTATGGACCGCGACCACGCCCTCGTGGCGGTGAGCACGGGGCTGCTGCGCGGCATGCGCCCGGAGGAGGTGGAGGCGGTGCTCGGCCACGAGGTCAGCCACATCGCCAACGGCGACATGGTCACCCTGGCCCTCATCCAGGGGGTGGTCAACACCTTCGTGATCGTGCTCTCGCGCGTGGTCGGGCACGTCATCGACCGGGTGGTCCTCCGCAACGAGCGCGGCTACGGCCCGGGCTTCTTCGTCGCCACCCTCGTGGCGCAGGTGGTGCTGGGGATCCTCGCCAGCATCATCGTCTTCTGGTTCTCCCGCCGGCGCGAGTTCCGGGCCGATGCGGGCGGGGCGCGCCTTGCCGGGCGCGCGCCCATGATCGCGGCGCTGCGGCGGCTGGCGGCCCAGCACGAGGCCGAGCCGCTGCCCGACCAGCTTGCGGCCTTCGGCATCTCCGGGCGCGTGGGGCAGGGCCTGGCGCGGCTGTTCATGACCCACCCGCCGATCGAGGAGCGCATCGCCGCCCTCGAGGCCATGGCCTGAGGGCGCCGTTGGCCCCCCCACCGGGCCGGCGGCTACAATGTGGGCCCTTCGTGGCTGCGGGAGACGGGGATGAGGCTTGCGAGGGCCTTTGCGGGGCTGCGCCCCGCGCCGGGGCGGGCGGCGGAGGTCATCGCGCCGCCCTACGACGTGGTCTCGACCGAGGAGGCGCGTGCCCTCGCCGCCGGGCGCCCGTGGAGCTTCCTGCACATCTCGCGCCCGGAGATCGACCTCCCGCCCGGCACCGATCCCCATGACGATGCGGTCTACCGGCGCGGCGCCGAGAACCTGGCGCGGATGATGCGCGAGGGGGTGCTGGTGCGCGATCCCGCCCCGCGGCTGTACGTCTACCGCATGGCCGCGGAGGGCCACGAGCAGACGGGCGTGGTCGCCGCGGTCTCGGTGGCGGCCTACGAGGCGGGGCGGGTGCGCCGGCACGAGCATACCCGCCCGGACAAGGAGGCCGACCGCGCGCGCCAGATCGACGTCCTCGACGCCCAGACCGGCCCGGTCCTGCTCGCGCATCGCGGAAGCGGCGCGCTGCAGGCGCTGGTGGCGGAGGTGGCGGCGGCCCCTCCCGAGGTGGACGTGGTCGCGCCCCACGACGGCGTCCGCCACCAGATCTGGCCGGTCGCCGACCCGGCGCGGGTGGCGGCCCTGGAGGCGGCCCTCGACGCGCTGGATGCCCTCTACATCGCCGACGGGCATCACCGCTCGGCGGCCGCGGCCCGGGTCGCGGCCGAGCGCCGCCGCCGCCACGGGGACGACCCCGAGGCCCCTTGGGCGCGCTTCCTCGGCGTCATCTTCCCTGCGGCGCAGATGCGCATCCTCGACTACAACCGCGTCGTGCGCGATCTCGCCGGCCACACCCCGGAGGGCTTCCTGGAGGCGCTGCGCCGCCGCATGCGGGTGGAACCGGCGGAGCGTCCGGTGGCCCCCGAGCGGCCGGCCACCTTCGGCATGTACCTCGACGGGCGCTGGTACCGCCTCGCACTGGATCCGTCGCGGCTGCCGGAGGATCCGGTCCGGCGCCTGGACGTGAGCCTGCTCTCGGAGCACGTCCTCGAGCCCCTGCTCGGGATCCGCGACCCGCGCCGCGATGCGCGGATCGACTTCGTGGGCGGGGTGCGGGGGCTCGCGGAGCTCGAGCGCCGCGTCGACGCCGGCGAGATGGCGGTGGCCTTCTCCATGCACCCGACGCCCATGGAGGCCCTCATGGCGGTGGCCGACCGCGGCGAGGTGATGCCGCCCAAGTCCACCTGGTTCGAGCCCAAGCTCGCCGACGGCCTCGTCTCGCACCTGCTCGGGCCGGCGCCGTGACGGCGGATGGGGCGATGTGCTAACGTCCCCCATTCCCCAACGGCAGAGTCAGGATCATGCTGGAGAGGCTGCGAGAGGACATCCGCTGCGTCTTCGAGCGCGACCCTGCGGCGCGCAGCGTCCTCGAGGTGGTCACGGCCTACCCCGGGCTGCACGCCATCCTCATCCACCGCCTCGCCCACTGGCTCTGGAACCACGGGCTCAAGTGGCTGGGGCGCTTCGTCTCCCACATCGGGCGCTGGCTCACGGGGATCGAGATCCATCCCGGGGCCCGCATCGGGCGGCGCTTCTTCATCGACCACGGGATGGGGGTGGTGATCGGCGAGACGGCCGAGATCGGCGACGACTGCACCCTCTACCACGGCGTCACGCTCGGCGGCACCACGTGGGAGAAGGGCAAGCGCCACCCGACCCTCGGCAACAACGTCGTGGTCGGCGCCGGGGCCAAGGTCCTCGGGCCGATCCGCATCGGCGACGGCGCCCGCATCGGCTCCAACTCCGTGGTGCTCAAGGACGTGCCCGCGGGGGCCACGGTGGTGGGGGTCCCGGGGGTGGTGGTGCCGCCGCGGCGCAGCGCGGGCGAGCGCAAGCGCGCCGAGATCGCCCGCAAGATGGGCTTCGACGCCTACGGCGCCACCCGGGACATGCCCGACCCGGTGGCCCACGCCATCAACCGCATGCTCGACCACATCCACCTCATGGACCGCCGCATGGAAGCCCTGTGCCAGGCGCTGCGGGAGATGGGGGTGCGCGTCGACGCCGAGTGCCTGCCGGAGATGGAACCGGTGGAGATCGAGAGCACGGCACCGGGCGAGGAGCCGCCCCGCCACGGGCAGGACGCGGCGGCCGGGGAGGCCGGCGCCGGGGAAGGCGGGGCCGAGGCGGAGGGCGGGTCCGGGCGCGCCGCCGGCAATAATTGATGATCCCACTATGCTTTGTGGGATAATGGCCGCGGGCCAAGCGCCAGACGAGGACTTGCCATGAGACTGACCACCAAGGGGCGCTACGCAGTCACGGCGATGCTCGATCTCGCCCTGCGCGAGGGGGAGGGGCCCATCACCCTGGCCCAGATCTCGCGCCGCCAGGGGATCTCGCTCTCCTATCTGGAACAGCTCTTCGCCAAGCTCCGGCGCAGGGGGCTGGTGGCCAGCGTGCGCGGCCCCGGCGGCGGCTACCGGCTGGCCCGGCCGGCCGCGGAGATCGCCGTCGGCGACGTCATCGCGGCGGTGGACGAGGAGGTCAGCGCCATGCGCTGCGGCGGGCTCGGCAACTGCCACGACGACGAGCCCTGCCTCACCCACGAGCTCTGGTGCGAGCTCAGCCGGCGCATCCAGGACTTCCTCGCCGGCATCAGCCTCGGGGACCTGGTGGCGCGGCGGGAGATCCGCGAGATCGCGGTGCGGCAGGAGGCGCGCGCCGCCGGGGCCGAGGCGGGCGAGCGGCTCGCCGGTTGAGCACCCCGTGATCTACCTCGACTACGCCGCCACGACCCCGGCCGACCCCCGCGTGGTGCGGGCGATGCAGGCCCACCTCGGCCCCGACGGGCTCTTCGCCAATCCGTCGGCGACGAGCCACGCCCCGGGGCGGCAGGCCGCCGAGGCGGTGGAGCGGGCGCGGGCCCGCGTCGCGGCCCTCATCGGCGCCCGCGAGGTGCTCTTCACCTCCGGCGCCACCGAGGCCAACAACCTCGCCGTGCTGGGGATGGCGCGGGCGCTGCGCCGCCGCGGCCGCCACGTCGTGACCTGCGCCAGCGAGCATCCCTCGGTGCTCGACGCCTGCAGGGCGCTCGACCGCGAGGGCTTCGAGGTCACGGTGCTGGCGCCGGACGAGGGGGGGCGGCTCGCGCCGGAGCGGCTGCGCGAGGCCCTGCGGCCGGACACGGTGCTGGTGAGCGTGATGCTCGCCAACAACGAGACCGGCGTGGTGCAGGACGTGGCGGCGCTGGCCGAGCTCGCCCGCGGCCGCGGCGCCGTCTTCCACACCGACGCCGTGCAGGCGGTGGGGCGGATGCCGGTGCGGGTGGGCGACCTGGGGGTGGATCTGCTCTCGTTCACGGCGCACAAGCTCTACGGGCCCAAGGGCGTGGGGGCGCTGTGGATCCGCGACGGGCTCGACCCCCTGCCCGAGCCCCTGATGCACGGCGGCGGTCAGGAGCGCGGCCTGCGCCCCGGGACGCTGCCCACCCACCAGATCGTGGGGTTCGCCGAGGCCTGCCGCATCGCCGCCGAGGAGGGGCCCGCGGAGTGGGCGCGTCTGGCCGAGCTGACCGCGCGCCTGGAGGCCCGGCTCGCCGCCGCGGGGATGACGGCGCGCAACGGCGATCCCGCCCGCGCCGTCCCCGGGATCCTCAACATGGCCTTCTGCGGGGTGGACGCCGACGTGCTCCTCAGCCTGCTGGAGGGGGTGGCCTGCGCCAGCGGGGCGGCCTGCCATGCCGGCGACGTCCGCGGCTCCCACGTGCTGAGGGCGATGGGGCTTGCGCAGTGGCGTGTCCGCGGCGCCCTCCGCCTCTCCCTCGGCCGCTACACCACCGCCGAGGAGGTGGAGGAGGCGGCGGCGCGGATCACCGCCCTGGTGGCGCGGCTGCGCGCCGGGCGGCGCCTCGCCTGCTGAGGAACCGCACGGGCGGCGGCGCGGTCCCAAGGGGCGTCGACGCGAGACGGAGGAGGTGCAAGCGATGGCGATCCGGCTGACCGAGGCGGCCCGCGAGCGGGTCCGCGGCTTTCTGGCCCAGGACGGGAGCGCGGTGGGGCTGCGCCTGGGCGTGCGCGCCATGGGCTGCTCCGGCTACTCGTACGTCATGGATCTCGCCCGCGAGGTGGGCGAGGACGACGTCGTCTTCGAGGATGACGGCGTGCGCGTGGTGGTGGACCGGGAGAGCCTGCGGCTGCTGGACGGCACCGAGGTGGACTTCGCCCGCGAGGGCCTCAGCGAGGGCTTCCGCTTCCGCAACCCCAACGTGCGGGCCACCTGCGGCTGCGGCGACAGCTTCACCGTCTGAGCGCGTTTGCCACCCCCGCGGCCGGCGGGTAGACTGGTGCGCCCGCAGCCGGCGGCCGGCCGGCGCACGTCCACATAAGCCCGCGTCCCGGCGCGGGTTTTCGTGTTAGATTAGGCCGATTCCAGGAAAAGGGGGTCCCATGGCCATTGAGCGCACGCTCTCCATCATCAAGCCCGACGCGGTGGCGAAGAACATCATCGGCAAGATCTACACCCGCTTCGAGGAGGCGGGCCTGCGCATCGTCGCCGCCAAGATGCTGCACCTGACGCGGGAGCAGGCCGAGGGCTTCTACGAGGTCCACCGCGAGCGCCCCTTCTTCAAGGACCTGGTGGCCTACATGACCTCGGGGCCGGTGATGGTGCAGGTGCTGGAGGGCGAGGACGCCATCGCGCGCAACCGCGAGATCATGGGGGCCACGGATCCCCGTCAGGCGGCGCCGGGCACGATCCGCGCCGACTTCGCCGAGAGCATCGAGGAGAACGCGGTCCACGGCTCCGACGGTCCCGAGACCGCGGCGCGCGAGATCGCCTTCTTCTTCAAGCCGGAGGAGATTTGCCCGCGGACGCGCTGAAGACCGCAGGGGGCGGACGCACGAACCTCCTCGGCCTCGACCGCGGGGGGCTCGCGGCCTACTTCGCGCAGCGCGGGGAGCCCGCCTTCCGCGCGGTGCAGCTCGCCCGCTGGGTCTATCGCCGCGGGGTCACCGACTTCGCGGCCATGACCGATCTGTCCAAGGGGCTGCGGGCGCGGCTGGCGGAGGAGGCCGAGCTCACCCTGCCCGAGGTGCTGGCCGAGCGGGTCTCCGCCGACGGCACGCGCAAGTGGCTGCTGCGCCTCGCCGACGGCAACGCCGTCGAGACGGTGTTCATCCCCGAGCCGGACCGGGGCACCCTGTGCGTGTCCTCGCAGGTGGGCTGCGTCCTCAACTGCAGCTTCTGCATGACCGCCCGCCAGGGCTTCTCGCGCAACCTCACCGCGGCCGAGATCGTCGCCCAGGTGTGGCTGGCGCAGCAGCGCCTCGGCGGCTTCGCCATCGCCGAGCGCAGCCGCCGGCCCATCACCAACGTCGTCCTCATGGGCATGGGCGAGCCGCTGCTCAACCTCGAGGCGGTGATCCCGGCGCTGCGCCTGCTGGTGGACGACCACGGCTTCGGCCTCTCGCGCCGCCGCGTCACCGTGAGCACCGCCGGCGTCGTGCCCGGCATCCGGCGGCTGCGCGAGGCGGCGCCGGTGAGCCTCGCCGTCTCCCTCCACGCCACCACCGACGCCCTGCGCGACCGCCTCGTGCCCCTCAACCGCAAGTACCCGATCCGGGAGCTGCTGGCCGCCTGCGCCGAGTACGTGGCCGACGACCCGCGCCGGCGGGTCACCTTCGAGTACGTGCTGCTTGCCGGCGTCAACGACGCCGTGGCCGACGCCGAGGCCCTGGTGCGTCTGCTGCGCGGGATCCCGGCCAAGGTCAACCTCATCCCCTTCAACCCCTTCCCGGGCGCCCCCTACCGGCGCCCGGCGCAGGCCGCGGTGGACCGCTTCCGCGATGTCCTGCTGGCGGCGGGCATGACGGCGATCACGCGGCGGCCGCGCGGCGACGACATCGAGGCCGCCTGCGGCCAGCTCGCGGGGCAGGTGCGGAGCCGCGTGCGCCGGCGCTTTCCGGAGGCGGCGGCGTGAGGGCGGCGGCGGCGCTCGTGCTGCTGGCCCTGGCGGGCTGCGCCGCGGGGCCGGCGCCGGGCGAGGGCGGGAACGACCGCAGCGCGGCCGCCTACACCGGTCTCGGCATCGCCTATCTGCGCGAGGGCAAGCTCGAGCAGGCCCTCGATCGGCTGCAGCGCGCGATCGCCGCCGATCCGGGCAACGCCACCGCCCACTCCGCCCTCGGGGTCGTCTACGAGCGCATGGGGCGGGAGGCGGAGGCGGACCGGCACTACCGGCGGGCGGTGGAGCTGGCGCCCGAGGACCCCAACGCCCTCAACAACCTCGGCCGCTTCCTCTGCGCCCGCGGCGGGCGCGAGGAGGCGATGCGCCTGTTCGAGCGGGCGGCGTCGGCGCCGGGCTACGGGGCGCCGTGGGTGGCATGGACCAACGCGGGGCTGTGCGCGCTCGCGGGCGGCGACCGCGCGGGGGCGGAGGCGCGCCTGCGTCGGGCGCTGCAGCTCAATCCCCGCTTCGCCCCGGCCCTGCTGCCCATGGTCGGGGTGAGCCTCGAGCGCGGCCGGGCCCTGAGCGCCCGCGGCTACCTGCAGCGCTACCACGAGGTGGCGCCGCCGAGCGCCGAGTCGCTGTGGCTCGGGGTGCAGGTGGAGCAGGCCCTGGGTGACCGCGATGCCGCCGCCCGCTATGCTTCGCGGCTCAGGAGCCGGTTCCCCGACAGCCCCCAGGCCCGGGCCCTGGAGGCGGCGGAGGAAGGGTCGTGAGCGAGGCGCCCGAGCGAGTGGAGGCGGCGGAGCCCGCGCCGGCGGCGGCCGGGGCACGGCTGCGCGAGGCGCGGCGGGCCCTCGGCTGGTCCGAGGACGAGGCGGCCCAGCGCCTGCGGGTGCCGCGCCGCTACGTGGAGGCGCTGGAGGCCGGGCGCTGCGAGGAGCTGCCGGGGCCGGTGTTCGCGCGGGGCTACGTGCGCAGCTACGCCCGGCTGCTGGGGCTGCCCGAGGACGAGCTGCTGGCGGCGCTGGCACCGCAGCCGCCGGAGCCGGCCGCACCGAGGCCGCGCACCGCCGGGCGTCCCCGGCTGGAGCGGGTGGCGCTGGTCTGGGGCACGCCCCTGGTGGCGGCGATCGCGGCGGTCCTGGTCTGGCTCGGCTGGCGGGGTCCGGCCGGCGGGCCTGCGGAGGAGCCGCCCGCGGTGCAGGCCCAGGCGCCGGTGGCGTCGGAGCCTGTGCCGCCACCGCCCGCAGCGCAGCCTGCGCCCGTGCCGGCGGCGGAGCCGGCGCCGCCCGCGGCGGAGTCTGCGCCGGCCGCGGAGGAGCCCTTGCCGGCCGCGGCGCAGCTCGCGCCGGCGCCGGTGGGCGAGGCGGCGACGGAGACGGTGGCGGATGCGGGGGGGCGCGCCGTGGACGGGGCCGGGCCGCCGGCGCCCGCGGCGGCGGGCACCCCGGCGCCGGGGGCCGAGGCCGACTCCGGCGGTGGGGCGGAGGCCGCATCCGGCGAGGACGCGGCGCAGCCGCCCCCGCCGGCGCAGCCCGCCGGCGACGTCCTGACCCTGACCGTCGCCGGCGGCGACAGCTGGGTGGAGGTCCGCGATGCGCGGGGCGAGCGGCTCGTCTACCAGCTCCTCCGGGACGGGGCGGTACGCCGGGTGCAGGGCGAGGCGCCGTTCCGCGTCCTCCTCGGCAACGCGGGTGCGGTCCGCCTCGAGCTCAACGGCCAGGCCCTGACGCCGCCGCAGCCGCCGGCGAGCGGGGTCCTGCGCTGGACCACGCCGGAGGGCTGAGCGGTGGTGGCGGCGGCGCAAGCGGGCTGGGTGCGCGGGCTCGGGGCGGTGCGCCGTCGCTCGCGCCCCATCCGCGTCGGCCGCGTCACCGTCGGCGGCGATGCGCCGGTGGCGGTGCAGAGCATGACCAACACCGACACCTGCGACGTCGCGGCGACGGTGGCCCAGGTGCGGGCCCTGGAGGCCGCCGGGGCGGACATCGTCCGCATCTCCGTGCCGAGCATGGAGGCGGCCGAGGCCTTCGGCCGCATCCGGCGGGAGGTGGAGGTGCCGCTGGTGGCCGACATCCACTTCGACTACCGCATCGCCCTGCGCGTGGCCGAGCTGGGCGCCGACTGCCTGCGCATCAACCCGGGCAACATCGGCCGCGAGGAGCGGGTGCGGGCGGTGATCGCGGCCGCCCGCGAGCGCGGCATCCCGATCCGCATCGGCGTCAACGCGGGCTCCCTGGAGAAGGAGCTGCTCGCCCGCTACGGCGAGCCCACCGCCGAGGCCCTGGTGGAGTCGGCCCTGCGCCACGTGGCGATCCTCGAGCGCCACGACTTCCCGGACTTCAAGGTCAGTCTCAAGGCCTCGGACGTGCCCATGACCGTGGCCGCCTACCGCATGCTGGCGCGGCGCATCGAGCAGCCGCTGCACCTCGGCATCACCGAGGCGGGGGGGCTGCTGCCGGGCGCGGTGAAGTCGGCCGTGGGGCTGGGGATGCTGCTCGCCGAGGGCATCGGCGACACCCTGCGGGTGTCGCTGGCGGCGGATCCGGTCGAGGAGGTCCGCGTCGGCTACGAGATCCTCAAGAGCCTGGGGCTTCGCGCGCGGGGGGTCAACCTCATCGCCTGCCCCACCTGCTCGCGCCAGCGCTTCGACGTCATCGGCGTGACCCGCGAGCTGGAGCGGCGGCTGGCCGACGTGCGCGAGCCCATCGACGTCGCCGTCATCGGCTGCGTCGTCAACGGGCCCGGCGAGGCCCGCATCGCCGAGGTGGGCGTCACCGGCGGCGAGCCCAACCTGCTCTACGTGCAGGGGCGGCCGGCGGGCAAGGTGGACGACGAGGCCCTCGTGGATGCCGTCGAGCGCGCGGTGCGCGAGCGGCTCGCGCGCCGCGGCTGATCCCGGTCCCTGGATGCATCGTCACTGCCGCGCAGGCAGGGAGGGGGGAGATTGAGCGCGACGATCCAGGCCGTGCGGGGGATGCACGACATCCTGCCCGAGGAGTGCGGCCGCTGGCAGCGGGTGGAGGCGGCCATCGCCGAGGTGTTGGCCGCCTACGGCTACCGGGAGATCCGCACCCCGGTGGTGGAGCGCACGGAGCTCTTCGCCCGCTCCATCGGCGAGGTCACCGACATCGTCGAGAAGGAGATGTACACCTTCCGGGACCGCAACGGCGAAAGCCTCAGCCTGCGCCCGGAGGGGACCGCGGGGTGTGTGCGCGCGGGCATCGAGCACGGGCTGCTGCGCAACCAGGCCCACCGGCTCTGGTACCGCGGCCCCATGTTCCGGCACGAGCGCCCCCAGAAGGGCCGCTACCGGCAGTTCCATCAGGTGGGCGTGGAGGTGTTCGGGCTCCCGGGCCCGGATGTGGACGCCGAGCTCATCCTGCTCTCGGCCCGCATCTGGCGCGCCCTCGGCGTGGAGGGGGCGCTGCGGCTGGAGATCAACTCCCTCGGCACCGCCGAGGAGCGGGCCGCCTACCGCCGCGGGCTCGTGGCCTACCTGGAGCGGCACGTGGACCGGCTCGACGCCGACAGCCGCCGCCGCCTCGCCACCAACCCACTGCGCATCCTCGACAGCAAGGATCCGGAGACGCGCGCGGTGGTGGCGGAGGCGCCGCGGCTGTGGGACCATCTCGGCCCCGAGTCGCGGGCCCACTTCGAGGGCCTCAGGGCGCTGCTGGACGAGGCCGGCGTGCGCTACGAGGTCAATCCCTACCTCGTGCGCGGCCTCGACTACTACGCCCGCACCGTCTTCGAATGGATCACCGACCGGCTCGGTGCGCAGGGGACCGTGTGCGCCGGCGGCCGCTACGACGGGCTCGTGGCGCAGCTCGGCGGGCAGCCGACGCCCGGGGTGGGCTTCGCCATCGGCCTCGAGCGGCTGGTGGAGCTGCTGGGGGAGGGGGCGGGACCGGACCCGCAGGCACCCCACGCCTATCTGGTCTCGGTGGGCGAGGGCACGCGCGCGGCGGCGCTCCTGCTCGCCGAGGCGCTGCGCGATGCGGTGCCGGGGCTGCGGCTGCTGGTGCACTGCGGCGAGGGCGGGTTCAAGGCGCAGCTCAGGCGGGCCGACCGCAGCGGCGCGCGCTGGGCGGTGATCCTGGGCGAGAGCGAGCTCGCCGAGGGCCGCGTCGGGCTCAAGGACCTGCGCGCCGACGCGCCCCAGCGCAGCCTCGCGCGCGAGGCGCTGGCCGGGGAGCTGGCGCGGCTGCTGAGGGAGGAGGCAGGCTGATGGTGGACGGTTACGTATCGGACCACGAGCGCGCCGAGGCGGTGCGCAAGTGGCTGCGCGACAACGGCGCCGCCGTCGTGGTGGGGGTGGCGCTGGGGCTCGGGGCGCTGTTCGGCTACCGCTGGTGGCAGGCGCGGGCGCAGGCCCACGCCGAGGCCGCCTCCGCCGCCTACGAGCAGGTCCTGGCGGCGCTGCGGGCGGGGGACGCCCAGGCGCTGGAGGCGCAGGTGCGCGTGCTCGCCGAGGGCGGCTTCGAGGACACCGCCTACGCCGCCCTGGCGGCGCTTGCCCAGGCGCGGGCGCGGCTCGATGCAGGGGATGCCGAGGGGGCCGAGGCCGCCCTGCGCCGGGTCGAGGCCGAGGCGCCGTGGCCGGCGCTGCGGGATCTGGCGCGGCTGCGCCTTGCGCGGCTGCGCCTTGCGGCCGGCGACGCCGAGGGCGCGGCGCGCCTCCTCGGGGGTGTCGCGGGCGGTTTCGAGGCGGCGCGGGCGGAGCTTCGCGGCGACATCGCCCGGGCCCGGGGCGAGCGCGAGGAGGCGGTGGCCGCCTACCGCGAGGCCCTGGCCGCCGGCGCCGCCAACCGCGGCCTGCTGCGCATGAAGCTCGAGGCGCTCGGGGCGGGCGCCGGATGACGAGGGCGGCGCTGCTGGCGATGGCGCTCCTGCTCGCCGGCTGCGGCGGGGCCGAGGTGCTGGATCCGCCGGCGCCGCTGCCCGCGGACGAGGGTGTCGCGCCGCTCGTGCCGCGCTGGCGTCTGCCCCTCGCGGGGGCGGTGGAGGGGCTCAGGCCGCGGCCCGCGGTGGCCGGCGACCGGGTGCTCGCGATGGCGCCGGCGGGCGAGGTGGTGGCGGCGGGCCTCGAGGACGGCCGCGTGCACTGGCGGGCGGCGGCGGGCACCGGGCTCACCGCCGGGGTCGGTGTGGGCGAGGGCCTCGCCGTGGCCGCCGGCGGCGAGGGCGAGGTCCTGGCCTTCGCCCTCGAGGACGGTCGCCTGCGCTGGCGCGTGACGGTGGAGGGGGAGGTGCTGGCCCCGCCCACGGTGGCCGGCGGGCGGGTCTTCCTGCGCACCGCCGAGGGCCGGCTGCTCGCCCTCGACGCCGCCGACGGCCGCCGGCTCTGGGTGCAGGAGCAGGCGGTGCCGGCGCTGTCGCTGCGGGGCACGGCCCGCGCCGTCCCCAGCGACGGCGCGGTGGTCACCGGCTGGGCCGACGGGCGCGTGAGCGCCCACCGGGTGGCCGACGGGGCGCCGCTGTGGGTGGTGCGGCTGGCGACCCCCAGGGGGACGACGGAGCCGGCGCGCATGGTGGACGTGGACGCCGATCCGGTGGTGGCCGACGGCCAGGTCTACGCCGCCGCCTACCAGGGAAGGATCGGGGCCATCGCCGCTGGCGGCGGGGTCCTTCTGTGGGCGCGGGACCTCTCGGTCTGGTCGGGGATCGCGGTCGCCGGCGAGGCGGTGGTGGCGAGTGCGGCCGACGGCGTGGTGTGGGCCCTGGAGCGGGCCGGCGGGCGGGCGCTGTGGCGGCAGGAGGCGCTGCG
The DNA here is from genome assembly GCF_003751635.1 of Inmirania thermothiophila. Lineage (NCBI taxonomy): Bacteria > Pseudomonadati > Pseudomonadota > Gammaproteobacteria > Chromatiales > Ectothiorhodospiraceae > Inmirania > Inmirania thermothiophila. The sequence goes on from NZ_RJVI01000003.1 coordinate 277,536, forward strand.
CAACCGGCGCCTGAGCGGCCCGGTCCTGCATGCCGGCCTCCTGTGGGTGGGGGATCTCGAGGGCTGGGTGCACGCCCTCGACCCGGCCGACGGCGCCCTGCGGGGGCGGGTGCGGGCGGGCGAGGGCCAGGTGCTGGCCCTGGTGGCGACGACGGCGGGGCTGCTGGTGCGCCACGCCGAGGGCCTGACCCTGCTGGCGGCGCCGCGCGGGGGCTGAGCGCCGTGCTGGAGGCGCTGGCCCACTACGGGCACTTCCTGGTCACCCTGCTCGCGGTCATGGACCCCTTTGCCGCGGTGCCCGTCTTCCTCGCCCTCACGGAGCGGCAGACGGCACCGCAGCGGCGGCGCACGGCGGGGGTCACCGCGGCGACGGTGCTGGCGGTGCTGGGGCTCTCGGCGGTCTTCGGCGAGGCGGTGCTGCGGGCGATGGGGGCGAGCCTGGCGTCGTTTCGCATCGGCGGCGGCATCATCCTCCTCATGATGGCGCTGGAGATGCTGCGCGCGCGCCCGAGCCAGGTCCAGCAGACGCCGGAGGAGATCGCCGAGGCGGGGGCGCGCGAGCAGGTGGCGGTGGTGCCCCTCGGGGTGCCGCTGCTCGCCGGACCCGGTGCCATCAGCGCCGTGATCATCGAGGCCCACCGCGAGGCGGGGCTCGGTCACCGGGCCGCGGTACTGCTGGCGGTGGCGCTGGCGGCCCTGCTGCTGTGGGCGACCCTGCGCCTTGCCGCACCCATCGGCGCCCGCCTCGGCCACATCGGGATCAGCATCGCCAACCGACTGGTGGGCCTGGTGCTCGCGGCGATTGCGGTGGAGATCCTGGTGGGGGGGCTGCGCGAGACCTTCCCGGTGCTGGCCGGGGGCTGAGCCCGGTCAGACCGCCCGCCCCAGGGCTCCGCGCGCCCAGGTCTCGATCTGCTCGGCGCTCATGGCCCCGGAGACGCGGCCGAGCTCGCGCCCGCGGTGCAGCAGCACCAGGGTGGGCACGCCGCGGATGCCGAAGCGGGCCGCCTCCTCCGGGTAGCGCTCGGTGTCGAGCTTGCCGAGGCGCATGTGCGGCTCGAGGCGGGCGGCGGCGCGGGCGAAGGCCGGGGCCATGATCCGGCACGGGCCGCACCACGGGGCCCAGAAGTCCACCAGCAGCGGCAGGTCGCCGCGCTCGGCGTGACGGGCGAGGGCGTTGGGGTCGAGGTTCACGGGCTCGCCCCCGAACAGCGGCTGGCGGCAGCGCCCGCAGCGGGGGCGGGCCTCGAGGCGCGCGGCCGGCAGCCGGTTCACGGCCTGGCAGTGCGGGCAGACGATGTGGAGGGGATCGCTCATGGGTCGTGGCTCCAGGACGGACTGCTTCCTCAGATGGTGACCGCCGCAGGCGCTTTCAAGTCACCGGCCGTGCGCGGCTATGCGCTGATGGTGGCGGCTGCCGCCCTCTGGGGGCTCATCGGCCCGGTCTCGCGCGTCGCCTTCGCCGAGGGCATGGCGCCGCTGGAGGTGGCGTTCTGGCGGGCGCTGCTGGCCTGGGGGCTGTTCGCGCTGCAGGGCGGTCGCCGGGTGCTGGCGGTGCGGCCGGGGGAGCTCGCGCCCCTGGCCGCCTTCGGCGTCGTGGGGGTGGCGGTCTTCTACGGCGCCTATCAGCTGGCGGTGCGCGACGGCGGCGCCGCCCTGGCGTCGGTGCTGCTCTACACCGCGCCGGCGTGGGTGGCGCTGCTGGCGTGGTGGCTGCTGGGCGAGGGGCTCGGGGCGGCCAAGCTCGCCGCGCTCGCGCTCACCCTCGCGGGTGTCGTGGGGGTGGCCGCCGACGGCGGCAGTCTGACGGGCGGGGCGCGGATCCTGCCGGCCCTCTTCTGGGGGCTCGTCTCGGGCCTCGCCTACGCCCTCTACTACATCCTCGGCAAGCGCTGGCTCGCCCACCACCCGACCCCGGTGCTGCTCGCCTGGGCGCTACCGGCGGGGGCGCTGGGCCTCGCCCCCTTCGTGGGGGCGGCCCCTCCGAGCGCGCGCGCCTGGGGCGCGGTGGCCTTCCTCGCGGTGGGCTCCACCTGGCTCGCCTACAGCCTCTATTACGCGGGGCTGCGGCGGCTGGAGGCGTCGCGGGCGGCCCTGGTGGCGACCCTCGAGCCGGTGGTGGCGGCGCTGGTGGCGTGGCTCTGGTGGGGCGAGCGCTTCGGCGCCGCAGGCTGGCTCGGGGCGGCGCTCATCTTCGCCGGGGTGGTGACGGCGGTGGCGGCGCCGGCTCAGGCCAGGTAGAGGCTGGCCAGCCCCAGGAAGGCGAAGAAGCCCACCACGTCGGTGACGGTGGTCAGGGCCATGCTGCCGGCGAGCGCCGGGTCGATGCCCATCCGGCGCAGGGCGAGGGGGATGGTGAGGCCGGCGAAGGCGGCGCAGATGAGGTTGATGATGATGGCCGCGGCGATGACGGCGGCGATCTGCGTGTTGTCGAACCAGAACCAGGCGATGAGCCCCACCACCACCGCCCAGGTCATGCCGTTGAGCAGCCCCACCAGGAGCTCCTTGGTGAGGAGCCATGCGGCGTTGGCGCTGCTCACCTGGCCGAGGGCGATGCCGCGGATGGCGAGGGTGAGGGTCTGGCTGCCGGCGATGCCCCCCATGCTGGCGACGATGGGCATCAGCACCGCGAGCGCCACCACCTGGTCGATGGTGTCCTGGAACAGCCCCACCACCCAGGAGGCGAGGAAGGCGGTGGCGAGGTTGACCCCGAGCCAGAGGGCGCGGCGGCGGTAGCTCACCGGCACCGGGGCGAACATGTCATCCTCCTCGTCGAGGCCGGCCATGCTCAGCAGGGCCTGGTCGGCCTCCTCGCGGATGACGTCCACCACGTCGTCCACGGTGATGCGCCCGAGCAGCCGGCCGCGCTCGTCCACCACCGCCGCCGAGACCAGGTCGCGGTGCTGGAAGAGCTGCGCCACCTCGGTGGCGGGGGTGGTGGCGGGGATGCCCTCGGGCTCGCGCTCCATGACCTCGGCGACGGTGAGGATCGGGTCCCGCGTCAGCAGCGCCGTCAGCGGCAGCACCCCCAGGTAGCGGCCGTTGCGGTCCACCACGAAGAGGCTGTCGGTCAGCTCCGGGATCTCGCCGCGCATGCGCAGGTAGCGCAGGACCACGTCCAGGGTGACGTCGGCGCGCACCGTCACCGTGTCGGTGTTCATGAGCCCGCCGGCGGTGTCCTCGGGGTAGGACAGCACCGCCTCGAGGCGCCGGCGGTTCTCCTGGTCCATGGAGGCCAGGACCTGGCGGATCACCGTGTCGGGCAGGTCCTGGAGGATGTCGGCGAGGTCGTCGGGATCGAGGCCCTCCAGCGCCGCCACCACCTCCTCGGCCTCCATGTCCTCGAGGAGCGTGGCGCGGACCTCGTCGTTGAGCTCGGCGAGCACGTCGCCGTCGTAGCTCTCGTCCACCAGCTCCCACACCACCGCACGCTGCGGCGGCGGCAGCGACTCGAGCAGGCGCGCGATCTCGGCCGGCGGCAGGGCGTTGAGCATGCGCGCCACGCGGCGCAGGGTGCCGGTCTCGAGGGCCTGGGTGAGGGCCTCGAGGTGGGCGGCGGTGCGGGTGCGGGTCTCTGCCGGCTCGGCCATGGGCGCCTTCCTGATCGGGGGGCCGCGCCGTTGCGGCCCGCGCCACAGTGTAGCAGCGGCCCCGGGCGGGGTCAGGCGCGGCCGGCGGCTCAGAAGAGGTCGGCGTTGAGCTCGCCGAGCAGGGCCGCGATCTCGTCGGGATCGGCGAGGCGCAGGATGCGGCGGGCGATGCGGGCGGCGGCCGCGGCCTCGGTGGCCGCCACCACCTCCTTGATCTCCAGCAGCGTGGTCGGGTGCATGCTGAGCTCGCGCAGCCCGAGGCCGAGGAGCAGCCGGGTGTAGCGGGGCTCGCCCGCCATCTCGCCGCAGAGGGCGACGGGGACACCGGCGCGCCGGCCGGCGGCGATGGTCTGGTGCACGAGCCGCAGCACCGCGGGGTGGAGGGGGTCGTAGAGGTGGCTCACGGCGTCGTCGACGCGGTCGATGGCCAGCGTGTACTGGATGAGGTCGTTGGTGCCGATGGAGAGGAAGTCGAGCCGGCGGGCGAAGAAGCCGGCGGCGACGGCGGCGGCGGGGACCTCGATCATGCCGCCCACCGGCAGGTGGGGGTCGAAGGCGGCGCCCTCGGCCGCGAGGGCGGCGCGGGCCTCGTCCACCAGGGCCAGGACCTGGGCGAGCTCGCGCGGGCTCGAGAGCATGGGGATCATCATGCGCACCGGCCCCTCGGCGGCGACGCGCAGGATCGCCCGCACCTGGGGCAGGAACAGCCCCGGCTCGCGCAGGCAGAGGCGGACGGCGCGCAGGCCGAGGGCCGGGTTGGGCGGCGCTGCCCCGTCGCCGGCGCCGCGCCCGTCCACCTGCTTGTCGGCACCGAGGTCGAGGGTGCGGATGGTGAGCGGCAGGCCGCGCAGCTCCCGCAGCACCTGGCGATAGGTCTCGTAGTGCTCCTCCTCGTCCGGCAGGTCGCGCCGGTTCATGAAGAGGAACTCGGTGCGGTAGAGGCCGACGCCCTCGGCGCCGACGTCGCGCGCCGCGGCCACGTCCTCGGGCAGCTCGATGTTGGCCATGAGCGCGACGCGCTCGCCGTCGCGGGTGGTGGCGGGGCGACGGCGTAGGCGCCGGAGGCGCCCCTCGCGGCGGCGCACCTCGCGCTGGCGCCGTCGGTAGTGGCGCAGCACCGCCGCATCCTCGGTGGCCAGCACGCAGCCTGCGGCGCCGTCCACCACCAGCGTCTCGCCCTCCCGCAGCAGGCGGCGGGCGCCGCGCACGCCGGCCACCGCCGGGATGCGCAGGCTGCGGGCGAGGATCGCGGTGTGCGAGAGGGGGCCGCCGCGCTCGGTGACCAGGGCGGCGATGCCCTGCTGATGCATGAGGACGAGGTCGGCGGGGGTGAGGTCCTCGGCCACCACCACGCGGCCGTCCAGACCCTGCGGCCGCCGCCTGCCGCCCGGGCCGCCGCCCTCGGCCAGCAGCCGCTGGATGCGTCCCACCACGTGGTCGACGTCGTCGCGGCGCGTGCGCAGGTAGGGGTCGTCCATCTCCTCAAACACCTGCACCAGGGCGTCGCGCTGCATCTTCAGCGCCCACTCGGCGTTGACGCGCCGCTCGCGGATGAGCCGCTCCGGCGTCGTCGTGAGGGTGGCGTCGTCGAGCATCAGGAGATGGGTGTCGATGAAGGAGCGGATGTCGGCCGCCGCCGTGGGGGGGATCTGCTCGCGCACCGCCCGCAGCTCGGCCCGCGCCGCCTCCACCGCGCGCCGGTAGCGCGCCACCTCCGCCTCGAGGCGGTAGCGGGGCAGGCAGTACTCCACCGCCTCGAGGACGGCGGCCTCCACCACGTGGGCCGGCCCGATGGCGATCCCACGGGCGACGCCGATCCCCCCGAGCTCCACCACCACCCTCAGCGCTCCTCCCCGAAGCGCTCGCGCACCAGGGTCTCGATGGCGTCGGCGGCCGCGGCGGCGTCCGGCCCGCGCGCCTCCAGCTCCACCATCGTCCCCTGGGCGGCGGCCAGCATCATCACCCCCATGATGCTCTTGGCGTTGGCCTCGCGGCCGTTGCAGCGCAGGGTGATCTCGGAGGCGAAGCGCGAGGCCGTCTGGACGAGCTTGGCGGCGGCGCGCGCGTGCAGTCCGAGGCGGTTGACGATCTCCATGCGGCGGCGGATCTCGCACTCGGGCATCACTCGGGCTCTCCCTGCTCGCTGGCGACGATGCCGGCCGCGGCCCCCTCGGCGGCGCGTCGGGCGAGCTCGGCGAGGTCGCGATCGGCGTAGTTGAGCACCCGCAGCAGCATCGGCAGGTTGATCCCGCTGACGCTGCGCACGCGGCGGCCCCGCGCCGCGCGGGCGACGAGGTTGGCCGGGGTGGCGCCGTGGAGGTCGGTGAGGACGAGCACGCCGGCGCCGCGGTCGAGGCGGTCGAGCGCGGCCTCGATGGCCGCCGCGAGCGCCTCCGGGCGGCCGCCGGGCTCGCTCGCCACCACCTCCAGCGGCATGCGGGTCTCGCCGAGGATGCCGCGCGCGGCCGCAAGGAGGGCCCCGCCCACGGCCCCGTGGGTGACGAGCAGTAGCCCCACCGGCGGTCTCGCCGTCACCGCTTGAGCTCCCGGTGCTGGACGAGGACCTGCCACCGCCCTTGCGCGCGCAGGCGCTGCGCCAGCCGCTCGGCGACGTAGACCGAGCGGTGCCGTCCCCCGGTGCAGCCCACCGCCACCGCGAGGTGGGGGCGGTTGTCGGCCTCGAAGCGGGGGATCCAGCGCCCGAGGAAGGCCTCGATGTCGGCGAGGAGCGCACCGCTGGCGGGCTGCTCGTCGAGGAAGCGCGCCACCGCCTCGTCGCGGCCGGTCAGCGGCCGAAGCTCGGGCACCCAGTGGGGGTTGGGCAGGCAGCGGGCGTCGAAGACGAGGTCGGCGTCGGCGGGCACGCCCTGGCGGTAGGCGAAGGACTGCACCAGCAGCGACAGCCGCCCGCGGGGGCGCCGGGCGACGCGCTCGCGCACCAGGTCGCGGAGCTGGTGGATGCTGAGTCCCGTGGTGTCGAGGAAGAGATCCGCGGCCTCGCTCACCGGCGCGAGCAGCCGGCGCTCGCGCTGGATCGCCTCGCGCAGCCCCGTGCGCGGGCCGGCCAGCGGGTGGGGGCGGCGGGTCTCGGCGAAGCGGCGCACGAGGGCCTCGTCGCCGGCGGTGAGGAAGACCACCTCGGTGTCGACGCCGGCATCGCGCAGCCCGGCGAGGATCTCCGGGAAGCGGCGCAGGTCGGCGGCGACGTTGCGGGCGTCGATGCCCGCGGCGGCCCCCGGGTAGCGGCCGCGGCGGTGGCCCTCGATCCCGGTGGCGAAGTCGTGCAGGAGCACCAGCGGCAGGTTGTCGACGCAGTAGTAGCCGAGGTCCTCGAGGGTGTGCAGCGCCGTGCTCTTGCCCGAGCCGCTCAGCCCGCTGACGATGACCAGCCTCACCGCGGCCCCCGTTCCAGCAGCCGCTGCTGGTGCGCGGCGAGGTCGGCGGCGGCGTCGTAGCCCTGGCGGGCGAGCAGGTGCTGGCGCACGGCGGCCTCCACCAGCACCGCCAGGTTGCGCCCGGGGGCGACGTAGAGGGTGACCTCGGGGATGCGCACGCCGAGGATCTCGCGCTCGCGCACGCTGCCGCGCAGGCGGTCGATGGCCTCGGGGGCGACCGCGTCGAGGGGCTGCAGGTGCACGATCAGGCGCAGGTAGCGGGCGCTCTTGACGGCGTCGGCCCCGTACATGGCGCGGACGTTGAGGATGCCGAGGCCGCGGACCTCGAGGAAGCCCTCGCCCGGCTCCGGGCTGCGTCCGGTGAGCAGGTCCGGGGCGACGCGGGAGAAGACCGGGCAGTCGTCGGCCACCAGGCGGTGGCCGCGGCTGATGAGCTCGAGGGCGAGCTCGCTCTTGCCGACGCCGGCCTCGCCCGTGAGCAGCACGCCGCTGCCCAGGACCTCGAGGAAGACCCCGTGGAGGGTGACCTGCTCGGCGAGCAGCGTGGCGAGGTGGTACTGGAGGCGGCTGATGAGCTCGGGGCTGGGCAGCTCCGAGCCGAACAGCGGCGTTCCGCCGGCCTCGGCCGCCTCCACCAGCACCGCCGGGGCGGGGCAGCCGTCGGCGACCACGGCGAAGCCGGTCTCGGGGCCGAGGGCGCCGGCGAGGAAGGCCGCGGGTCCGCCCGGGGCCTCGCACAGCCGCTCCAGCTCGTGCAGGCCCAGGACCGGCACCCGCGGCGGGCGGATGGGATTGAGGTAGCCGACGAGCGCCATCGCGGTGTAGGACGGTCCCGCCGGCTCGAGGATGCGGTCGCGCCCGTCGCTTCCGGCGATGTGGGTCAGCCGCAGCGGCTCGCGCAGCAGCTCCACCACCTGGGCGGCCGTGATCCGCCGGGTCATGGCGCCCCGGTCGCCGCCTCCGGCCAGCCCTGCACCAGCCGCAGCAGGGCCTCGCTGCTCCCGGCCTCGCGCAGGCGCGCGCAGAAGGCCTCGTCGGAGAACATGCGCGCCAGCTCGGCGAGGATCTGCAGGTGCTCCTCGGTGGCCTCCTCCGGCACCACGAGGCCGAAGAGGAGGTCCACCGGCTGCTCGTCGAGGGCGTCGAAGTCCACGCCCTGACGCAGGGTGAGGAGGGCGCCCACGGCGGCGCCGTGACCGAGCCGCCCGTGGGGCAGCGCGACCCCGTGCCCGAGGCCGGTGCTGCCGAGCCGCTCGCGCCCGAGCAGCGTCTCGAAGATGCGCACCGGGTCGAGCTCCCCGCCGGCGTCGGCGAGGAGGTGGCTCAGGGTCTCGAGGGCCCGCTTCTTGCTTGCCGCCTCGACCCCCCAGGCGACCCGGTCCGGGCTCAGCAGGTCGGCGATGCGCACGTTGCCTCCTTCCGCCCTCAGGCCTGCGCCGCGCCCTCGCGCTTGTGCTCGCCGCCGCGGCCGCGGCCGTTGAGCTTCTCCTTGTGCTTGAGGATCTGCCGGTCGAGGCGGTCGGCGAGGACGTCGATGGCGGCGTAGAGATCCTCCTCCACCGCCTCGGCGAAGAGCTGCGCCCCGGAGACGTGGACGGTGGCCTCCGCCTTCTGCCGCGTCTTCTCCACGCTGAGGATCACGTGCACGTTGGTGACGTGGTCGAAGTGGCGCTCGAGGCGCTCGAACTTCTCCAGCACGTAGTTGCGCAGCGCCTCGGTGACCTCCACGTGGTGGCCGGTGACGTTGATCTGCATGCTCGGCTCCTCTTGGCTCGGGTCCTGGGTCCCGGCAGGGGCTCAGACGAGCCGCCTGCGCTCGCTCGACGATGGGATGGCCATGGCCTCCCGGTACTTGGCCACGGTGCGGCGGGCGACGCGGATCCCCTGCTCGCCCAGCAGGCGGGCGATCATGGCGTCGCTCAGCGGTCGGGCCGGGTTCTCCGCCTCCACCAGCTTGCGGATGAGGGCGCGGATCGCCGTCGCCGAGGCGGCGCCGCCGTCGTCGGTGGCGATCTGGCTCGAGAAGAAGTACTTGAACTCGAAGATCCCGCGCGGGGTGTGCATGTACTTGCGGGTGGTGACGCGGGAGACGGTGGACTCGTGGATCCCGACGGCCTCGGCCACGTCGCGCAGGATCAGCGGCTTCATGGCGATCTCGCCGTGCTCGAGGAAGCCGCGCTGGCGCTCGACGATGCAGGTGGCCACCTTGAGCAGGGTCTCGTTGCGGCTGCGCAGGCTCTTGATCAGCCAGCGCGCCTCCTGCAGGTGGCTGCGCAGGCAGGTGCCGTCGGCGCCGCCCCGGCCCACCAGGGCGGCGTAGCGGGGGTTGATGCGGACGCGCGGCGTCGCTTCGGGGTTGAGCTCGACCCGCCAGACCCCTTCCTCCTTGCGCACGATGACGTCGGGGATGATGTACTCGGGCGGCGGCCCGGGGAGGCTGCTGCCGGGGCGCGGATTGAGCGAGCGCACCAGGGCCACCACCTCCCGCAGCGCCTCGAGATCGACGCCGAGGGCCTCGGCGAGCTCGGCGTGGCGGCCGGCGGCGAGGGTCTCGAGGTGGCCGTCCACGAGGCGCAGGGCCTGGGCGCGCCAGGGTGTCTCCTCCGGCAGCTCGAGGAGCTGGATGCGCAGGCACTCGGCGAGGCTGCGAGCCCCCACCCCCGGCGGGTCGAAGTGCTGGATGCGGTGGAGCACCGCCTCGGCCTCCTCGACGGTGACCTCCGGCCCCGCCGCGGCGACGATCTCCTCGAGCCCGGCGCCGAGGTAGCCGTCCTCGTCGATGGCGTCGATGATGAGGGTGGCGAGGAGGCGGTCGCGCTCGCTGAAGGGGGTGAGCTCGAGCTGCCAGGTGAGGTGGTCGCGCAGGGACTCGCCGTCGTGGCTCACGGGCTCGAGGCCCCGTTCGTCCTCGTCGCCGCCGCCGCCGCCGTAGAGGACGGCGCCGTCGTAGACGTCCTCCCAGGAGCTGTCGACGGGGAGCTCGTCCGGGATCTCGCCGCCGTCGCCGCCGAGCTCGCGCTCGCCGGCCTCCTCCGCCGCGGCCTCGGCGGCGACCTCCGCCTCGGTCTCCTGCTCGCCCTCCTCCTCGAGCTCCAGCATCACGTTGGACTCCAGCGCCTGCTGGATCTCGGCCTGCAGCTCCAGGGTCGAGAGCTGCAGCAGGCGGATCGCCTGCTGCAGCTGCGGCGTCATGGTCAGGTGCTGCCCGAGGCGGAGCTGCAGGGTCTGTTTCATGGGCTGGCGCTGGCGGCCGCGGTGCTCATCTTGGCCGTCATTCTACCCGAGCCCCGTTGCCGCTGCAGGGATCAGAGGCGGAAGCCCTCGCCGAGATAGACCCGCCGGACCTGCTCGTCGGCGAGGATCTCCTCGGGGGTGCCGGCGGCGATGACGCGGCCGGCGTTGACGATGTAGGCGCGGCCGCAGATGCCGAGGGTCTCGCGCACGTTGTGGTCGGTGACGAGGACGCCGATGCCGCGCCGGCACAGGTGGGCGATGATGCGCTGGATGTCCAGGACCGAGATCGGATCGACTCCGGCGAAGGGCTCGTCGAGGAGCATGAAGCGGGGCTCGGCGGCGAGGGCGCGGGCGATCTCGACCCGCCGCCGCTCGCCCCCCGAGAGCGACAGCGCCGGCTGTGCGCGCAGGTGGCCGATGTGCAGCTCCTCGAGGAGGGCCTCCAGGCGCGAGCGCCGCGCCGGGGGGTCGAGGTCGCGGCGCGTCTCGAGGACGGCGAGGATGTTCTCCGCCACCGTGAGGCGGCGGAAGACCGAGGGCTCCTGGGGGAGGTAGCCGAGGCCGGCGCGGGCGCGCAGGTGCATCGGGCGGCGGGTGATGTCCTCGCCGTCCAGGAGGATGCGCCCGGCATCCGCGGCCACCAGCCCCACGATCATGTAGAAGCTGGTGGTCTTGCCGGCGCCGTTGGGCCCGAGCAGGCCCACCGCCTCGCCGGGGCCGACCCGCAGCGAGACCCCGTCCACCACCTTGCGCCCGCGGTAGCGCTTGACGAGTCCTTCGGCCTCGAGCCCGCTCATCGCCCGTCGCCGGTCGCGCCCTCGCGCGGCGCGAGCAGGATGTGCACGCGCGCATCGCCGCCCTCGGCCCGGATGCGCCCGTCGGCGATGCGGTACTCGATGTGCTCGCCGCGGAAGCGGTCGCCGCCCTGGCGCAGCCGCGCCTCCCCGGTGATCACCACGACCTCGCCGCGCAGGTCGTAGTCGATGCGCCGGCCCTCGCCCCGGAGGGGGCGGCCCTCGGCGTCCACGTCCTCGAGGGTGGCGGGCGCCCCCTCGGCCTCGAGGCGCGCCGGCCCCTGCGCGTCGTTGCGCACCACGACGCGGTCGGCGCGCACCACCCGCCGGCCCTGGGTGACCACCACCGCGCCCTCGTAGACGCTGACGCCGCGGTTGTCGTCCACCTCCACGCGGTCGGCCTCGAGCTCGATGGGCGGCGGCGCCGCCGCCGCGCCCAGCGCCGCCGCGAGCAGCGCCGCCGCGGCCAGGAGGCGCCACGGCAGGGTGCGGTCAGGGTGTCGGTTCATGGCGTCCCCTCACCTCGGCCAGCAGCGTGATGCGGCCCGCGCCGGCAAGCTCGGCGCGCAGGCCGCGCCCCCGGATCCTGCGCCCGGGGGCGGCGAAGTCCACCTCGGCGTCGGTGGCGGCGCGCTCGCGGTCGAGCTCCAGCAGGAGATCGCGGGTGTCGAGGCGCGCCGGCGGCGCGAGCCGCTCCAGGCGGGCGGCGCCCTCCAGGCGCAGGCGCTGGCGGTCGGCGGAGAGCCGGCCGCGCTCGGCCTCGGCCCGCCAGCGCGTGCCCGCGGCATCGACGAGGGCGACGCGGGGCGCGTCGAGCTCGGTGGTGCCGTCGTCGCGGTAGTGCACCATGCGGCGGGCGCGCAGGCGCCGGCGGGGGGCCCCGGCCTCGTCGAAGCCCACCGCCTCCCCCTCGCTCACCCACCAGTCGGCGACGTGGGCGGGCCCGGGGAGCGGCGGTGCCGCGCCCTCCTGCCGCCGCACCAGGCCGAGGAGGGCGGCGGCGAGGGCGGTGGCGCCGAGGAAGGCGGCGGCAGCGCGCCGCTTCACGGCCCCTCCCCCCGCGCCGCGAGGAGCAGGTCGCAGACCTCGCGCACGGCGCCGGCGCCGCCGGGCCGGCTCGTCACCCAGTGGGCGCGCGCGAGCACCGCGGGGTGGGCGTCGGCGACGGCGACGGCGAGCCCCGCGGCCGCCATCATGGGGAGGTCGACCACGTCGTCGCCGACGCAGGCGGCCGCCGCGGCGTCGATGCCGGTCTCCCGGCAGAGGCGGGCCAGCGCCGCCGCCTTGTCCTCGACCCCGGCGCAGACGTGCCCGATGCCGAGCTCGGCGGCGCGGGCGTCGACGGCGCCGCTGCGCCGCCCGCTCACGAGGGCGACGGCGATGCCGGCGCGGTGCGCGAGCTTGATGCCGTGGCCGTCGCGGACGTGGAAGGCCTTGGTCTCGCGCCCCGCCTCGTCCACGTACAGGCGCCCGTCGGTGAGGACGCCGTCGACGTCGAGGACCAGGAGCCGGATCCCCGCGGCGCGGCGCACGAGCTCGTCCTGCGCCAGCCGCACCGCTACAGGACCCCCGCCCGCAGGAGGTCGTGCATGTTGAGGGCGCCGAGCAGCCGGCCGTCCTCGTCCACCACCAGCAGGCCGTTGATCTTGTGGGTCTCCATGAGGTGCAGCGCCTCCGCGGCGAGCAGCCCCGGGCGGACCGTGCGTGCCTCGCGGGTCATGACCTCGGCGATGGGGGTGCGGTGGACGTCGACGCCGCGGTCGAGGCTGCGGCGCAGGTCGCCGTCGGTGAAGACGCCGGCGACGCGGCCGTCGGGGTCCACCACCGCGGTCATGCCCAGCCCCTTGGCGGTCATCTCCACCAGGGCCTCGCGCAGGAGGGCGTCGGTGCCCACGCGCGGCACGCCGTCACCGGTGTGCATGACGTCGTCGATGCGCAGCAGCAGCCGGCGCCCCAGGCGCCCGCCCGGGTGGGCGCGGGCGAAGTCCTCGGCGGTGAAGCCGCGCGCCTCCAGCAGCGCCACCGCGAGGGCGTCGCCCATGGCGAGGGTGGCGGTGGTGCTGGCGGTGGGGGCGAGCCCCAGGGGGCAGGCCTCGCGCTCGACGGAGACGTCGATGTGGACGTCGGCGGCGCGGGCGAGGGTGGAGCGCGGATTGCCGGTGAGGGCGATCAGGGGCACGCCGAGGCGCTTGATGAGCGGCAGGATGGTGACGATCTCGTCGGTCTCGCCGGAATTGGACAGGGCCAGCACCACGTCCTGCGGCGTGATCATGCCGAGGTCGCCGTGGCTCGCCTCCCCCGGGTGGACGAAGAAGGCAGGGGTGCCGGTGCTCGCCAGCGTCGCCGCGATCTTGCCGCCGATGTGGCCCGACTTGCCCATGCCGAGGACGACGATGCGGCCGCGGCAGGCGAGCATGTGGCGGCAGGCGCGCACGAAGGCCTCGTCGATGCGCGGGGCGAGGGCCGCCACCGCCTGCGCCTCGGTCTCGATGACCGCAAGCCCCAGGCGGCGCAGCTCGGCCGCCTCCGCCTCGTCCCGGATGTGCCCCTCCCCGGCCAAGGGTCTGCCCCCGCTCACGGTGCCGAGCCCTGATGGTAGAGCCATCCCAGGTAGGCGGTGAAGGCCGCAAGCAGCAGCGCCCCCTCGCCGCGCCCGATCCGCCCGGGCCCGCGCAGCCCGTAGGCCATGACGAAGAGGGCGAGGGTGATGGCGTTCATCACCGGCAGGTCGCGCGCGAGCAGGTCGCCCGGCACCGGGCCCGGCGCCACCAGGCCCGCCACCGGCAGCACCGCCAGCAGGTTGAACATGTTGGAGCCGATGACGTTGCCGATGGCGATGTCGGGCTCGCCGCGCAGCGCCCCCGCCACCGAGGAGGCGAGCTCGGGCAGGCTGGTGCCCACGGCGACGATGGTGAGGCCGATGACGAGCTCGCTGACCCCCAGGTGGGTGGCGATGGCGACCCCGCCCCAGACGATGGCGCGCGAGCCGCCGAGCAGCACCACCAGCCCGGCCACGGTGAGGAGGAGGGCGCGCCCCGGCCGCATCTCGCTTGGGATCTCGGCCTCCAGCTCGGCCTGCAGGGCGTCGTCGCCCCCCCTGCGCGCGGTGCGCACGAGCCATGCGAGGAGGGCGACCATGGCCGCGACCAGCAGCGCCCCGTCGAGGCGGCCGAGGCGGCCGTCGGCGAGCAGCAGCAGCGTCCCCAGCATCACCAGTAGCAGCACCGGGAACTCGCGCCGCAGGGTGGCGGAGCGCACGGTGAGGGGGGCCACGAGGCCGGTGACGCCGAGGATCAGGCCGATGTTGGCGATGTTGGAGCCGATGGCGTTGCCCATCGCCAGCTCCGGGTTGCCGGCGAGCGCCGCCATGGTCGAGACCAGGATCTCCGGCGCCGAGGTGCCGATGGCCACCACGGTCAGGCCGATGACCAGGGTCGAGACCCCGAGCCCGCGCGCGAGGGCCGCCGCGCCGGCGACGAAGCGGTCGGCGCCCCAGACGAGGGCGAGCACGCCGCCGCCGAGGGCGAGGGCGGCGGCGATGAGGGGGTGGCTCGCGAGGATCTGCGTCATCCTTTCCGAGGGTCCGTGCCGGGCGCGGCATTATGGCACGGCTGCGCCCGGGCGCCGACGGAACCGGAGGCTGACCGAGCGGTCAACGTGGTACACTGCGCGCGCCCCCGCGGTGGGGGCGAGACCGCATCCGCTGGGGGGACAGGGCTGCATGGCGGGGACGCCCGACGAGACGCTGGTGACGATTCGGGGCCTGCGCTTCCGCCGGGGCGCGCGGCTCGTCTTCGACGGTGTCGACATCGACATCCCGCGCGGCCGCGTCACCGCCGTCATGGGGCCGAGCGGGACCGGCAAGACCACCCTGCTGCGCCTGATCGGGGGGCAGCTTCGGCCCGAGGCGGGCTCGGTGCGCGTGGGCGGCGTCGAGGTGCCGCGGCTCGGGCGAGACGCGCTCTACCGGCTGCGCCGCCGCATCGGCGTCCTCTTCCAGAGCGGGGCGCTCCTGACCGACCTCAGCGTCTTCGACAACGTCGCCTTCCCCTTGCGCGAGCACACGCGGCTGCCGGAGCGGCTGATCCGCGACATCGTGCTCATGAAGCTCGAGGCGGTGGGGCTGCGCGGGGCGCGCGACCTCATGCCGGCGCAGCTCTCGGGCGGCATGGCGAGGCGCGTGGCGCTGGCCCGCGCCATCGCCCTCGACCCCGAGATGGTGCTCTACGACGAGCCCTTCACGGGCCAGGACCCCATCTCCATGGGGGTGCTGGCGAGCCTCATCCGCACCCTCAACGACGCCCTGGGGCTGACCAGCGTGGTGGTCTCGCACGACGTGGCGGAGACCACCGCCATCGCCGACTACTGCTACGTCCTCGCCGAGGGGCGGGTGGTGGCCCACGGCCCGCCGCAGGCCCTGCGGGAGACGGACTCGGCCTGGGTGCGCCAGTTCCTGGGGGGGCTTCCCGACGGGCCGGTGGCCTTCCACTACCCGGCGCCGCCGCTGGCCGAGGAGCTGCTCGGGGGGGCGGCGTGAACGCCCTCGCGGCCCTCGGCCGCTGGGCGCTGGGGGTGCTGGCGCGCCTCGGCCGCGGCCACCTCTTCCTCGCCGCCGTGCTCGCCGGGGTTCCGGCGCTCATGCTGCGGCCGCGGCTCGTGGTGCAGCAGCTCTACGCCGTGGGCGTGCTCTCGCTCATCATCACCGTGGTCTCGGGGCTGTTCGTGGGCATGGTCCTGGGGCTGCAGGGCTACAACACCCTGGTGGACTTCGGCGCCGAGGAGTCGCTGGGGGTGGTGGTGGCCCTGTCGCTGGTGCGCGAGCTGGGGCCGGTGGTGGCGGCGCTGCTCTTCGCCGGGCGCGCCGGCACCGCGCTGACCGCCGAGATCGGCCTCATGAAGGCCACGGAGCAGCTCGCCGCGCTGGAGATGATGGCGGTGGATCCGCTGCGGCGGGTGGTGGCGCCGCGCTTCGTCGCCGGGGTGCTGGCGATGCCGCTCCTGGCCGCCATCTTCAGCGCCGTCGGCATCCTCGGCGGCTATTTCGTGGGGGTGGGGCTGCTGGGCGTGGACGAGGGGGCCTTCTGGTCGCAGATGCAGGCGCGCGTCGAGCTCATGGACGACGTCTACAATGGGGTGGTCAAGAGCGTCGTCTTCGGGGTCGTGGCGTCGTGGATCGCGGTCTTCGAGGGCCACGACGCCGTGCCCACCTCCGAGGGCGTGAGCCGCGCCACCACCCGCACCGTCGTCCACACCGCGCTGGCGGTGCTGGGTCTGGACTTCCTCCTGACCGCGCTGATGTTCGGGGAGGCCTGAGCGTGGATCGAACGAGAGCGACCGAGATCGCGGTGGGCGTCTTCGTGGCCCTGGGGCTTGCGGCCCTGTTCATGCTCGCCGTGCGGGTGAGCAACCTCAGCGCCCTCGGCGACGGCGAGGGCTACACGCTGCTTGCCCGCTTCGACAACATCGGCGGCCTCAAGCCGCGGGCGCCGGTGACCATGGCGGGCGTGCGCATCGGCCGCGTGGAGGCCATCGACTTCGACCAGGAGACCTACCAGGCGGTGGTGCGGATGCGCATCCGCCGCAGCTACGATCGCATCCCGAAGGACACCAGCGCCAGCATCCTCACCGCGGGGCTGCTGGGCGAGCAGTACGTGGGCCTGGAGCCGGGCGGGGCGGAGACCTACCTGCGCGACGGCGACGAGATCCGGCTCACCCAGTCGGCGCTGGTGCTGGAGCGCATCATCGGGCAGGTGCTGTTCAACAAGGCCCAGGAGGGAGGCGGACCATGAGAGCCAGGCGATGGATGCTCGCGCTGATGCTGGGGCCGCTCGCCGCGGCGGCGCAGCCGGTGGACTTCGACGTCGCCGTGCGCCGGGCCCTGGAGCAGGACCCGCGGCTTGCCGAGCGGCGCCACCTGGTGGAGGCGGCGCGGGCGCTGCTGCAGGAGGCCCTGGGCAACGGCGCTACGCGGATCGAGGCCACCGCCTTCCTCGGTCTGGCGCCGGATGTGGAGGGCGGGCCCTTCGAGGGGGGCAGCTTCACCTGCACCTCGCCCTGCCGGCTGCGTGACGACGGGCCGCTGCCGGATGGGGTCACGCCCTGGCTCAACCTGCGCCTGGCGATCATCAAGCCCCTCGCCACCTTCGGCAAGATCGAGCGCTACGCCGAGGCCGCGCAGGCCAACGTCGACGTGCGCCGCGGCGACGTGCGCCTGGAGCAGGGGCGGATCGTCACCCAGGTGGCACACGCCTACTACGGCTTCCTCGCCGCCCGCGACACCCGGCGCCTGCTGGAGCAGGTCGGGCGGCTGGCGGAGGATGCCGAGGTCACGGTGGAGAAGCGCCTCGAGGAGGGCGCCTCCGGGGTGCGCCAGTCCGACCTCTATGCGGTGCGCAACGGCAAGGCGCTCATCGAGCGCTTCCTCGCCGAGGCGCGGGGTCTCGAGGCGGTGGCGGCCGAGGGCCTGCGGGTGCTTGCGGGGCTCGAGGGCGAGGTGGAGGTGGCCGATCGGGGCCTGCGCCCGCTGCCCCTGCCGGAGGGGGATCTGGCCACGCTGCAGCGGCGGGCCCTGGAGCGGCGCCCGGAGATGGCCCAGCTGGAGGCCGGGCTGCGGGCGCGGCGGGCGCTGGTGGAGGCGGCGCGGGCCGAGCGGAGGCCCAACCTGTTCGCCGGCCTCATCGGCACCCTCTCGGTGTCGGGGCGCGAGGACCTGGAGAACCCGTTCATCGTCGACCCCTTCAACAGCGCCGGCCTCACCCCGGTGGTGGGGGTGCAGTGGTCCTGGGCCACGGGGGTGCAGCCGGCCCGGGTCGCGCGGGCCCGGGCCGAGCTCGACGCCCTCGTGGAGAAGGGGGCCTTCGCCCGCCGCGGGATCCCGTTCCAGGTGGCCGAGGCCTACCACCGCGCCCGCTCCCTGCGCGAGGCGGTGGCGGCGCTCGAGCGCGCAAGCCGTGCCGGCCGGCGCTGGATGCTCGGCACCTTCGCCGACTTCGAGGCCGGGCTCGAGACCTCGGATCGGCTGGTGGAGGCGTTCAAGGGCTACGTGCTGAGCCATGCCGACTATCTCGCCACCCTGCACCAGTACAACCTGCAGGTGGTGGCGCTGCGGCAGGCGACGGGGGATCTGCCATGACGAGACGATGGCTGCTGGGTGTGCTGATGGTCCTGTGGGCGGCGGCGCCGGCGGTGCCGGCGGCGCCGGATCCGGACGAGGCGCGGGCGCTGGTGGAACGCACCACCCGCCAGGTGCTGGACGCGGTGCGGGCCCGCCGCGCCGAGCTCGAGAAGGACCCGGCGCGGGTCTACGACATCATCGAGCGCTTCGTCCTGCCGCACTTCGACTTCCAGCGCATGTCGCAGCACGTGCTGGGGGTGCACTGGCGGCGGGCGACCCCGGAGCAGCGCCGCCGCTTCGTGCGCGCCTTCGAGCGGTTGCTGGTGCGGACCTACGGCTCGGCGGTGGGCAAGTACCGCGACGAGCGCATCGTCTTCGCCCCGGTGAAGGCAAGGCCCGGGGCGGACGACGTCGTGGTCCATGCCGAGGTGGAGCAGCCGGGGGGCTTCCCCATCGGCCTCGACTACCGTCTCTACTACGGCGCCGAGGGCTGGAAGGTCTACGACATCGTGGTGGACGGCTTGAGCCTGCTGACCAACTACCGCACCAGCTTCCGCGACGAGATCCGGCGTGCCGGGCTCGAGGCGCTGATCGTCCGGCTCGAGGAGCAGGCGTCCTCCGGTGGCTGAGCTGCGTCTGGAGGCGGCGGGGCCCGGGCGGGTGCGGCTCGCCGGGGCGCTCACCCACGAGACGGTGCCGGCCCTGCTGGAGCGGGGGCTGCCGGCGGCGGGGGAGGGGCTGACGGTGGACCTCGCCGGGCTCGACCGCGTCGACAGCGCCGGGCTCGCCCTGCTCATCGAGTGGCTGCGCCGGGCGCGGGGGACGCTGCGCTACGAGGGGGCGCCGCAGCCGCTGCGGGCGCTCGCCCGCGTCGGCGGCGTGGCGGGGCTGCTGGGGCTCGCGGGGCCGTGAACGAGGCGGTCCGCGTCGAGGGGCTGCGCAAGCGCTACGGCGCGCTGGAGGCGCTGCGCGGCATCGACCTCGCCATCGGCCGGGGCGAGTTCTTCGGCCTCCTGGGGCCCAACGGCGCGGGCAAGTCGACGCTGATCCACGTCATGGCGGGGCTCGCCCGGCCCACCCAGGGGCGCGTCGCGGTCCTCGGCCACGACGTCGTGCGCGACTACCGGCGGGCCCGGCGCTGCCTCGGGGTGGTGCCGCAGGAGCTGGTCTACGACCCCTTCTTTACGGTGCGCGAGATCCTCGAGATCCAGTCCGGCTACTTCGGGCTGGGGCGCGCCAACCGCCCCTGGATCGAGGAGCTGATCGAGACCCTGAGCCTCGCCGACAAGGCCGACACCAACGTCCAGGCGCTCTCCGGCGGGATGAAGCGGCGGGTGCTCATCGCGCTCGCGCTGGTGCACCGCCCGCCGGTGGTGGTGCTGGACGAGCCCACGGCGGGGGTGGACGTGGAGCTGCGGCAGGCGCTGTGGCAGTTCGTGCGCCGCCTCCACGGCGACGGCCACACCATCGTGCTCACCACCCACTACCTGGAGGAGGCGGAGGCGCTGTGCGAGCGCATCGCCATCCTCGACCGCGGACAGCTCAAGGCCCTGGACCGCAAGGAGGCGCTGCTGGCGCGCTACCCGTACCGGCTGCTGTGCCTGACCGTGGACGGCGATCCCGCGCGGCTGCCGCCGGCGGTGGCGGCGCTGGTGGTGGCGCGCGAAGGCAGCCGCCTGACCCTGCGCCTCAATCGGCTCGACCACCGCGTCGGCGACGTCCTCGAGGCGCTGCGCGCGGCGGGGCTGCGGGTGGCGGACCTCGGCACGCGCGAGCCGAGCCTGGAGGAGGTCTTCCTCGAGCTCGTGGGGAGGGAGGCGGCGTGAAGGCGGCGCCCTGGCTCGGGTTCTGGACCTTGTGCCGCAAGGAGATCCTGCGCTACCTCAAGGTCACGGTGCAGACGCTCCTGACGCCGGTGGTGACGGCGCTGCTGTACCTGGCGGTGTTCGCCCAGGTGCTCGCCGAGCAGCCGGAGGTCTACCCGGGCGTGGGCTATGTCGCCTTCCTGGTGCCGGGGCTGGCGATGATGACGGTGATCCAGAACGCCTTCGCCAACAGCTCCTCGAGCCTGATCCAGTCGAAGATGGTGGGCAGCCTCGTCTTCGTGCTCGTGGCCCCCATCTCGGCGGCGGAGTTCTACCTCGCCTTCGTGCTCGCCGCGGTGACCCGCGGCCTCCTCGTGGGGGCGGGGGTGCTCCTGGCGACGGCCTGGTTCGTCGACCTGCCGCTGGCCCACGCCGGCTGGGCGCTGGCCTTCGTGGTCCTGGCGGGGGCGGCCCTCGGGGGGCTGGGGGTGATCGCGGGGGTGGTCTCGGACAAGTTCGAGCAGCTGGCGGCGTTCCAGAACTTCGTGGTGCTGCCGCTCTCGTTCCTGAGCGGGGTGTTCTACTCCATCCACGCCCTGCCGCCGCTGTGGGCGGAGCTGTCCCGCTTCAACCCGTTCTTCTATATGATAGACGGCTTTCGCTACGGCTTCTTCGGCGTCTCCGACGTCGCGCCCGCGACCAGCCTCGCGGTGGTCGCGGCGGCGGCGGTGACGGTGGCGGCGGTCGCGGTGGTGATGCTTGCGCGCGGCTACAAGATCCGGCTCTGAGCGAGGTGAGGGCGAGATGGACGCGGAGACGATCCGGGGCCTGATCGAGGCGGGGCTGCCCGGGGCGCGGGCCTACGTCCGCGGCGACGACGGCACCCACTTCGAGGCCGTGGTGGTGAGCGAGGCCTTCGAGGGCAAGGGGCTGCTGGAGCAGCACCGCCTGGTGTACGCCACGCTCGGCGATCGCATGCGCGAGGAGATCCACGCCCTCGCCCTCAAGACCTACACCCCGGGGCAGTGGGAGGCGGCGGGATGCCCGCGGCCGTAGCGGCGGCGCAGAGCGCCCCGCGTCGCGTGCGCGGCAGCGACCGGCTGCTGGTGCGGGGCGGCGTCGCCCTCGCCGGCGAGATCCGCATCTCCGGGGCGAAGAACGCGGCCCTCCCGGTGATGATCGCCTCGCTGCTCGCCGACGGCCCGCTCACGGTGGGCAACATCCCCCACCTTCACGACGTCACCACCACGATGGAGCTGCTCGGGCGCATGGGCGTGGAGCTGCTGGTGGACGAGCGCATGAACGTGGAGATCGACCCGCGCCCGATCCGCTCCTTCGTCGCCCCCTACGAGCTGGTCAAGACCATGCGCGCCTCGATTCTGGTGCTGGGGCCGCTGCTTGCGCGCTACGGGCGGGCCGACGTCTCGCTCCCAGGGGGCTGCGCCATCGGCTCGCGCCCGGTGAACCTGCACATCGAGGGGCTGCGGGCCATGGGGGCGGAGATCGACGTGGAGGGCGGCTACATCCGCGCCCGCGCCCGCCGCCTGCGGGGGGCGCGCATCGTCCTGGACCTGGTCACGGTGACCGGCACCGAGAATCTCATGATGGCCGCCACCCTCGCCGAGGGGACCACCGTGATCGAGAACGCCGCGCGCGAGCCCGAGGTGGTGGATCTCGCCAACTGCCTGCGGGCCATGGGCGCGCGCATCGAGGGCGCCGGCACCGACACCATCGTCGTCGAGGGGGTGGAGACGCTGCAGGGGGCGAGCCACCGCATCCTCCCCGACCGCATCGAGACCGGCACCTATCTCGTCGCCGCCGCCATGACCGGCGGGCGCGTCCGGCTCAAGGACACCCGCGCCGACATCCTCGACGCGGTGCTCGCCAAGCTGCGCGAGGCCGGGGCCGAGATCCGCACGGGCGAGGACTGGATCGAGCTCGACATGCAGGGGCGCAGGCCGCGCGCGGTGGACGTCTCCACCGCACCCTACCCGGCGTTCCCCACCGACATGCAGGCGCAGTTCACGGCCCTGAACGCCATCGCCGAGGGGGTCGGGACGGTCACCGAGACGGTGTTCGAGAACCGCTTCATGCATGTTCCGGAGCTGCAGCGCATGGGCGCCGACATCCGCCTCAAGGGCAACGTCGCCATCTGCCGCGGGGTCGAGCGCCTGACCGGGGCGCCGGTGATGGCCACCGACCTTCGCGCCTCGGCGAGCCTCGTCCTCGCCGGGCTCGTCGCCGACGGCGAGACCCTCGTCGACCGCATCTACCACATCGACCGCGGCTACCACTGCATCGAGGAGAAGCTCCAGCAGCTGGGGGCGCGCATCCGCCGCATCGCGGGCTGAGGGCGGGGCGGTGCAGGCGCTGACCATCGCGCTGGCCAAGGGGCGCATCCTCCGCGAGGCCCTCCCCCTCCTGGCCGCGGCCGGGATCGAGCCGGCCGAGGACCTCGCGCGCAGCCGCCGCCTGATCGTGGAGACCACCCGCCCGGGGGTGCGGCTGGTGGTGGTGCGGGCCGCCGACGTGCCGGCCTACGTGGAGCACGGCGGCGCCCATCTCGGCGTCACCGGCGCCGATGTCCTCATGGAACACGGCGCCGAGACCCTCTACGAGCCGGTGGACCTCGGCATCGCCCGCTGCCGCCTGATGGTGGCGGCGCCGGCGGGGCGGCTCCTGCCGCCGGGGCGGCTGCGGGTGGCCACCAAGTACCCCCGCATCGCGCGCCGCCACTTCGCCGCCGAGGGCCGGCACGTGGACCTGATCAAGCTCTACGGCTCCATGGAGCTCGCGCCGCTGGTGGGCATGGCCGACTGCATCGTGGATCTGGTGGAGACGGGGCGGACGCTCGCCGCCAACGGGCTCGAGCCGCGCGCGCTGGTGGCCGAGATCAGCGCCCGCCTGGTGGTGAACCGCGCCGCGCACAAGCTGCACCATCCGCGGGTGGAGGCGCTGGTGGCCCGGATCGCGCAGGCCGCGGCGGGCCGCGCACGGGGGGAGACGGCATGACGATGGCGATCCGCAGGCTCGATTCCGCGGCGGCCGACTTCTGGCGGCAGCTCGACGCCCTCCTGGCCTGGGAGTCGGTGGCCGACGAGACGGTGCAGGCCGCGGTGGCGGAGATCCTCGCCGCGGTGCGCGCCCGCGGGGACGCCGCGCTGCTCGAGTACACGCGGCGCTTCGACGGCGTGGAGGCGGCCTCGGTGGCCGAGCTCGAGATCCCGCAGGCCCGCCTGCAGGCGGCGCTGGAGGCCGTCTCACCCGAGCTTCGGGAGGCCCTGGAGAGCGCCGCCGCGCGCATCCGCGCCTACGCCGAGCGGCAGCGGCTCGCGTCCTGGCGCTACGAGGAGGCCGACGGCACGGTGCTGGGGCAGCGGGTGACGCCGCTCGACCGCGTCGGCCTCTACGTGCCCGGGGGCAAGGCCGCCTATCCCTCCTCGGTGCTCATGAACGCGGTGCCGGCGCGGGTCGCCGGCGTCGGCGAGCTGGTGATGGTCTCGCCGACGCCGCGGGGCGAGGTCAACGAGCTGGTGCTCGCCGCGGCCGCGGTGGCCGGGGTCGACCGCTGCTTCGCCGTCGGCGGGGCCCAGGCGGTGGCGGCGCTCGCCTACGGCACCGAGACCATCCCCGCCGTGGACAAGATCGTCGGTCCCGGCAACATCTACGTCGCCGCCGCCAAGCGCGCCGTCTTCGGCACCGTGGGCATCGACATGGTGGCCGGGCCGTCGGAGATCCTGGTGATCTGCGACGGCGCCACCGACCCCGAGTGGGTGGCCATGGACCTCTTCTCCCAGGCCGAGCACGACGAGGACGCCCAGGCCATCCTGGTCAGCCCCGACCGGGCGTTTCTCGACGCGGTGGCCGAGGCCGTCGGGCGGCTGCTGCCGGCCCAGCCGCGCCGCGCCATCATCGAGCGCTCCCTCGGCGCGCGCGGGGCGCTCATCGCCGTGCGCGACCTCGAGGAGGCGGCGGCGGTGGCCAACCGCATCGCCCCCGAGCACCTCGAGCTCTCGGTGGCCGATCCCGAACCGCTCCTTGCGCGCATCCGCCATGCCGGGGCGGTCTTCCTCGGCCGCTACACCGCGGAGGCCGTGGGCGACTACTGCGCCGGGCCCAACCACGTGCTGCCCACCTCCCGCACCGCGCGCTTCTCCTCGCCGCTGGGGGTCTACGACTTCCAGAAGCGCACCAGCATCATCGGCTGCTCGCCGGAGGGGGCGGCGCGGCTCGGACGCACGGCGGCGGTGCTCGCCCGCGGCGAGGGGCTCGAGGCCCACGCCCGCTCCGCGGAGCTTCGGGGCGGCGGCGATGGCTGAGGCGGCACCGCGCGTGACGGCGGTCATCCGCGAGGAGATCCGCGCCCTTGCCGCCTACCACGTGCCGCCGGCACAGGGACTGGTCAAGCTCGACGCCATGGAGAACCCCTACACCTGGCCGCCGGAGATGGTGGCCGAGTGGCTGCGCCTGCTGGAGCGGGTGGCGGTGAACCGCTACCCGGACCCCGGCGCCGAGGCCCTCAAGGCGCGCCTGCGCGAGGCCATGGGTGTGCCCGAAGGCGCCGGCATCCTGCTCGGCAACGGCTCCGACGAGATCATCCAGATCCTCGCCCTCGCCGCCGGTGGGCCGCGGCGGGCGGTGGTGGCGCCGGAGCCGGGCTTCGTCATGTACCGCATGATCGCCACCTTCTGCGGGCTGGGTTACCGCGGCGTGCCGCTGCGGGCCGAGGACTTCGCCCTGGACGTGGGCGCGATGCGCGCGGCGCTGCGGGAGGCGCGCCCGGCGCTGGTCTTTCTCGCCGCGCCCAACAACCCCACCGGCAACCTCTTCGACGAGGCCGCGCTGCGGGCGGTGATCGAGGCCGCGCCGGGGCTGGTGGTGGTGGACGAGGCCTATGCGCCCTTCGCCGACTTCACGGCCATGGGATGGCTGGCCGAATACCCGCACCTGCTGGTGATGCGCACGGTGTCGAAGCTGGGGCTGGCGGGGCTGCGGCTCGGGCTGCTGGCGGGCGATCCGGCCTGGATCGCGGAGCTCGAGAAGGTGCGCCTGCCCTACAACGTCAACGTCCTCACCCAGGTGAGCGCCGAGTTCGCGCTCCGCCACGGCGAGGTCTTCGCCGCCCAGACCGCCGCCATCCGCGCCGAGCGGGCGCGTCTGCACGGGGCCCTGGCGGCGGTGGCGGGGGTGCGGGTCTGGCCGAGCCGGGCCAACTTCCTCCTCTTCCGGGTGCCGGCCGGACGGGCGGGCGAGGTCTTCGAGGGGCTGCGCACGCGCGGCGTCCTGGTCAAGAACCTCGACGGCAGCCACCCGCTGCTGGCCGACTGCTTGCGCGTGACCGTGGGCAGGCCGGAGGAGAACGACGCCTTCCTCGCCGCCCTCGAGGCGGTGCTCGGCGCCTGAGGGGCGCCCCGGGGGGGCCGGGGCGCCGGTCCTCAGATGAAGAGGCAGATGTCGGATTCGCCCGCGAACTCGAAGAAGGTGGCGGCGCCGCCGTACTCGATGCCGTCGATGAACTCGTCGGGCGTGAAGTCGAAGAGGTCCACCGTCATCTGGCAGGCGATGAGCTTGACCTCGGCCTCCTGGCAGAGCTCGCGCAG
Source organism: Inmirania thermothiophila (assembly GCF_003751635.1). NCBI lineage: Bacteria > Pseudomonadati > Pseudomonadota > Gammaproteobacteria > Chromatiales > Ectothiorhodospiraceae > Inmirania > Inmirania thermothiophila. Next base: position 303,068 of record NZ_RJVI01000003.1, read on the forward strand.
CTCCTCGATGCTGGCCACGCCCTTGGACTTGAGCTTCTGCTTCATCATCGCCGTCATCATGCCCTGCATGCCGGGCAGGGCCGTCAGCGCCACCGGGAACCACTTGTCCATGCCCAGGGGCATGGGCATGCCGGGGTTGCCGAGCGGCGTCACCTGCAGGTCCAGCTTCTTGCGCAGCAGCTGCAGGCCGTAGAAGGTGAAGAAGATCTGCACCTCGTAGCCGAGGGCGGCTGCGGTGGAGGCGAGGATGAAGGGCGGATAGGCCCAGTCGAGGGACCCCTTGGTGGCGATGATGGCCAGCTTCTTGGTGTCGGACATGGTGGACTCCTCCCGCCGACCGCGGGCGGCGGCGCTCCCTCGCCGCGCGGGGCGGTCAGGCCTTCTTGATCAGGAAATAGTACTTGCCGCCCTCCTCGCCGGACTCCAGCAGCTCGTTGCCGGTCTGCTTCGCGAAGGCGTCGAAGTCCTTCACCGAGCCCGGGTCGGTGGCGATGACGCGCAGCACCTGCCCGCTCTGCATGGTGGCGAGGGTCTTCTTGGTGCGCAGGATGGGCAGCGGGCAGTTGAGGCCGGTGGCGTCGAGCTCCTGGTCGAACTGGGTCATCGGTGTTCCTCCCCGTCTCGTCGCGGATCATCAGCATTGCAGAATAAGAGAGGCTGCTTATATTGCACCTGCGTCGCCGCCTGCAACACCCCATCCGGGAGGGGGACCGGGGAACCCGCCCGGAGCTTGCAGGGTCCACTGACGGCATGAGGGGGTGGCGCATGGCGGTGCTCGCACTGGCCGCGGTCTGCGCGGCAGGCCGGGCTGCGCCCGTGGCTCTGCCGGAGATGGGGGATGCCTCGGCGGCGGTGCTGCCGGCGGAGGAGGCGGCGCGCATCGGCCGCGCCTTCCACCAGCGCCTCTATCGCGCCGGGCGCATCCTGGAGGACCCGGAGGTGGACGCCTGGCTGCGCCACCTCGGGGGGCGCCTCGCCCAGGAGGCCGGGGCGGGGGGGGTGCATCTGTTCGTCGTGCGCGACCCCAGCCTCAACGCCTTCGCCGCCCCGGGCGGCTACATCGGCATCCACGCCGGCCTGATCCTCGCCGCCCGGCGCGAGGACGAGGTGGCGGCGGTGCTCGCCCACGAGATCGCCCACGTCACCCAGCGCCACCTCGCGCGCACGCTGGAGGCCATGCGCAGCCTCAGCCTGCCGACGGCGGTGGGGCTGCTCGCCGCAGTGCTCGCCGGGGCGGCGGACCCGCAGCTCGGACAGGCGGCGGTGGCGGGGGTGGTGGCGGGCCAGGCGCAGGCCCAGATCGGCTTCACCCGCGAGCACGAGCGCGAGGCCGACCGCGTGGGGATGGAGCTTCTGGCCGCGGCGGGCTTCGATCCCCAGGCCATGGCCGGTCTGTTCGAGACCCTGCAGCAGCGCGGGCGCTACTACACCGACGTCCTGCCGGAATTCCTGCGCACCCACCCGGTGACCGCGGCGCGTCTGGCCGAGGCCCGCGCCCGCGCCCGCGGCCTCGTCCCGCGCCCGGCCGAGGAGTCGGATTTCGCCTTCGCCCAGGCGCGGCTGCGGGTGCTCACGGCGGAGCGTCCCCTGGCGGCGGCCGCCCACTTCGAGCCCCTCCTCGAAGGCGGGCAGGCCACCCCGGCCCAGCGGGCGGCGGCGCACTACGGGCTTGCGCTGGCGCTGCGGCGGGCGGGCCGCCTCGAGGAGGCCGGGCGGCACGTGCAGGCCGCGCTCGCGGCGGCGCCGGACCGGCTGGCGGTGCGGCTCGAGCGGGCGCGGTGGCTTGCCGCCGCGGGACGGGAGGCGGAGGCGGGAGAGGCCTTCGCCGCGCTGGCCGCGGTCTTCCCGGGGAACGAGGCGGTGCTGGCGGCGTGGGCGCGCTTCCTCCTCGAGCGGGGGCAGGCGCGGGCGGCGCGGGATCTCCTGGTGGATGCGGTGCGGGGGGCGGCGGTGCCGGTCGCCCTGCGCGAGCTCCTCGCCCGCGCCCACATGGCGCTCGGCGAGCGGGCGGCGGCCCACGAGCAGCTTGCCGAGGCGGCGGCGCAGCGGGGGGACCTGGGCGCGGCCCTGGAGCAGGTGGCGCTGGCGCTGGCGGCGGATCCGGACCGCTACCGGAAGGCGCGGCTGGAGGCGCGCCGGGCGCGGCTGCAGGCGGAGATGGCGGAGAGGCGCTAGGCTTCGGTGCAGGCCGCCTACCCCGTTGGGGATAGCGCGACCGTCGGATTGGGGTATTTTTTGTCAGGTTGGCACTGCGTACAGTGCCCTCAGGAGGATCGGCCCTGGAAGGCGCACGATGCCTGGAGGAGCGTGGAGGAGCGAACGTGAGCGAGCTTGACGTCGGACGCAGGACCTTTCTGAGGACGGGGGCGACGGTGGCCGCGGTGGCGGCCCTCGTGGCCGCCGGGGTCATGAGCCCGCGGCGGGTCTTCGCCGCCTGGCCCGAGGCGGCCTTCAAGGCGGAGGAGCTGGAGGCGGCGCTCGAGGCCCTCTACGGCGAGCGCGGGCCGCAGGAGAGCGCGGCGATCCGCCTCAAGGCCCCCGAGATCGCGGAGAACGGCGCGGTGGTGCCGATCACGGTGGAGGCGGATCTCGCCGCGGTGGCCTCCATCGCCATCCTGGTGGAGAACAATCCGCTGCCGCTTGCGGCTCGCTTCCTGTTCGGCGAAGGCACGCTGCCGCAGGCCTCGACGCGGATCAAGATGGGCAAGACCTCCGGCGTCTACGCCGTGGCGGAGACCGCCGACGGCGTCTACGTGGCGAAGAAGGAGGTCAAGGTGACCATCGGCGGCTGCGGCTGAGGAGGGGGAGCGATGGCTGGCATGCGGATCCGGGCGAGGACGGAGGACGGGGTCACCACGGTCAAGGCCCTCATCAAGCACCCCATGGAGACCGGGCTGCGCAAGGACCCCAAGACCGGAGCGAAGATCCCGGCGCACCACATCACCGAGCTGGTGTGCGAGCACGAGGGGCGCACGGTGCTCACCTGCCACTGGGGCACCGCGGTGTCCAAGGACCCCTTCCTGGCCTTCGCCTTCAAGGGCGGGAAGAAGGGCGAGACGGTGCGCATCCGCTGGGTGGACAACAAGGGGCAGAGCGAGGAGGCGACGGCGCAGATCGGATGACGGGCCGCCGCCGTGCGCGCGCGAAGACCCCATGAGCGGCCCGCGTGAAGGCCGGCATCGTGCTGCGCCGGCGCGGGCCCGGGCTTCGAAGGAGGGAGGAGTCGTGATGCTGAGAAAGGCCGTGGGCGTGGCCGCCCTCGCCGCCGTGCTGTCGGCGCCGGCGGCGCTGGCGGGCGGCGGCTACGAGGGGATGGCGCCGGAGGAGATCCTCGACGCCTTGATCGAGAAGACGGGCTCGGCCTACCTGAGCCAGAGTCCGCAGAACCGCATGATGATGCCCGACAACCCGGCCTACTGGGTGGCCGAGGAGGGCAAGGCGCTCTTCCACGCCAAGCGCGGGCCCAAGCAGGTCTCGCTGGAGGGCTGCGACTTCGGCAAGGGTCCGGGCGTGCTCAAGGGGGCCTACGTGGAGCTGCCCCGCTACTTCCCGGACGCCGGGCGGGTGATGGACCTGGAGAGCCGGCTCGTCTACTGCATGATCACCCTGCAGGGCTTCTCCAAGGACGATCCGGCGGTGAAGAAGCTCCACGGCAGCAACACGGACATCATGAAGCTGATGACCTACATCGCCATGCAGTCCAACGGCATGCCGTGGAACCCGCCCCTCGGGCACCCGCTCGAGCGCGCCATGCGGGATGCCGGCGAGGTGCTCTTCTACCGCCGCATGGGGCCGATGGACTTCAGCTGCAACACCTGTCACGGCCAGCAGGGCCGGCGCATCCGCGCCTCGGTGCTGCCGAGCGTCTACGTCCCCGAGGAGTGGACCAAGGCCATCTCCTGGCCGGCCGAGCGGGTGGGGCAGGGCAACGTCCGCAGCAGCCAGCACCGGCTGCGGGGCTGCCTGTGGCAGATGCGCCTGCCCCGCATCATCGAGGGCTCCGACGCCTCCATCGCCCTGCTCTCGTTCTGGACCGACCGTGCGCGGGGCCAGCCGGCGATCCTGCCGGATCTGAAGCGGTAAGGAGGGAGGAGTCGCTGTGATGCCCAAGAAGCACAACCACAAGCTCGCGCCGGCGGCCCTCGTGCTCGCCGGGGGGATGGCGCTCGCAGGCTGCGCCGGCACCGGCGCGGCCCAGAAGGATCCCACGGGCTACAGCCGCATGAGCCCGGAGGCGCTCGCCGAGCACCTGCTCTTCAACAGCAACAGCTTCAAGCTGGAGGAGCCGACCCAGGAGGGCGGAGTCGCCCGCGACCGCCTCGTCCAGGACGAGACCCAGAAGCTCTGCTCGGCCCTGCGCAACCGCCCGGCGGACCCGCAGACCGCGCAGCGGGTCAAGGCGGTGGCGCAGGCGAGCCTGCGCTACCCCGAGGGCGGGATCCGCCTCGGCGACTGGCGCATCGGCTTCGACCTCGCCTGGTCGGGCGAGGGCTGGCGCATCGGCCACAGGGTGGATGACCACAGCAAGCTCAAGAACGGCCCCGGCGCCAACTGCTACAACTGCCACGACCTCACCGCCGATCGCGACGGCGGCACCATCGGTCCTTCCCTGCGCGGCTACGGCAAGCGGCGGGGCATGAGCGAGGCGACGCTGCGCTACACCTACGAGATGATCTACAACCCGAACCTGCACTTCCCCTGCACCCGCATGCCGCGGTTCGGGGCCAAGGGGCTGCTCACGCAGGAGCAGATCGCCCACGTGATGGCGTTCCTGCTCGACCCGGCCTCGCCGGTCAATCAGTAGCCGTCGCGCAGCAGCGACGCGGGCCCGGCCTGTGCCGCAGGCCGGGCCCGTTCGGCTCCGGAGGAGGATCCCATGAGCATGACGCGGCGCGAGTTCCTCCAGGTGCTGGCGGCGGCGGGGGCGGCCGGGATGGCGCTGCCCGGCATCGCCGGGGCGGCGGAGGCGGGCGATCCCTACGACCTGCCGCGCTTCGGCAACGTCTCCCTGCTGCACCTCACCGACAGCCACGCCCAGCTCCTGCCGGTCTACTACCGCGAGCCCCACCTCAATCTGGGGGTGGCGGGGATGCGCGGCCAGCCGCCGCACCTCGTGGGCGAGGCCTTCCTGCGCCGCTACGGGATCCCCCGCGGCGGCCGCGAGGCCTACGCCTTCACCTACCTCGACTACGTGGAGGCGGCCCGGCGCTACGGGCGGGTGGGCGGCTACGCCCACCTCGCCACCCTGGTGCGGCGCCTGCGCGAGAGCCGCCCGGGGGCGCTCCTCCTCGACGGCGGGGACACCTGGCAGGGCTCGGCGACCTCCCTGTGGAGCAACGCCCAGGACATGGTGGATGCGCAGCTCCTCCTCGGCGTCGACGTCATGACGCCGCACTGGGAGTTCACCTTCGGCGCCTCGCGGGTGATGGAGATCCTCGAGCAGGACTTCGAGGACCGCCTCGCTTTCGTCGCCCAGAACGTGGTGGACAACGAGTGGGAGGAGCCCGTCTTCGAGCCCTACGTGATCCGCGAGGTGGGCGGGGTGCCGGTGGCGGTGATCGGCCAGGCCTTCCCCTACACGCCGGTGGCCAACCCGCGCTACCTCATCCCCCAGTGGAGTATGGGCATCCGCGAGGAGCGGCTGCAGGGGCTGGTGGAGGAGGTCCGCGGCAAGGGGGCGCAGGTGGTGGTGCTGCTCTCGCACAACGGGATGGACGTGGACCTGAAGCTCGCCTCGCGGGTGCGCGGTCTCGACGCCATCCTCGGCGGCCACACCCACGACGCCGTCCCCGAGCCCGTGGTGGTGGCGAACCCCGGCGGCCGCACCCTGGTCACCAACGCGGGCTCCAACGGCAAGTTCCTGGGGGTGCTGGATCTCGACGTGCGCGGCGGGCGGGTGCGCGACTTCCGCTACCGCCTGGTGCCCGTCTTCGCCGACCTGCTGCCGCCGGATCCGGCCATGGCGCGGCACATCCGCGAGGTGCGCGCGCCCTACGCGGAGCGGCTCGGCGAGCGCCTCGCCGTCGCCGGCGACCTGCTCTACCGCCGCGGCAACTTCAACGGCACCTTCGACCAGCTCATCTGCGACGCCCTCATGGCGGTGCTCGACGCCGAGATCGCCTTCTCGCCCGGCTTCCGCTGGGGCACCACGGTGCTGCCCGGGGACCCCATCACCTTCGAGGACGTCATGAACCAGACCGCCATCACCTACCCGGTGGTGACGCGCAACGAGCTCACGGGCGAGCAGATCAAGCTCATCCTCGAGGACGTGGCGGACAACCTGTTCAACAAGGATCCCTACTACCAGCAGGGCGGCGACATGGTGCGCGTCGGCGGCCTGCGCTACGCCATTGATCCCGAGGCCGAGATCGGCCACCGCATCCGCGGCATGGAGCTCGGCGGCAGGCCCCTGGACCCGAACAAGACCTACGTCGTGGCGAGCTGGGCCAGCGTCGCCCAGCGCCTCGAGGGGCGGCCGGTGTGGGACGTGGTGGCCGAGTACCTGCGCGGGCAGGAGACGGTGCGTGTGGGCCGGCCCAACGTCCCGCGCATCCTCGGCATGGAGGGCAACCCCGGGCTCGGGGCCGTCTGAAGGGGTCAGGCCAGGGTCCCGGGCGAGACCTCGACCTCGGCGATCTCCCCCTCCGCCGCGCCGGGGGCGCGCAGCCGGATGAAGTTGGGGGTGAGCCCGGTGCCGTCGTCCTCCACCAGCACGGGGTAGCGCCGCCCCAGGCGGGCCTGGACGAAGGCGGCGCGCTGCGCGCGGCCCAAGGCGCGCAGGGCGGCGGCGCGCCGGCGCCGCTCCTCGGCGGGGATCTGTCCTGGCAGGGCCGCCGCCTCGGTCCCGGCGCGGGCCGAGAAGGGGAAGACGTGCAGGTGGCTGAGGCCCGCGGTGCGCACCAGGGCCAGGGTCTCGTCGAACTCGGCCTCGGTCTCGCCGGGAAAGCCTGCGATGAGGTCCGCGGCAAGCGAGACGTCGGGGCGCACCGCCCGCGCCCGCTCGGCGACGCGCAGCACGGTCTCGGCGTCGTGACCCCGCCGCATCCGCCTCAGCACCCGGTCGGATCCGCTCTGCACCGACAGATGCAGGTGGTCGCAGACGCGGGGATCGGCGAACGCCTCGAAGAAGGCCGCATCCAGGTACTGCGGGCCGAGGGAGGAGAGGCGCAGGCGCGGGATCGCGGTCGCCTCGAGGATGCGGGCGAGCAGACGGCCGAGGCGCGCCTCCTGCGGCCGGCGGGTGTCCTGCGCGCCCCACGCGGCGAGGTTGATCCCGGTGAGCACCACCTCCCGGTAGCCCGCCGCCTCGGCCGCGCGGATCTGCCGCAGCACCTCGCCTTCCGGCACCGAGCGGTGGCGCCCGCGGGCGATGCGGGTGATGCAGAAGCTGCAGACGTCGTCGCAGCCGTGCTGGATCGCCACCGTCATGCGCGTGCGCCCCGGCAGCGGCAGGGCCTCGGTGGGCGCGGCGTCGAGGCCCGCGAGCAGGCTGGCCGGATCCAGGTGCACCTCCGCCCCGGGCGCCACCCTGCGCCAGCCTGCCCCATCCACGCGCGGCCCGCAGCCGCACACCAGCACCCGCTTGCCGGCGCGGGCGGCGGCCCGCGCCTGCTGGCGCGACTTGCGCTCGGCCTCCGCGGTGACGGTGCAGGTGTTGACGATCACCGCCTCGGCCTCCGCGGGGTGATCCACCGGCTCGTGGCCGGCCGCCACCAGCGACGCCCGCAGCCGTGCGGCGTCGAGCTGGTTCATGCGGCAGCCGAGGGTGCGGATGTGGACCTTCATGGGGGCGCGATCATAGCACCGCCTGCGCCCTCAAGGGGGCCGGGCAGGCTGCCGATAGGGTCGGCATGAGGGAAGAGATGGACAGCGCCGCGGGGGCGGCCCCCGTATTCCCGGATCCGCCGGCGCGGGCGGTCGAGCCGGGCGTGCGCGCCGACGACTGGGCCACGGACTGGGCGGTGCCCTGGTCCGACCTCATGATGACCATGTTCGTCCTCTTCGCCGCCCTCTTCGCCGCCGGCCTCACCCGCGGCGAGGGGCCGCGATCGCCGGGCGCGGTGGAGCAGGTCGCGCAGCCTCGGCCGACCCCCAGCCTCGAGCCGCTGACGCGCATCGACGTGCTCGAGCGCAGCCGCGAGGCCGTGCGCGAGGCGCGCATGGAAGAGGTGGACGTGGTCCTCACCCGGGACAATGCCGTGCGCGTCAGCGTGCGCGGCCCGCTCTTCTTCGACCTCGGCAGCGACGCCCTGCGCCCCGAGGCGCAGGCCTTCCTGCGGCGGCTGGCCGAGATCATCCGCGCCACGCCCTACCGCGTGCAGGTGATCGGCCACACCGACGACTACCCGACGCGCGGCGGACGCTTCCCCACCAACTGGGAGCTGTCGGTGCTGCGTGCCACCCGCGTCGCGCGTTTCCTCATCGAGGAAGGCGGGGTCGAGCCCGCCCGTTTCACGGTCATGGGCCGCGCCTCCTACGATCCGGTGGTGCCGAACCTCAGCGACCGGCACCGCGCCCTCAACCGCCGCGTCGACATCCTCATCACGCGGGAGCGCTTCGTGCCGGAGGCGGGGACGTGAGCCGCTGGAACTGGATCGGCGCGGGGCTCGCCCTCCTGGCCCTGGCGGCCGCCTTCGCCGCCGGCGGCCATCCGGGCCTCTACCTCAACCTCGCGGGCTTCGCCATCGTCGCCGCCGGCACCGCGGGGGCGGCGCTCCTCAGCTACCCGCTGGGGGACCTGCGGGCGGCCTGGCGGGTGGCGCGCAACGCCCTCACGGTGGAGCCGCCCGGCGGAGACGCCATCGTGGAGACCCTCATGGACCTTTCGGTGCGGTCCCGCCGCGACGGCATCCTCGCGCTGGAGGCCGCGGGCGACCAGAGCACGGTGAGCTTCCTCAAGCGCGCCCTGGACCTGCTGGTGGACGGCTACCGCGGCGCCGAGCTGCGCGAGATCCTCTACACCGAGATGGAATACTTCCGCCTGCGGCGCACCCATCACGAGCGCATCTTCCGCCACCTCGCGCGGCTGGCCCCGGCCTTCGGTGTCGCCGGCAGCGTGGTCGGCCTCATCGGCATGCTCGGGGGCATCGGCGATCCCGAGGTCATCGTGCGCATGATCCCCATCGCCCTCACCTCGACCCTCTACGGCATCCTCGCCGCCAACTTCCTCTTCGTGCCCCTGGCCGAGTGCATCCACGCCAAGACCCGCCGCGAGCTGCTCGCCCAGAAGCTCATCAGCGACGGTGTGCTCGCCATCGCCTCCGAGCACAACACCCTGCGTCTGCAGAAGAAGCTCGAGTCCTTCCTTACCCCGGCCGAGCGGCCGCGGCCGGTGGCGAGCCTCGAGGAGCTGCGCGAGCGCTACCGCCGCCTGCGCGAGCAGGAGGAGGCGCGCACGCAGGGCCGGCAGGAGGCCGAGGCACAGGGATGAGCCGGTTGGCGGCGGACGCCGTGGTGGTGGTGGACGTGGAGGCCACCTGCTGGCGCGGCCCGCCGCCCCCCGGGGAGCGCCCCGAGATCGTCGAGATCGGGGTCTGCGTGCTGGACGCGCGGGCGCGGGCCCTCGGCGAGACCGCCTCCATCCTCGTGCGGCCCGAGCGCTCCCGCGTGAGCGCCTTCTGCACCGAGCTCACGGGGCTGACCCCGGAGGCGGTGGCCGGGGGGATGTCCTTCGCCGAGGCCTGCACGCGGCTGCGCCGGGCCTGGGCCGCTAAGCGCCGGGTCTGGGCCTCCTGGGGCGACTACGACCGCCTCCAGTTCCAGCGCCAGTGCGCCGAGGCCGGGGTCGCCTATCCCTTCGGCCCGAGCCATCTCAACGTCAAGGCGCTGGCGGCGCTGGCCTGGGGCTGGGACGCCCCGTGCGGCCTCGGGGAGGCGCTGGAGCGGCTCGGGATGCGCTTCGAGGGGCGCCCCCACCGGGGCATCGACGACGCCCGCAATGTGGCGCGGGTGCTGGCGCGGATCCTCTGGGGCATCGGCGTCTAGCCGGGGCCGGGGGTGCCGCCGAGCGTGGTGGTGGGCCGTGCAGGAGTCGAACCTGCGACCTACGGATTAAAAGTCCGCTGCTCTACCGGCTGAGCTAACGGCCCGGCCGCGCGCCTTGCAGGGGCGCGGTGCCGGCGGATGATAGCCGTCCCCGGGCGGCGCCGCAAAAGGCCGCGCCTACACCGCCTCCAGGCGCCGCATCCTCGCGGGGAGCAGGCGCAGGTCCGCCAGCGCCGTCAGCAGCGCCGCCCCCCACGTGGCCTCGCCCTCGTAGACCATGCGGTAGTACTGCACCTTCATGGTCAGGGCGGCGCCGAGGATGATGGCCCCCAGGGCGAGGAAGGAGCCGAGGGCGAGGGTGGAGACGCCGGTGACGCCCTGGCCGATGGTGCAGCCGAGGCCCAGCACCCCGCCGATGCCCATGAGCGCCCCGCCCGCCACGTGGGCGAGGGCGTCGCGCAGGTCGCGGAACCACTCGACGCGGAAGCCGCCGCTCGCCAGCGCCCACAGCAGCGAGCCCAGGATCACCCCGGCCACGGAGACCACGCCGAAGGTGACGAGTCCCGGCGGGAAGCCCTGCATCGCGAGATAGAGGGTCTCACCCGAGGGATTGACGAAGGTGAAGGACTGCACCCCGACCCCCGCCGGCGGCTGCTCGGCGAAGTCCGCGAACTCCTTCCAGTCGGCGCCCCAGGGTCCGCCGGTGACGTACCAGGCGCCGACCACCACCGCCCCCACCACGAGGCCGCCGACGATGTTGTCGGCGGTGCGGAAGTGCTCCGAGCGGAAGGCGAACCAGACCAGCCCCGCCACCAGGGCGGCGCCGAGGGCGTAGTGCAGGGCGCCGGACCAGGGCCCCCCCGCGCCCAGGAGGGTGCCGAGCTCCTGGCTCGGGATCCCCAGCGCCGCGAGGTCGATGCTCAGGGGCAGCATCCAGGAGTGGAACACGACCCCGTAGAAGTCCGTGCGGGTCATGAGGAAGGCGAACAGCCCCATGACCAGGAACACCACCAGCGACTTGAGGTTGCCGCCGCCGATGCGCACCAGCGTCTTGTTGCCGCAGCCCGAGGCGAGGGTCATGCCGATGCCGAAGAGCAGGCCGCCGAGGAGGAAGCGGGGCCACATGAAGAGGGCGCTGCGATAGGGCGGGCGGGTGCCGCTGAGGTCGAGGATGCCCGCGGCCTCGAGCGCCAGCGTGCCGGCGGTGGCGACGGCGATGGCGAAGAGCCAGGCGCGGATGCGGCCGGTGTGGCCCATGTTGACCAGGTCCGAGACTGCACCCATGGTGCAGAAGTTGGTCTTGTTGGCCACCGCGCCCAGCACCAGCGACAGCACGAAGACGGCGCCGAGCACCTTCTGGGTGATCTCGAGCTCCACCGCGGTCTCCTCCGAATCCGGCCTTCGAGGCTCTGGGCCGGATTCTACCCGCGCCCCGCGGGCACCGGGCCCGGGCGGATCCCAGAAAATATCTATGGAATCCCAAGCACCCCTGATGGCCGGTCAGCGGTAGCGCGTCGGGTCCGGCAGTCCCGCCTCGGCGAAGCCTTGGGCGCGCAGGCGGCAGGCGTCGCAGCGGCCGCAGGCGCGTCCCTCGGCGTCCGCCTGGTAGCAGGAGACGGTGAGGGCGTAGTCGACCCCGAGGCGGACGCCCTCGCGGATGATCTCGGCCTTGCGCAAGCGGAGCAGGGGGGCGTGGATGCGGAAGCGCCGGCCCTCGACACCGGCGCGGGTGGCGAGGTTGGCGAGGCGTTCGAAGGCCTCGACGAAGGCGGGGCGGCAGTCAGGGTAGCCCGAGTAGTCGACGGCGTTGACGCCGACGAAGATGTCCGCCGCGCCGAGCACCTCCGCCCAGCCCAGGGCCAGGGCCAGCAGCACGGTGTTGCGCGCCGGGACGTAGGTGACCGGGATGCCCTCGGTGGGCGCGGTGGGGACGGCGATGGCCGGGTCGGTGAGGGCGGAGCCGCCGATGGCGCCGAGGTCGATGGCCACCACCTTGTGCGCGACGGCGCCGAGGGCGGCGGCGATGCGGGCGGCGGCGGCGAGCTCGGCGTCGTGGCGCTGGCCGTAGCGGACGCTGAGGGCGTGGCAGGCGAAGCCGCGCGCCCGCGCGATGGCGAGGGTGGTGGCCGAGTCGAGGCCTCCCGAGAGCAGCACCACCGCGGGGGTGCTCATCGGCCGCGCACCTCGCCCCAGAGCAGCTTGTGCAGCTGGAGCTGGAGCCGCACCGGCAGGGCGTCGGCGAGGATCCACTCGGCCAGCGTGGCCGCCTCCAGCTCGCCCCAGGCGGGGGCGAGGAGCACGGTGCAGCGCGCGTCGAGGCGGTGCCGCACGACCACCTCGCGGGCCCACTCGTAGTCCGCGCGGTCGGTGAGCACCAGCTTGACCTGATCCTGGGGGCGCAGCCGCCCGAGGTTGGCCCAGCGGTTGCGCCCGCTCTCCCCCGAGCCCGGCGTCTTGAGATCCATGACCACGGTCACACGCGGGTCGATCCCGCCGATGTCCAGCGCTCCCGAGGTCTCGAGGCTGACCGCGTAGCCGGCGTCGCACAGGCGCGAGAGGAGCTCGCGGCAGCCGGCCTGGGCCAGCGGCTCGCCGCCGGTGACGCAGGCCGCGGGGGCCGGGGGCAGGGCGCGCACCGCCTCCACCACCGCCGCCACCGACATCGTCTCGCCGCCGCTGAAGGCATAGGCGGTGTCGCAGTAGCGGCAGCGCAGCGGGCAGCCGGTCAGGCGCACGAACACCGTCGGCAGGCCCGCGGCGAGGCCCTCGCCCTGCAGCGAGCGGAAGATCTCGGTGACGCGAAGCTGCGCCATCCGTGCCTCAGCGCCCCTCCCGCTTCATCCGCTGAAGCCGCTGGGAGGCGAGGCGGGCGGCGGTGCTCTGCGGGAAGCGCTGCAGCACCTCGTTGAGGGTGGCCCGGGCCTCGTCCCAGCGCCGCAGCTCGTACTGGCAGAAGCCGATCTTGAGCAGGGCGTCCGGCACCTTGGGGCTGTCTGGGAAGCCCCCCACCACCTTGCGGAACTCAGCCAGGGCCTGCTCGAACTGCCGGGTCACGTAGTAGGCCTCGCCGAGCCAGTACTGGGCGTTGTCGGCGTAGCCCCCCTTGGGATAGCGGCCGAGGAAGGCCTGGAACTCGGCGATGGCGCGGTCGTAGCGGCCCTCCTTGAGGAGGTCGAAGGCGAGCTGGTAGGCGGCCTGCTCCTGGAGGGGGTCGGTCGCGGCGGCCGGCGCGGGCGCAGGGGCCGGCGCGGCACCCGCGGGCGGGGTCGCGGCCGGCGCCGCAGGTGGCGCGGCCGCGTTCCCCGGGGCGCCCGGCGCGGGGGCGGAGGGGGCCGGCGCGGACAGTGCGGAGACAGCGGGCGCCGCGACGGAGGGCGCGGGGGCCGCGGGGGTGCCGGCCGCCTCCAGCCGCCGCAGGCGCCGGTCCAGGTCGAGGTAGAGCTCGCGCTGGCGCCTGCCGATCCCCGCAAGCTCGTGGCCCTGAGTCTCGACCTCGTCGCGCAGGGCCTGCACCTCGCGCTGCAGCGCCTCGAGGCGGCCCAGCAGCTCCAGCACCGCGGCGCTGACGGCGGGCGCGGCGGGGGCCGGCACGGCCTGCGCCGGTGCCGTCTGTGCCGGTGCCGCCGCCGTGCCCGGGGCGGGCGCAGGCGCCGGCTGGGCCGGCGCGCCCAGCGGCACCAGCAGCGCGGGAAGCAGCAGCCGCCTCATGGCGCGTCGTGCCCCGGGTAGCGGATCTCGACGCGGCGGTTGAGGCGCCAAGCCGACTCGTCGTGGCCGAGCGCGGCCGGGCGCTCCTCGCCGTAGCTCACCACCTCGATCTGGCCGGGCTGCACCCCGAGGAAGAGCATGAGCTGGCGCACCGCCATCGCCCGCCGCTCGCCGAGGCCGAGGTTGTACTCCCGCGTGCCGCGCTCGTCGGCATGGCCCTCGAGGCGCACCTTCACCTGCGGCCGCGAGGCCAGGTACTGGGCGTGGGCGGCGATGAGCTCGCGCTCGCGCGGCTTGATCTCGGTGCTGTCGAAGTCGAAGTAGAGGACCCGCTCGCGCAGGGGGCTCGCCGGGTCGTCGAGGGGGTCCATGGGCGGCACCGCCTCGGGCTGCACCGCGGCGGCCTCGGCCCCGGGTCGGGCGGCGCCGGCCTCCGCGGCACCGCCGGCGGGCACGCCCTTCTCCTCCACCGGCGGCGCGGACGCCGGCTCCTGGGGGGCGGGCGTGGCGCAGGCGGCGAGCAGGACGGCGCCGGCAAGCAGCGTGAGCAGGGTGCGATGGCTCATGGCGTCACTCCGTGGGCTGGTTGAAGGGGGACCAGGCGGGCTCGCGCACGTCGCCCGCCTCCGGGACCAGGCGCTGCTGGACGCGTCCGTCCACCGAGACCGCTGCGAGGACGCCGCGGCCGCGGTCGCGCGTGGCGTAGAGGATCATGCTGCCGTTGGGGGCGAAGCTCGGCGACTCGTCCAGGGTGCCGTCGGTGAGCACCCGCATCAGGCCGGTGTCGAGCTCCAGCACCGCGACGCGGTAGCGGCCCCCGTCGCCGTTGACCAGGGCCAGCCGCTTGCCGTCGGGGGAGACCGAGGCGCGGGCGTTGTACTCGCCCTCGAAGGTGACGCGCTCGGGCCGCCCGCCGGCGGCGGGGACGCGGTAGATCTGGGGCCGGCCGCTGCGGTCGGAGGTGAAGTAGAGGGTCCTGCCGTCCGGCGCCCAGACGGGCTCGGTGTCGATGGCGAGGCTGCGGGTGATGCGGCGCAGGCTGCGGTCCACGAGGTCCATGACGTAGATCTCGAGATTGCCGTCCTTGGACAGCGCCATCGCCATCCGCCGCCCATCCGGCGACCACGCCGGGGCGCCGTTGATGCCCGCGAACGAGGCCAGGCGCGCCCGCTCCCCGGTGGCGATCTCCTGGACGTAGATGGCCGGCCGTCCGCCCTCGAAGGAGACGTAGGCGAGGCGCTCGCCGTCCGGCGACCAGGCCGGGGAGAGCAGCGGCTCGGGCGAGCGCAGCACGGTGCGGGCGTCGAAGCCGTCGGAGTCGGCCACCTTGAGCTCGTAGCGCAGGGGGCCGGCGGCCTCCGGCAGGGCGACCACGTAGGCGATGCGCGTGTCGAAGGCGCCGCGCTCGCCGGTGAGCCGCTCGTAGACGAGGTCGGCGATGCGGTGCGCGGTCCGGCGCAGGGTGTCGCCGCGGGCCGGGATGCTGAAGCCGAGCAGCTGCTCGCCGCGGAAGACGTCGAAGAGCTGGAACTGGACCGTGTAGGCATCCGGGCCCATGGCGCGCAGCCGCCCGATGAGGAGGCTGCCGGCGTCGAGGGCGCGCCAGTCGGGGAAGCGGATCTCCTCCGCCCGCGTCGGCCGCGCGATGAGGTCGCGCTCGGCGAGGGGCGCGAAGCGGCCGCTGCGGCGCAGGTCCGCGGCCACCACGGCGGCGATGTCCAGGGGCGGCGCGGCGGCGGGCCCCTGCCAGCCGAAGGGGACGACGGCGATGGGCAGCGCCCCCTCGATGCCGCGGGTGATCTCGATGGTAAGCACGGCGCGTGCGGACGGTGCCGCGGCGGCGAGCAGCAGGGCGACCAGCGGCAGGATGCGGCGCACGTTCACTCCTCCGGCTTGAAGACGAACTGGATCTCGCGCATGCGGTCGAAGACCTCCGGGTCGGAGGGCACCGGCAGCGGTGCGGCGCGGTAGACGGCCTCCTCGGCCGACTTGTCGAAGGCGGCGTTGCCGCTGCTGCGGGCGATCTGCACCCCCGCCACGTCCCCCCCGGGGATCAGCCGCACGCGCACGATGGCTGATAACCCCTTGGGCAGCCCCGTCGGGCGCACCCACGCGCGCTCGACGCGCTGACGGATGGCGTCCGTGTAGCGCGCGACCTCCTGCAGCGCAAGCCGCGCACGCTCTTGTGCGAGCCGGCGCTGCTCCTCCTCCAGGGCACGCCGCCGCGCCTCCTCCTCGGCCTTGCGGCGGGCCTCCTCCTCCGCCTTGCGGCGGGCCTCCTCCTCGGCCTTGCGCCGCTCGGCCTCGGCGATTTTACGCTCGCGCTCGAGGGCGGCCAAACGCTCGGCCTCGGCCTT
This sequence comes from Inmirania thermothiophila, assembly GCF_003751635.1. Taxonomy (NCBI): domain Bacteria; kingdom Pseudomonadati; phylum Pseudomonadota; class Gammaproteobacteria; order Chromatiales; family Ectothiorhodospiraceae; genus Inmirania; species Inmirania thermothiophila. The sequence goes on from NZ_RJVI01000003.1 coordinate 319,117, forward strand.
CTTCCTGCGCTCGAGTTCGGCCAGGCGCCGGGCCTCCGCCTCCTGCTCGCGGCGCAGCGCGGCGAGCCGCTTCGCCTCCTGCGCCGCCTTCGCCTTCTGCTCGACGAGGGCCTCGAGCCGGCGCTCCTCCGCGGCCCGCCGGCGGCGCAGCTCGGCGAGGCGCCGCTCCTCCTGCTCGCGCGCAAGCCGCGCCTTCCTCGCCGCCTCCTCCTCGGCCTTGCGCCGCTCGGCCTCGGCGCGCTCCAGGGCGGCAAGCTCCCGCTGCACGCGCTGCTCGTCGAGGGCCACCGCCTGCACGATCTCCACGCGCTCGGGCTGCGGCAGGCGCGGCGAGAAGGAGAGGCTCGCCGCCAGCAGGCCCAGCAGCCCGGCGTGCAGGAGGAGCGAATAGAGCAGCGCGCGGGGGCGTTCGCGGATCTCGCGCCACATCTCAGGAGCCCGTCTCCGGCGGCTCGGTCATGAGGCCCACGCTGGGCGCGCCGGCGCGCTGGAGCAGGACCATCGCCCGGACCACCGCGCCGTAGGGCACGCGGCGGTCGGCGCGCACCAGCACGGGCGTCTGCGGGCGGCGGCGCAGCACCGCGGCGGCGCGGGCCATGAGGGTCTGCGCCTCCAGCGGGCGCTCGGCGCCGTCGCCGACGTTGAGGTACATGCGCCCCTCGGCGTCCACGGTGAGGATGAGGGGTTCGGCCTCGCGCCGCGGCAGGGGCTCGCTCGCCGCCGCCGGAAGCTCCACCTGCACCCCCTGGGTCAGCAGCGGCGCGGTGATGATGAAGATCACCAGCAGCACCAGCATCACGTCGATGTAGGGCACGACGTTGATCTCGGCCATGGGGCGGCGGCGGGTCCGGCGCGGGGGCGTGCTCATGCCGCGTGCACCTGGCGCTGGAGGATGCTGGCGAACTCCTCGGCGAAGGTCTCGTAGCGGGTCACGAGCCGCTCGAGGTCGTTGGCGTAGCGGTTGTAGGCGATCACCGCCGGGATCGCCGCGAACAGGCCCATGGCGGTGGCCACCAGCGCCTCGGCGATGCCGGGGGCGACCTGGGCCAGCGTCGCCTGCTGGACGTGGGCGAGGGAGCGGAAGGCGTTCATGATCCCCCACACGGTGCCGAAGAGGCCGACGTAGGGGCTGGTGGAGCCCACGGTGGCGAGGAAGGAGAGGTGGTGCTCGAGGCGGTCGGTCTCGCGCGTGAGCGCCACGCGCATCTGCCGCTGCGCCCCCTCCAGCACCACCTTGGGGTCCATGCCGCCCTGGCGCCGCAGGCGCAGGAACTCGCTCATGCCGGCGCGGAAGATCTCGGCGAGCCCGCGGGCCGCGCCGCCGTCGGCGATCTCCTTGTACATCTCGCCGAGGCTGCCGCCGGACCAGAAGCGGTCCTCGAAGGCGTCGGCCTCGGCGCGCGCCGCCCGCAGCACCGCGGCCTTGTGGAAGATGATGGTCCAGGAGGCGACGGAGGCGGCGAGCAGCATCAGCATCACCGCCTGGACCAAAGGGCTCGCCCCGGTGACGAGGTGGAGGATGGAGAGATCGGCGTTCACTTCATGAGCTCCCGGATCAGGGCCGGCGGCAGGCGCCGCGGGCGCAGCCGCTCGGCGTCGAGGCACGCCACCCGCACCCGCGCCCGCACGACCCGGCCCGGCGGCGAGACGCGCTCGATGGCCTGGGCGAAGGTCAGGCTCGCACCGCCGCGCTCGGCCACCGCGACGCTCACCGCCAGCTCGTCGTCGAGCCGCGCCGGGGCGTCGAAGTGCAGCTCGGCGCTGCGCACGGCGAAGAGCACGCCGGCCTCGCGCCGCAGCCGCTCCTGGCCGAGGCCGAGGGCGCGCAGCCACTCCGTGCGCGCCCGCTCCAGGTAGCGCAGGTAGTTGGCGTAGTAGACCACGCCGGCGGCGTCGGTATCCTCGTAGTAGACGCGCACGCGCCAAAGGAACGGGTTCACGTTCTCACGTCCGCGTTCACGGTTCGTCGAAGAGGTCGAGGGCCTCCTGCGGCGGATCCGGCCGCGGCGGCGCGAGGCCGAAGTGGGCATAGGCGAGCCGCGTCGCCATGCGCCCGCGCGCGGTGCGCACCAGGTAGCCCTGCTGGATCAGATAGGGCTCGATCACGTCCTCGAGGGTGCCGCGCTCCTCGCCGAGGGCGGCGGCGAGGCTGTCGATGCCCACCGGGCCGCCGTCGAACTTGTCGATGATGGTGCGCAGCAGGCGCCGGTCCATGCCGTCGAAGCCGCTGCGGTCCACCTTGAGGAGGTCCAGGGCGGCGGCGGCGGTGGCGGCGTCGATGCGCCCGTCGCCGCGCACCTGGGCGTAGTCGCGCACCCGGCGCAGGAGCCGGTTGGCGATGCGCGGCGTGCCGCGGGCGCGGGCGGCGATCTCGCGCGCCCCCTCGGTGCTGAGCTCGACGCCGAGGATGCGCGCCGAGCGCGCGACGATGGCGGCCAGCTCCTCCACGTCGTAGAACTCGAGGCGCTGGACGATGCCGAAGCGGTCGCGCAGGGGCGAGGTCAGGAGCCCCGCGCGCGTGGTCGCCCCCACCAGGGTGAAGGGCGGCAGGTCGAGCTTGATGGAGCGCGCCGCCGGCCCCTCGCCGATGACGATGTCGAGCTGGTAGTCCTCCATCGCCGGGTAGAGGACCTCCTCCACCTGGGGGCTCAGGCGGTGGATCTCGTCGACGAAGAGGACGTCGCGGGGCTCGAGGTTGGTCAGCAGCGCCGCCAGGTCCCCCGGGCGCTCCAGCACCGGCCCCGCGGTCTGGCGCAGGCCGACGCCGAGCTCGTTGGCGATGACGCGGGCGAGGGTGGTCTTGCCGAGGCCCGGTGGGCCGAAGATGAGGACGTGGTCGAGGGCCTCGCCGCGCATGCGCGCGGCACCGATGAAGATCTCGAGCTGCTCGCGCACCGGCCCCTGCCCGATGTACTCGGCCAGGCGGCGCGGGCGCAGGGCGCGGTCGAGGGCCTCGTCCTCGCCCCTCGCCGCCGGGCTCACGAGCCGCTGCTCTGGCTGCATCCGCGCTCCCCCTGCTGGCCGCGGCCCATTCTACAGGCAGCGGCGGCGCCGGTCGCGCCGGGCTCAGCGCACCGCCCGCTGGAGGGCGCGGCGGATGAGCGCCTCGGCGCCGAGGCCGGGCTCGGCGGCGGCGCGCACCAGCCGCTCCGCCTCGGCGGTGCGGTAGCCGAGGGCGACCAGCGCCTCCACCGCCTCGGCGGCGGCGTCCCCAGACCCGCCCCCGGTCACGGCACCGCCCGTCCCCGCCGCCTCCGGCAGGCGGTCGCGCATCTCCACCAGGAGCCGCTCGGCGGTCTTGCGCCCGACCCCGGGGAGGCGCGTCAGGGCGGCGGCGTCGCCCGCCTCGACGCAGCGCGCGAACTGCTCCGCCGACATCCCGGACAGGATCGCCAGCGCCAGCCGCGGTCCCACCCCGCTGACCCGGATCAGGGTCCGGAAGAGGGCCCGCTCGGCCTCGCTGTGGAAGCCGTAGACGGTGAGCGTGTCCTCACGTACCGCGAGATGGGTGTGCAGCACCACCTCGGCGGCGTCCTCGGGCAGGGCGTAGAAGGTGGACATGGGGGCCTCGACCTCGATCCCGACGCCGCCCACCTCCACCAGCAGGTGGGGCGGGCGGCGCGCGAGCAGCCGTCCCCGCAGGCGCGAGATCACCGCGGCCGCCCCCGGTGCTGGCCGTGGCAGAGGGCCACGGCGAGGGCGTCGGCGGCGTCCGCGGCGAGGGGCTCGCGGATGGCGAGCAGGGCCCGCACCATGTAGGCCACCTGCGCCTTGGAGGCGCGCCCGGTGCCGGTCACGGCCTGCTTGACCACGCCCGGCGCGTACTCGGCCACCGGCAGGCCCGCGGCGGTGGCGGCGCACAGCGCGGCGCCGCGGGCCTGGCCGAGCTTGAGGGCGGCGGCGACGTTGCGGTGCACGAACACCTCCTCCACCGCCGCCTCGGCCGGTTGGTGGGTGCTCACCACGTCGCGCACGCCCTCGAAGATGGCGTGCAGGCGGCCGGTGAAGGGCCCGGGCGGCGGCGCGATGCAGCCCCAGGCGACGGCGCGGGCGCGCCCACCGTCCAGCTCCACGACGCCGTAGCCGGTGACGCGGGAGCCGGGGTCGATGCCCAGGATGCGCACCACGCCGTCAGCCCAGCTGCGCCATCACCTCCTCGGAGATGTCGGCGTTGGAGTAGACGTTCTGCACGTCGTCGAGGTCCTCGAGCATCTCCAGCAGCCGCACCATGCGCTGCGCCTCCTCGGGGCCCAGGGAGACGCTGGTGGTGGCGCGCATGGTCACCTCCGCCAGCTCCGGCTCGAGGCCCGCCCCGCGCATGGCGTCGCGCACCGCGCCGAAGGCCTCGGGGCTGGTGAGCACGTCCACCGAGCCGTCCTCGTTGGTGACCACGTCGTCGGCGCCGGCCTCGATGGCCACCTCCATGATGCGGTCCTCGTCGCTGCCGGCAGGGAAGCTCAGCACGCCGCGGTGCTCGAACAGGTAGGCCACCGAGCCGTCGGTGCCGAGGTTGCCGCCGCACTTGCTGAAGGCGTGACGGACCTCGGCCACGGTGCGGTTGCGGTTGTCGGTCATGCAGTCCACCATCACGGCGACCCCGCCGGGGCCGTAGCCCTCGTAGCGCACCTCCTCGTAGGCGGTGCCCTCCTCGAGCCCGGCGCCGCGGCGCACCGCCCGCTCGATGGTGTCCTTGGGCATGTTGGCGTCGAGGGCCTTGTCGATGGCGGCGCGCAGGCGCGGGTTGCCCGCCGGGTCGCCGCCGCCGAGGCGCGCCGCCACCGTGATCTCGCGGATGAGCTTGGTGAAGATCTTGCCGCGCTTGGCGTCCTGGGCCTTCTTGCGGTGCTGGATGTTGGCCCACTTGCTGTGTCCGGCCATGGGAACGCAAGTCCTCGTTTTCTTGAGGGGTTCAGGGGTGGCGGAATGATACCCGGGGGGTCGTCGCGGTGCCAGCGCGGGCGGTGAGGGCGGCCACCGCGGCGGCTGCGGCCCGCGCCGAGAGCACGAGCCCGAGGTGGCTCGCGGCCACGGTTTCGTGGCGCCAGGCCGCCGGGTGGCGGGTCTCGGCCACGGCGACGACGCCGTCGTGGGGGGCGGGCAGGCGGGCGAGGAGGGCGAGGCTGGGGCAGGCGAGCCACAGCCCGTGCACGAGGAGCACGGGGTCGCCGGGGCGGGCGCGGTCGGCGTCGGTGGGGGGCATGGGCCAGGCGGCGGGTGAAGAACGATCACCTTGCCACGGGGCGCCGGGGGAGGGAAGGGGGACGGGTTGTGGCCGCTTGGTGTAGCAAGTACACTGGTCCGCGGGTGTAGACCGTACACGAAGCCGTTGACGGACGGGATCGCAGGCGGGACGGCCGCCGCCCCCATCGCGGTGGCGGTGCTGGTGGTGCTCTTCAGCGTCGAGGACGGCGCCCTGGGGGTGCACCTGCTGCCGGCCGGCGCCGGCAGGTGGCGCCTTCCCGGGCGGCGGCTCGCCGCCGAGGAGGATCTCGAGGAGGCCGCGGCGGAGGTGCTGGCGGAGGTCTTCGGCGCCGAGGCCACGCACCTCGAGCAGCTCTACACCTTCGGTGCCGCCGGGCGCGGCGACGGCGTGCGGGAGGTGGCGGTGGCCTACTTCGCGCTCGCCCCGGTGGGCAGCGCCCCGGCGCGGCCCGGCAGGCGCTTCGCCGTGGACGGGCTGCCGCCGCTTGCCGGGGATCATGCCGAGGTGGTGGCGCTGGCGGTGGAGCGGCTGCGGGCCAAGATCCACTACTCGACCCTGGGGCTGCGCTTCCTGCCGCGGCCGTTCACGCTCCGGGAGCTGCAGGAGGTCTTCGAGGCGGTGCTGGGCGAGCCCCTGGACAAGCGCAACTTCCGCAAGCGCATGCTCGCCATCGGCTGCATCGAGGACACGGGCCGCAGGGTGCGGCAGGGCAACCACCGGCCGGCGCGCCTCTACCGGGCGCGGCACGGCGACCGGGTGGAGATCGTTCGCTGAGGGCAGCGGGGAGGAGGCGGATCATGCATGCCAAGGTGGAGCCGCAGCCGGGGCCGGCGCGCATCCTGCGCCCGGAGGAGATCCCGGCGGTGCAGCCGGAGGTGCTCGAGCCGGCGGAGCGCGAGGCGCTGCGGGCGCGCATCAAGCGCCTGCTCGAGGAGCAGGACGCGGTGCTGGTGGCCCACTACTACACGGATCCGGAGCTGCAGCGCCTGGCCGACGAGACCGGGGGGCATGTCTCGGACTCCCTCGACATGGCGCGCTTCGGCCACGAGCATCCGGCCTCGACGCTGGTGGTCTGCGGCGTGCGCTTCATGGGCGAGACCGCCAAGATCCTCAACCCCGAGAAGCGGGTCCTCATGCCCGACCTCGGCGCCGAGTGCTCCCTCGACCTCGCCTGCCCGGCGGAGGCGTTCGCCGCCTTCTGCGACCGGCACCCCGACCGCACGGTGGTGGTATACGCCAACACCAGCGCGGCGGTGAAGGCGCGCGCCGACTGGATGGTGACCTCGGGCAGCGCCCTCGACGTGGTGCGCCACCTCAAGGCGCGCGGCGAGCGGATCCTGTGGGCGCCCGACCGCCATCTCGGCCGCTGGGTGCGCGAGCAGACCGGGGCCGACATGCTGCTGTGGGACGGCGCCTGCGTGGTCCACGAGTCCTTCCAGGCCGAGGCCCTCGCGCGGCTGCGGGCCGAGCATCCGCAGGCCAAGGTGCTGGTCCATCCGGAGTCGCCGGCGGAGGTGGTGGCCCAGGCCGACTACGTGGGCTCCACCTCGGGCATCATCGAGGCGGCGCGGCGCATGGACGCCGAGGTCTTCATCGTCGCCACCGAGCCCGGCATCTTCCACAAGATGCGCGAGGCGGCCCCGGGCAAGACCTTCATCGAGGCCCCCACGGGCGGGCGCGGCGCCACCTGCACCAGCTGCGAGCGCTGCCCGTGGATGGCTATGAACGGCCTCAGGCGCCTGGCGCAGGTGCTGGAGACGGGGGCGAACGAGGTCCACGTCGACCCCGCCGTCGCCGAGCGCGCCCTGGTCCCGATCCGCCGCCTGCTGGACTTCGCCCGCGCGCGCCGCCAGGAGATCTACGGCAACAACGACGCCTGAGCGCGGCTCACAGCCGCTCGAGGATCTCGGCCTTCTTGCGCCGGAACTCCTCGTCGGTGATGACGCCCTCGTCGCGCAGCCGCTTGAGGCGGCGCAGCAGCTCCACCGGGTCGGAGGCGGCGGCCGGGGCCGCCGGGACCGCGGCCGGGGGTTCTTCGGCCCGCGGCCGGGCGGCGGTGGCCGCCACCGGGGCGGCCAGGGCCGCAAGGCGCGCATGGATGCGCTCGCGCAGGCGGGCGTTGAGCGCCGCCTGGTCCTCGACGTTGCCGCCGCCGCGCACCTCGACCCGGTAGCCCTGCACCGCCTCGCCCATGGCGGTGCGGCCCGCCACGGGCAGGATCAGCACGCGATGGACGTAGCGCGCCTCGACGAAGCGGGCGCGGGGGTCGGCATCGGGCGAGGGCGGGGGCGTCACCTCGACGTAGAGCCCCGGCGCATCCCCCTGGAGGCGGAAGATGCGCCGGCCGGGGAACTCGCGCGCGAGCACGTCGCGCACCGCCGCCTCCACCTCGGCCCGGGGCAGCGGGTAGATGCGCACGGGGGCGGGCTCCGGCTGCGGGCGCGCGGCGGCGCAGCCCGCAAGCAGGGCGGCGGCGAGGACGAGGGCGGCGGGGCGGCGGGGCAGGCGGGATTCTCCGTGCCGGGGATGCGCCATCGAATCTAGCACGCCGCGGCGGGGACGAAGTTGCGGATCGCGTCCCGGTCGGTCCAGGAGCTCGCGAGCCGCGCCGCCGCCTCCCGCGGCAGCCAGCGCCAGGCCCGGTGCTCGCCCGGCGCGAGGCGCACCACCACCGGCTGCGGCAGCTCGACGCGGAAGACGTGCTCCACGTTCTCGGTCACCCCGGGGGCGAAGCGGTGGCGCCAGGGCGGCAGGATCGGGAAGCGGTTGGTGCGCCGGCAGTCGATCACGGGCACGCCCTCGATCCCGGTCTCCTCGGCGAGCTCGCGCACCGCCGCCTCCTGCGGGGTCTCGTCCCAGCCGAGGGATCCCGTCACCGACTGCCAGAAGCCCGGCGGGTGGACGCGTTCGAGCAGCAGCACGTGCCCCAGCGCGGTGTGCACCACCACCAGGACCGACTCGGGGCGGCGGAAGCCCGCCACGGGGCTAGCCGCTGTGGCGCACCCTGAGGTTGAGCTCGCGCAGCTGCGCCTCGCTCACCGCCGCCGGCGCCCCCGTGAGCGGGCAGCTCGCGGTCTGGGTCTTGGGGAAGGCGATGACGTCGCGGATGGAGGGGGCCCCGGTCATGAGCATGGCCAGGCGGTCGAGGCCGAAGGCGATGCCGCCGTGGGGCGGGCAGCCGTAGCGCAGCGCGCGCACGAGGAAGCCGAACTTCTCCTCCGCCTCCGCCTCGGAGAGGCCGAGGAGGCGGAAGACGGCCTGCTGCATCTCGGGGCGGTGGATGCGGACCGAGCCGCCGCCGATCTCGTGGCCGTTGAGGACGAGGTCGTAGGCGCGCGAGAGGACGGCGCCGGGGTCTGCGGCCAGGGCCTCGGGGTCGTCGCAGCGCGGCGCCGTGAACGGGTGGTGCAGGGCCTCCCAGCGGCCCTCGTCCGCGTTCCACTCGAACATCGGGAAGTCCACCACCCACAGCGGACGCCAGCCGTGCTCGACGAGGCCGAGGTCGTGGCCGAGGCGCACCCGCAGCGCCCCCAGCGACTCGTTCACCACCGCCGCCTTGTCGGCGCCGAAGAAGACGAGGTCGCCGTCGACGGCGCCGGTGCGCTCGAGAATCCCCTGCACCGCCTCGTCGGGCAGGAACTTGAGGATCGGCGACTGCAGGCCCTCGCGCCCGCGCGCGGCCTCGTTGACCTTGACGTAGGCGAGCCCCCGCGCCCCGTAGCGGCCCACGAAGGCGGTGTAGTCGTCGATCTCCTTGCGGCTGAGGCGCCCGCCGCCGGGCACCCGCAGCGCCGCCACCCGGCCCGCGGGGTCGTTGGCGGGGCCGGCGAAGACCTTGAACTCGGCCTCGCGCACCAGGTCCGCCACGTCCACCAGCTCCAGCGGGATGCGCAGGTCGGGGCGGTCGGTGCCGAAGCGGCGCACCGCCTCGGCGTAGCTCATGCGCGGGAAGGCGCGCGGCAGGGGCACCTCGAGGACGCGGGCGAAGAGGTCGCGGATCATCTCCTCCATGAGGAGCGTGATCTCGCGCTCGTCCATGAACGAGACCTCGATGTCGAGCTGGGTGAACTCCGGCTGGCGGTCGGCGCGCAGGTCCTCGTCGCGGAAGCAGCGCGCCACCTGATAGTAGCGGTCGAAGCCCGACATCATCAGCAGCTGCTTGAAGATCTGCGGCGACTGAGGCAGGGCGTAGAAGGCGCCGGGGTGGACCCGGCTCGGCACCAGGTAGTCGCGCGCGCCCTCGGGGGTGGCCTTGGTCAGGCACGGCGTCTCCACCTCGATGAAGCCGTGCCCGTCGAGGAACGCCCGCAGGGTGGAGACGATGCGGCTGCGCAGGCGCAGCCGCTCCAGCATCTGCGGCCGGCGCAGGTCGAGGTAGCGGTAGCGCAGGCGCACCTCCTCGCCGACCTCGGTGTACTCGTCGAGGGGGAAGGGGGGCGTCTCGGCGCGGTTGAGGATCTCCAGCCCGTGCGCCACCACCTCCACCTCGCCGGTGGCGAGATCGGGGTTCTCGGTGCCGGCGGGGCGGCGGCGCACCCGCCCGCGCACGCGCACCACGTACTCGCTGCGCAGCCGCTCGGCCTCGGCGAAGCACTGCGGCCGCTCCGGGTCGAAGACCACCTGGACGACGCCTTCGCGATCGCGCAGGTCGACGAAGATGATCCCGCCGTGGTCGCGGCGGCGGTGGACCCAGCCGCAGAGCTCGACCTCCTGGTCCAGGTGGGCGAGGTGGAGGTGGCCGCAGTAGTGGCTACGCATCGAGAGCATCCCCGCAGGTCCCCCGGAAAAAGGCGACCCATGGTACGCACGGGCCCCGGCGCGCGCAAGGCGCGCCGGGGCCCGCGGGGAGGGGCGAAGGCCCGCGGCTCAGGCGCAGGCGTCGCAGGCGCCGGCGCCGCAGGCGGCCCCCTCGCCGCCCTTCTTGCTCTCGCCCTTGCCGTCCGAGGACTCGGCGATGTTGCGGCGGTTGCCCTTCTTGAAGTCGGTCTCGTACCAGCCGCTCCCCTTGAGGCGGAAGCCGGCCGCCGAGATCAGCCGCTTGAGGGTCGATCCGCCGCACTCCGGGCAGTCGGTCAGGGGCTCGTCGCTCATCTTCTGAAGCGCCTCCAGCTCATGGCCGCAGGCGGTGCAGGCGTACTCGTAGATGGGCATGGTCGCAACCTCGCTGGTTGATCGTCCGCGCGCGATGTCGGGGCGCACCCCGCCCCTTTCAAGACCGGCGCCGGATTATACCCGAGCACCACGCTCGCCCAAGTCTGCGCTAGACTCGGCGCCCCGGAGGAGGAGCATGCACCGGCGCCGCACCCAGGAGGCCCTGCGCGACCGCGACGACCTGCGCACGCTGCGCGCGATCCTGCCCTTCGTCTGGCGCTACCGCGGCCGGGCGGGGCTCGCCCTCGCCTGCCTCGTGGCGGCGAAGCTGGCGACGGTGTCGGTGCCGGTCGCCCTCAAGGGCATCGTCGACGCCCTGGATGCCGCGCCGGGCGAGGCGGTGCTGCCGCTGGGGCTGCTCCTCGGCTACGGCGCCCTGCGCGCGGCGCAGGGCATGTTCAACGAGCTGCGCGACGCCGTCTTCGCCCGCGTGCGCCACGGCGCGGTGCGCGAGGTCTCGCGCCGGGTCCTGCGCCACCTCTACGACCTCTCGCTGCGCTACCACCTGGAGCGCAAGACGGGGGCGATCTCGCGCGACATCGAGCGCGGCACCCGCAGCCTGAGCTCGCTGCTCAACTACGCCGTCTTCAGCATCATCCCCACGGCGGTGGAGCTGGCGCTGGTGGGGGCGATCCTGGTGGTGCGCTACGACCTGCGCTACCTCGCCGTCACCGTGGTGGCGGTGGTGCTCTACGTCGGCTATACGGTGCTCGTCACCGAGTGGCGGATGCGCTTCCGCCACCGCATGAACGCCATGGACTCCAAGGCCAACACCCTCGCCGTGGACGGGCTCATCAACTACGAGACGGTCAAGTGCTTCAACAACGAGGCCTACGAGCTCGCCCGCTACGACCGCACCCTCGCCGAGTGGGAGCGGGCGGCGGTCCGCACCCAGACCTCGCTTTCCGCCCTCAACTTCGGCCAGGGGGCGATCATCGCCGCGGCGGTGACCGCGATCATGGTCATGGCCGCCCAGGGGGTGGTGGCCGGCACCCTCTCGCTCGGCGACCTGGTGATGGTCAACGCCTTCATGCTCCAGCTCTTCATCCCGCTGGGCTTCCTCGGCATGGTCTACAGCCAGGTCAAGCACGCCCTCTCGGACATGGAGATGATGTTCCGGCTCCTCGAGGAGGAGCCGGAGATCCGCGACCGTCCGGGGGCGCCGGCGCTGGTGCTGCGGCGCGGCGCGGTGCGCTTCGAGCACGTCCACTTCGGCTACCAGCCCGAGCGGCCCATCCTCCACGACGTCGACTTCGAGATCCCGCCGGGGGCGCGGGTGGCGGTGGTGGGGCCGAGCGGGGCCGGCAAGTCGACGCTCGCGCGGCTGCTCTTCCGCTTCTACGACGTGCAGCGCGGGCGCATCCTGATCGACGGCCAGGACATCCGCGCCGTGACCCAGGCGAGCCTGCGCGCGGCCATCGGCATCGTGCCCCAGGACACGGTCCTCTTCAACGAGACGATCTACTACAACATCGCCTACGGCCGCCCCGACGCCACCCGGGCGGAGGTGGAGGAGGCGGCGCGGCTGGCGCATCTGGCCGACTTCATCGCCTCCCTGCCGGCGGGCTGGGACACGGTGGTGGGCGAGCGCGGGCTCAAGCTCTCCGGGGGCGAGAAGCAGCGCGTGGCCATCGCCCGCGCGATCCTCAAGCGGCCCCGGATCCTGATCTTCGACGAGGCCACCTCGAGCCTCGACAGCGCCTCCGAGCGCATCATCCTCGAGGCCCTGGCGGAGGTGGCGGCCGCGCGCACCACCCTGGTCATCGCGCACCGGCTCTCCACCGTCGCCGACGCCGACCAGATCCTGGTCCTGGAGGGCGGGCGCATCGTCGAGCGGGGCGATCACGCCGCCCTGCTTGCGCGCGGCGCGCTCTATGCGAAGATGTGGGCCCTGCAGCAGCAGGAGGAGGCACCCGTGGCCGTGCGCGCAGGAGGGAGCAGCGAATGAGCGCCGAGCGCGTCCTCGAGCAGTGGCTCTTCCGCACCCGCTGGCTGCTTGCGCCCTTCTTCGTCGGGCTCGTGCTCGCGATCCTCGCCCTGCTGGCGAAGTTCCTCAAGGGGCTGGTGGGGCTTGCGCCGGTGCTCGCCGGCGGCGACGGCGCCGCCCTGATCCTCGCCGTGCTCGACCTCGTCGACGTCACCCTGCTCGCCGGGCTGCTGCTCATCATCGTCTTCAGCGGCTACGAGAACTTCGTCTCCAAGTTCGACATCGGCGAGCACGCCGACCGCCCCGCCTGGATGGGCAAGGTCGGCTTCTCCGACCTCAAGATCAAGGTCATGGGCTCCATCGTGGCCATCTCCGCGATCGAGCTCCTCAAGGCCTTCATCAACGCCGACGCGCTGTCCCACGCCCAGCTCGCCTGGCGTGTCGGCATCCACCTCACCTTCGTGGTCTCGGGGGTGCTCTTCGCGGTCACCGACCGCATCGCGGAGGGCAAGGGCGGCCACTGAGGCGGGGCGCCTGCCTATCTTGACTATTAGAATATTCTAAAATACATTTGGTGCCCACCCCATGCGGAGGGACCATCCATGCGGGCGTGGAAGTCTCTGATCCTGCTGATGGCGCTTGCCGGTCCCGCGGCCGCGGCGCTGGAGACGGCCACCGTGGTGCGCGAGCCCGTGGCCGAGGAACGGGTGATGGACGCGGTGGTGGAGGCGGTCAACCAGGCCACCGTCGCCGCCCGCACCGCCGGCCGGGTGGTGGAGGTGCTCTTCGACGTGGACGACTACGTCCCCGCCGGGGCGCTCATCGTCCGCCTCGACGACACCGCGCATCGCGCCGGGCTCGAGGCGGCGCAGGCCCAGCTCGCCGAGGCGAGGGCCCGGGTGCGCGAGGCCGAGACCGAGTTCGGGCGCGTCGAGCGGCTCCACCGGCGGGGGCTCGTGGCGCGGGCCGAGCTCGACCGCGCCCGGGCCGCCCTGGACGCCGCGCGGGCGCGCGTGATGGCGGCCGAGGCGCAGGTGGCGGCGGCCGAGGAGGCCCTGGAGCGCACCCGCATCCGCGCCCCCTACGCCGGCATCGTCACCCGCCGCATGGTGGAGGTGGGCGAGAGCGTGCAGCCGGGCACGCCGCTCATGGCGGGGCTGTCGCTGGAGCGGCTCCGGGTCACGGCGGCGGTGCCGCAGAGCCTCGCCGAGCGCGTGCGCGCGGGCGCGGCGGTGCGGGTGCGGCTGCCCGACGGGCGCACCCTGGCCATCCCGCGCGAGCGCGTCACCGTCTTCCCCTACGCCGATCCCGTCACCCACACCGTGCGCGTGCGCCTCGCGCTGGACCCCGGGGTGAAGGACCTCTACCCGGGGATGCTGGTCAAGGCCGCCTTCACCCTGGGGCGGGTGCCGCGCCTCCTGATCCCGGCGCAGGCCCTGGTGCGGCGCAGCGAGGTGCAGGCCGTCTACGTCGTGGACGAGGCGGGCGGGATCCACCTGCGCCTGGTGCGGGTGGGGCGGCGCCTCGACGACGGGCGGCTGGAGGTCCTCGCCGGGCTGGCCGAGGGCGAGCGCGTGGCCCTCGATCCCATCCGCGCCGGCATCGCCCTCAAGGAGCGGGCCGCGGAGGGGCGGCGGTGAGCACGCGCCTCGGCATCTCCGGCGCCATCGCGCGCCGCTTCCAGGACTCGGAGATCACGCCGCTGCTCGCCCTCGTGGGGCTGCTCATGGGGCTCTTTGCGGTACTGGTGACGCCGCGCGAGGAGGAGCCCCAGATCGACGTCACCTTCGCCAACGTCTTCATCCCCTTTCCGGGCGCCAGCGCCCGGGAGGTGGAGCATCTGGTGACGACGCCGGCCGAGCAGGTGATGTCCGAGATCGCCGGCGTCAAGCACGTCTACTCGGTCTCCCGCCCGGGGATGGCGATCCTGACCGTGCGCTTCAAGGTGGGCGAGGCGCGGGAGAAGGCCATCGTGCGCCTCTACAACGCGGTCTTCTCCCACGAGGACTGGCTGCCCCAGGGCGTCGGCGTGGGCCGGCCCATCATCAAGCCCAAGGGCATCGACGACGTGCCCATCGTGGCCGGCACGCTGTGGTCGGAGGATCCGCGCATCGGCGCCCACGAGCTTGCGCGCATCGCCCACGCCATCGAGGCCGAGCTCAAGCGCGTCCCGGGCACGCGGGACATCTACACCATCGGCGCCCCGGACCGCGTCGTCCACGTCCTCCTCGACCCGCAGCGCATGGCCGGCTACGGCATCGCCCTGAGCGACCTGCGCGCCGCCCTCGCCCTCGCCAACACCTCGGCGGAGGCGGGCGGCCTGGTGCGCGACAACGCCGAGGTCGCGGTCCAGGCGGGCCTGTTCCTGTCGCAGCCCGAGGAGGTGGGCGAGCTGGTGGTGGGGGTGCACGAGGGCCGTCCCGTGTACCTGCGCGACGTGGCCGAGATCCGCTACGGGCCGGACCAGCCCGAGCGCTACGTCCGCTTCGGCACCGGCGCGGCGGCGGCGCAGCGGGGGCTTGCGCCGGGGCGGGAATACCCCGCCGTGACCATCGCCGTGGCCAAGAAGCCCGGCACCAACGCGGTGGACATCGCCGAACGGCTCATCGAGCGCTTCGAGCAGCTCAAGGGCACCTTCGTGCCCGAGGGGGTGCACGCCACCGTGACCCGCAACTACGGCGCCACCGCCGAGGACAAGGCGATGACGCTGATCAAGAAGCTCGTCTTCGCCACGGTCACGGTGGTGCTGCTGGTGCTGTTCACGCTGGGCTGGCGCGAGGCCCTGGTGGTGGGGACCGCGGTGGTGGTGACGCTGGCCGTGACGCTCTTCGCCTCCTGGGCCTGGGGCTTCACCCTCAACCGCGTCTCCCTCTTCGCCCTCATCTTCTCCATCGGCATCCTCGTCGACGACGCCATCGTCGTGGTGGAGAACATCCACCGCCACGTGGCCATGGGCGAGGGCTCGCTCCTGGAGGCCATCCCCCGTGCCGTGGACGAGGTGGGCGGCCCCACCATCCTCGCCACCCTCACGGTGGTGGCGGCGCTGCTGCCCATGGCCTTCGTCACCGGCCTCATGGGCCCCTACATGAGCCCGATCCCCATCAACGCCAGCACCGGCATGCTCATCTCCCTGGCGGTGGCCTTCGTGGTCACGCCCTGGCTCATGCACGAGGTGCTGCGGCGCAGGCAGCGCCGCGCCGGGGCCGCGGGCGGGGCCGGGCACGCCGGGGAGGCGGTGCCGCCGCGGCTGCAGCGCCTCTTCGCGCGCCTCATGGGCCCGTTCCTGCGTGGGCGCGAGGGGCGCTGGGCGCGGCGCGCCCTGTCCGCGGCCGTCGTGGTGCTCATCGCCGCCGCCGCCGCGCTGCCGGCGACCGGGCACGTGATCCTCAAGATGCTCCCCTTCGACAACAAGTCCGAGTTCCAGGTGGTGCTGGACATGCCCGAGGGCACGCCGGTGGAGCGCACGGCGGCGGTGCTCGGCGAGATGGCGCGCTACCTGGCCACGGTGCCCGAGGTCACCGACTACCAGATCTACGCCGGCACCGCCGCGCCCATCAACTTCAACGGCCTGGTGCGCCAGTACTACCTGCGGCAGGCGCCGCACCTGGGCGACATCCAGGTCAACCTCGTGGACAAGCACCGGCGCAGCCGCAAGAGCCACGAGATCGCGCGCGCCGTGCGGCCGAGGCTGGTCGAGATCGCGCGCCGCCACGGCGGCGCGGTCAAGGTGGTGGAGGTGCCGCCGGGCCCGCCCGTGCTCTCGCCCCTGGTGGCCGAGGTCTACGGCCTCGACTACGAGGGCCAGATCGAGGTCGCCCGCCGCCTGCGCGAGGTCTTCGAGCAGACCCCCGACGTGGTGGACGTCGACGACAGCACCGAGGCGCCGGCGCCGAAGCTGGTGCTGCGCGTCGACCGCCAGAAGGCGGCGCTGCTGGGGCTGGCGCAGGCCGACGTGGTGGCCGCGGTGCGGGCCGCGCTGGGCGGCGAGGACGCCGCCTACCTCCACGACGAGACCGCCAAGTACCCGATCCCGGTGCGCATGGAGCTGCCGGTGAAGGACAAGGCGGATCTCCAGGGGGTGCTGGCGATGCGGCTGCGGGCGCGGGGCGGGGCGCTGGTGCCGCTGTCCGAGGTGGTGGAGGTGGCCGAGGTGCGCCGCGAGCAGCCCATCTACCACAAGGACCTGCTGCCCGTGGTCTACGTGGTGGGCGACGTCGCCGGCGCGATCGACAGCCCCCTCTACGGCATGTTCCGCATGGTCCTGCGCCTCGCCCGCGAGGGGCTGGGCGGCTTTCGCGAGCTTCCGCAGTTCTTCGTCGGCCAGCCCGACGACCCCTACCGCTACAGCGTCAAGTGGGACGGCGAGTGGCAGGTCACCTACGAGACCTTCCGCGACATGGGCATCGCCTACTCGGTGGGGCTGGTGCTGATCTACCTGCTGGTGGTGGGGCAGTTCCGCTCCTATCTCGTGCCGCTGGTGATCATGGCCCCGATCCCGCTGACCATCGTCGGCGTCATGCCGGGGCACGCGCTGCTCGGGCGCGAGTTCACCGCCACCTCCATGATCGGCATGATCGCGCTGGCGGGCATCATCGTGCGCAACTCCATCCTGCTCGTGGACTTCGTCAACGACGAGGCGGCGCGCGGGGTGCCCTTCGACGAGGCGGTGATCCGCGCGGCGGCGGTGCGCGCGCGGCCCATCGCGCTCACCGCGCTGGCGGCGATGCTGGGGGCCTTCTTCATCCTCGACGACCCCATCTTCAGCGGCCTCGCGGTGTCGCTGATCTTCGGCATCTTCGTCTCCACCGTGCTCACCCTGGTGGTGATCCCGGTGCTCTACTACGCCGTGCGACACCGGCGCATGGGCTGAGCGCGGCGGCCTGCCGGGGCCGTCGCCAAAGCTGATATATTTCCCCCGCGGGTGCCGGCCCGCGGGAGGGGATTGCCGTCATGGCCGATCGCAGGCTCCAGGTCTTCCACACCGTCGCGCGGCTGCTGAGCTTCACCAAGGCGGCCGAGGCGCTGCACATGACGCAGCCGGCGGTGACCTTCCAGATCCGCCAGCTCGAGGAGCAGTTCAACACGCGGCTGTTCGACCGCACCCACAACCGCATCAGCCTGACCGAGGCCGGCCGGGCGGTCTACCGCTACGCCGACCAGATCTTCGTCCTCTACCGCGAGATGGAGAACGCGGTGCGCGAGATCACCGGCGAGATCGCGGGCAGCCTCGCCATCGGCGCCAGCACCACCATCGCCGAGTACATGCTCCCGGCGCTGCTCGGCGACTTCAAGCACCACCATCCGGACGTGCACATCCAGCTCAAGGTGAGCAACACCGAGGGCATCGTCTCCATGGTGGAGCAGAACACCGTGGATCTCGGCGTGGTGGAGGGGCCGGTGGGCAACCGCAACCTGGCGGTGGAGATCTGCCGCATGGACCAGCTGGTGGCCATCGTGCCCCCGCACCACCCCCTCGCGGGCGAGGCCTCGGTGACGCCGGCGCGGCTGCTGGAGTACCCCTACGTGGACCGCGAGGAGGGCTCGGGGACGCGCGAGGTGGTGGAGCAGTACCTGCGCGAGCAGGGCATCGACCCGTCGGGGGTGCGCGCCGTGCTCGAGCTCGGCAACCCCGAGGCCATCAAGGGCGCGGTGGAGGCGGGCATGGGTGTCGCCATCATCTCCCGCGCCACCCTGCAGAAGGAGCTCGCCCTCGGCACCCTCGCCGCGATCCCCCTCGACCCCCCCATCGAGCGCCCCTTCTCCTTCGTCCACCAGAAGCAGAAGTTCCGCCACCGCACCATCGAGGAGCTGCTGGAGTTCGCGCGCCAGTACTGCGAGACGCACGCGGCATGAACGGAGGCGGGCGGGAGCGGCGGCTGCTGCAGCTCTGGCGCAGGCTCGACGAGGCCGGCCGGCGGAGCCTCCTGGACTATGCCGAGTTCCTCGCCGCGCGCAGCCCGCGCCCGCCGGTGGATGCGCCGCGGCCGATCCCGCGCCCGGCCGAGGAGACGGTGGTGGCGGCGATGCGGCGGCTGCGCCGGACCTACCCCATGGTGGACCCCGAGCGGGTGCTGCACGAGGCCGCCGCGCTCCTGTCGGAGCACGTCCTCGGCGGGCGCGAGGCGGCCGAGGTGATCGATGC
Source organism: Inmirania thermothiophila (assembly GCF_003751635.1). Lineage (NCBI taxonomy): Bacteria > Pseudomonadati > Pseudomonadota > Gammaproteobacteria > Chromatiales > Ectothiorhodospiraceae > Inmirania > Inmirania thermothiophila. The sequence goes on from NZ_RJVI01000003.1 coordinate 337,540, forward strand.
GCTGGAGGCGCTGTTCGAGCGCCACTACCGCCGGCTGCGCGAGGAGGAAGCGGGGTGATCGAGTACCTGCGCCGCTGGTACCGGCGCCACTTCTCCGATCCCGAGGCCTTCATCCTCGCCTTCCTCCTGGTGGCCGGCTTCGGCCTGGTGGCGGCCTTCGGGCGGATGCTGGCGCCGGTGATCGCGGCCCTCGTCATCGCCTATCTCCTCGAGGGCTTGGTCTCGCCCCTCGAGCGCATCCTGCGCCGGCGGCTGCCGGCGGTGATCGTGGTCTACCTCGCCTTCCTGGCCCTCGTGGCGCTGGTCCTCTTCGGGCTGCTGCCGCTGCTTTCTCGCCAGGTGACGGAGCTGGTGCAGGACCTGCCGCAGATGATCAACCGCGGCCAGCAGGCGCTGCTGCAGCTGCCCCAGCACTACCCGCAGGTGGTCACCGAGGAGCAGATGCGCGAGCTCATCGCCCAGGTGCGCGGCGAGCTCGTGGGCTTCGGCCAGCGGCTCCTCTCCTACTCGGTGGCCTCGCTGGTGGGGATCATCACCGTGGGCGTGTACCTGATCCTGGTGCCGCTGATGGTCTTCTTCTTCCTCAAGGACAAGCACCGCATCCTCGCCTGGGTGCGGGGCTACCTGCCGCGCGACCGCGGGCTTGCGCACCGGGTCTGGCGCGACGTGGACGTGCAGATCGGCAACTACGTGCGCGGCAAGTTCTGGGAGATCCTCATCGTCTGGTTCGCGACCTACCTCACCTTCACCCTCATGGACCTGCGCTTCGCCATGCTGCTGGGGCTGATGGTGGGCCTGTCGGTGCTGGTGCCCTACGTGGGGGCGGTGGTGGCGACCCTGCCGGTGGCCCTGGTGGCCTGGTCGCAGTTCGGCTGGAGCGCCGAGTTCGCCTACGTGCTCGCGGCCTACGGCGTGATCCAGGCCCTCGACGGCAACCTCCTGGTGCCGCTGCTCTTCTCCGAGGCGGTCAACCTCCACCCCATCGCCATCATCGTGGCGGTGCTCTTCTTCGGCGGGCTGTGGGGGTTCTGGGGCGTGTTCTTCGCCATCCCGCTGGCGACCCTGGTGGCGGCGGTGCTGCGGGCCTGGCCGCGGCGCGAGGACGCGGGCGCGGCGGCCCCGGCCTGAGGGACCTCAGAGCACCTCGGAGGCGTGGTCGGCGAGGCGCGAGCGCTCCACCCGCTGCAGCGTCACGTGGCCGCTGTGGGGCCAGTCCTTGAAGCGGTCCACGGCGTAGGTGATCCCCGACGTGGTCTCGGTGAGATAGGGGGTGTCGATCTGGGCCACGTTGCCGAGGCAGACCACCTTGGTGCCGGGGCCGGCCCGCGTGACCAGGGCCTTGATCTGCTTCGGGGTCATGTTCTGGGCCTCGTCGAGGATGAGGAAGGTGCCGAGGAAGGTGCGGCCGCGCATGAAGTTGAGCGAGCGCACCTTGATGCGGCTGCGCATGAGGTCCTGGGTGGCGCCGCGCCCCCAGCTGCCGCCCCCGGCGCCGCCCGCCAGGACCTCGAGGTTGTCCATGAGCGCCCCCATCCAGGGCGTCATCTTCTCCTCCTCGGTGCCGGGCAGGAAGCCGATGTCCTCGCCGAGGGGGACGGTGACCCGGGTCATGACGATCTCGCGGTAGCGGTTCTCGTCCAGGGTCTGGGCGAGCGCCGCCGCAAGGGCGAGGAGGGTCTTGCCGGTGCCGGCGGCGCCGAGGAGGGTGACGAAGTCGATCTCGGGGTCCATCAGCAGGTTGAGGGCGAAGCCCTGCTCGCGGTTGCGGGCGTGGATCCCCCACACCGCGCGCCCCCCCTCGCGGTAGTCGGTGGCGAGCTCGAGCAGGGTGGCCCCGTCCTCGTGGCCCCGCACCACCAGCTCGAGGCCGTCGCCCTCGTCGTAGACGAACTCGCCCGGATACCACGCCGCCGCCTCGGGGTCGCGCACGCGGTACCAGGCGCGCCCGCCCTCGCTCCAGGACTCGAGCCCGCTCCCCTGGCGCTGCCAGAAGCCCGGCGGCAGGGGACGGTAGCCGCGGTAGAGGAGGCTGACGTCGTCGAGGACCTTGTCGCCGCGGTAGTCCTCGGCGTTGAGGCCCAGCACCGCGGCCTTGATGCGCAGGTTGATGTCCTTGGAGACGATGACGACGGTGGTCTCGGGGAGCCGGTCGCGCAGGGCGAGGGCGACCGCGAGGATGTCGTGGTCGGCCTTGTGGCCGGGCAGGGCGCGCGGCAGGGCGGCGTCCAGGACCCGGGTCTGGAAGAAGAGCCGCCCGCGCGGCGCGGGGCCGTCGCCGCCGTTGCCCGGCGCGGGCAGGGGCAGGCCCTGCTCGATCTCCCGGGGGTCGCGCCCGGCCATGAGCTCGTCGAGGAAGCGGCTCACCTGGCGGACGTTGCGCGCCACCTCCGACAGCCCCCGCTTGTGGTCGTCCAGCTCCTCGAGGACCACCATGGGCAGGAAGACGTCGTGCTCCTGGAAGCGGAACAGCGCCGTCGGGTCGTGCATGAGCACGTTGGTGTCGAGGACGTAGAGGCGCCGCCCGCCCACGGCCGTCACAGGGCGCGGACCGCCTCGAGGACCTCGGCGGCGTGGCCCGCCACCCGGACCCTGCGCCAGACGCGGCGGATCGTGCCCGCGGCGTCGATGAGGAAGGTGCTGCGCTCGATGCCCCGCACCTTCCGGCCGTACAGGGTCTTGTCGCGGATGACGTCGTAGGCGGTGCAGGCGGCCTCGTCCGGGTCCGAGAGCAGCGGGAAGGGCAGCCCGAGCTTCGCGCGGAAGCGCTCGTGGCTGCGGATGCCGTCGCGGGAGACGCCGAGGATGACCGCGCCGGCGCGCTCGAACTCCGGGTGGAGGTCGCGGAACTGCTCGGCCTCGCTGGTGCAGCCGGGGGTGTGGTCGCGGGGATAGAAGTAGAGCACCACCGGGCGGCCCCGCAGGGCCGAGAGCCGCACGCGGCCGCCGCCGGTGGCCTCGAGCTCGAAGTCGGGGGCGGGGTCGCCCGCCTGCGGTCGTGCCATGGTGGCGTCTCCTCAGCCCTTGACCGGCTCCATGACGGCGTCGAGGTTGAGCTCGTCGCAGAAGTCGAGGAACTCCTCGCGCAGCGCCGCGATGTGGGTGTCCGCCGGGATCTCCACCACCATGTGCACCGAGAACATGGGCGCGCCGGTGTGGGCCGCGGCGTAGCTGCTGGTCACCATGTCCTCGATGTTGATGTTGCGCTCCGAGAAGAAGTGCGCGAGCTGGTAGACGATGCCCGGATGGTCGAGGGCGACCACGTCCACCGCATAGGGAAGACGGTCGGCGGCGGGCGGGCGGGGGGCCGTGCGCTTGTGCACCAGGGTCAGCCCCGCCTCGGCGGCGAGGCGGTCGAGGGCGTCCTCCAGCTTGGCGATGCCGGCCCAGTTGCCCGAGACCAGCAGCAGCACCGCGAACTCGCCCCCGAGCACGGTCATGCGGCTGTCCTCGACGTTGCAGCCGGCCTCGAGGACGGTGTGCGAGAGCTCCTCGACGATGCCCGGGCGGTCCTCGCCGAGCGCGGAGATGACGAGCTGCTGCTTCATGTCGGCACCCTTCCCTCGTCCACGGCGCAAGTGTACACCGGCGGCCGCCTTGTCACCCCCGGGGGGCGCAAGTACCATCCCCGCCATTCCGCACCCGGGGAGGCGAGCAGATGTTTCGCGGCAGCATGGTCGCTCTGGTCACGCCCATGCGGGAGGACGGCAGCGTCGATTACGACGCCCTGCGCCGGCTGGTGGAGTTCCACATCGAGCAGGGCACGGACGCCATCGTCTCGGTGGGCACCACCGGGGAGTCGGCGACCCTCTCCATGGAGGAGCACGTGGAGGTGATCCGCCGCACCGTGGACCTCGTGCGGGGGCGGATCCCGGTCATCGCCGGCACCGGCTCCAATTCCACCGCCGAGGCCATCGAGCTCACGCGCGAGGCGATGGAGGCGGGGGCCGATGCCTGCCTGCTGGTCACGCCCTATTACAACAAGCCCACCCAGGAGGGGCTCTACCGCCACTTCCGCGCCGTCGCCGAGGCGGTACCCATCCCGCAGATCCTCTACAACGTGCCCGGGCGCACCGCCTGCGACCTGCTGCCCGAGACCGTGGAGCGGCTGTCCCACATCTCCAACATCGTCGGCATCAAGGAGGCCACGGGCAGCATCGAGCGCGGGCGCGAGATCATGGCCCGCTGCGGCGACCGCCTCGACGTCTACAGCGGCGACGACGCCACCGCGGCCGAGCTCATGCTCGCGGGCGCCAAGGGCGACATCTCGGTCACCGCCAACGTCGCCCCCGCGGCCATGCACGCGCTCTGCGAGGCGGCGCTCGCCGGGGACGCCGAGCGGGCGCGGGAGCTCGACGCCCGCCTCGCGCCCCTGCACAAGGCGCTCTTCGTCGAATCCAACCCCATCCCCGTGAAATGGGCCGTGCACGAGCTCGGCCTCATCCCGCCCGGGATCCGGCTGCCGCTCACCTGGCTGTCCGAGGCGCATCACGAGACCGTGCGCGAGGCCATGCGCGAGGCCGGCGTCCTGTGAGGCGGGTGCGGCCGCTTCTCGCGCCGGCGCTGGCGCTGGCGGTGGCCGCCTGCGGCGGCTCCGGCTACGTCAACGAGCGGCGCGTGGACTACGGCCAGGCGCGGGCCATGCCCGAGCTGGAGGTGCCGCCGCCGCTCGCCGCGCCCGACGCCTCCCAGGCCGCGGCGCTGCCGCCCGATGCCGGGGTCGCCGCCGCCTACGAGCTCGCCGGCGTGCGTGTCCGCCGCGCCGGGACCTACCGCTGGCTGGAGGTGGAGGCCCCGCCCGCGGAGGTCTGGGGCCGGGTGCGCGCCTTCCTCACCGAGCAGGGGCTCGCCATCGCGCACGAGGAGCCGGCGCTCGGGATCCTCGAGACCGAGTGGGCCGAGAACCGCGCCTCGATCCGCGGCGGCTTCCTCTACCGCATCCTGCCCAAGCTCTATTCCACCAACACGCGCGACCGCTACCGGGTCCGCCTCGAGCCCGGCGAGCGTCCCGGCACCACGCTGGTGTTCCTGACCCACTACGGTGCGGAGGAGGTCATCGAGGGGGCGCGCGGCAACCGCGACATCGGCACCGGCCGCTGGGTGATGCGCCCGCGCGACCCCGAGCTCGAGGCGGAGATGCTGGTGCGGCTCATGGCCGCCCTCGGGCAGCCGCGGCAGGCGGCCGAGGCCGCCCTGGCCGCCGCCGGCGACGAGGCCGTGGCGGTCGAGGTCGAGGGCGGGTCGCTGCGCCTCGGGGCCGAGCCCGACCGCGCCTGGCGGCTCCTGGGCCTGGCCCTCGACCGCGGCGGCTTCGTGGTGGAGGCGCGCGATGCCGAGGCCCGCACGTACCTGGTGCGGCCCGCGGCGCCGGTGCTGCCGGGCGGGGGCGGTCTCCTCGCGCGCCTCGGTCTCGGCCGCGGCGAGCGCGCGCAGGGGCCCTATCGGCTCGCGGTGCTGAGCGCCGAGGGCGGATCGCGGGTGGTGATCACGGCCGCCGACGGCGGCCCCGCCCCGGACGAGGAGGCGGCCGCCCTCGCCCGGCGCATCGCCGGCGCCCTGCGCTGACCGTGCGCTTCGCCATCCTCGGCAGCGGCAGCCGCGGCAACGCCGTCGTCGTGGAGGCGGGCGGCACCCGGGTGCTGATCGACTGCGGCTTCACCGCCGCCGAGACCGAGCGGCGCCTGGCGCGGCTGGGTCTCGCCGCGGAGGGGCTCGACGCCATCCTCCTCACCCACGAGCACGGCGACCACGTCGCCGGGGCGGGGCCGCTGGCGCGGCGCCACGGCCTGCCGGTCTGGTGCACGCCCGGCACCCGCCTGGGGGCGGGGCTCGAGGGCGTCGAGGTGTGCACCGTGGTCCCCGAGGAGACCTTCGCCGTGGGGGCGCTGCAGGTGCGAAGCTACGTCGTCCCCCACGACGGGCGGGAGACCGTCCAGTACCTCCTCGGCGACGGCGCGGCGACGCTGGGGATCGTCACCGACGCCGGCAGCGTCACCCCGCACATGGAGGCGGTCCTCGACGGCTGTGACGGGCTCGTCCTCGAGTGCAACCACGACGAGCGGCTGCTCGCCGAGGGCCCCTATCCGCCGCCGCTCAAGCGGCGCATCCGCAGCGACTGGGGGCACCTCAGCAACCGCCAGGCGGCGGCGCTGCTGGCGCGCCTCGACCACCACCGGCTCCGGCACGTGGTGGCGGCGCACCTCAGCGAGACCAACAACACGCCGGGGCACGCCCGCGCGGCGCTGGCCGCGGTCCTGGGCTGCCGGCCCGAGGAGGTGGATGTGGCCGAGCAGGCGCGGGGCCTCGGCTGGCGCGCCCTCGCGCCCTGACGCCCCGGCGCGCCTTTTCTTTTCGCCGCGGAGGCGTACAATACGCGGTTTTCGATGGCGGGCCCATCGGGGCCTGCCGCGCACAGGGGGTTTGGGACGCGATGGTGACGATTCGTCTTGCGCGCGCGGGGGCCAAGAAGCGGCCCTTCTACCACATCGTGGTCACCGACAGCCGGAATCCGCGCGACGGCCGCTTCATCGAGCGCCTGGGGTTCTACAACCCCATCGCCGCGGAGGGCGAGGAGCCGCTGCGGGTGGATCAGGCGCGGGTGGAGCACTGGCTCGGCCGCGGCGCCCAGGTCAGCGAGCGCGTGGCGCAGCTGCTGCGGCGGGCGCGGAAGGCGCAGGAGCAGGCCGCCTGAGGAGCCGGCAGCGCCGTGGCGGCGGCGCCGGAGGCGGAGGGCGAGCGGCTGGTGGTGCTGGGCCGCGTGAGCGGCCTCTACGGGGTGCGCGGCTGGGTGCGGGTCTATTCCTACACCGAGCCGCGCGAGGGCATCCTCCGCTACGACCCCTGGTATCTGGGGCACGGCGGGCGGTGGCGGCGGATGGACCTCGTCGGCGGGCGGCGCCACGGCAAGGGCGTGGTGGCGGCGCTGGCGGGGGTGGCGGACCGCGATGCGGCGGCCGCCCTCATGGGGGCGCAGATCGCGGTGCGGCGCTCGCAGCTTCCGCCGCCGGCCGAGGGCGAGTACTACTGGGCCGATCTCATCGGCCTGGAGGTGCGCACGGTGGAGGGGACGCCCCTGGGGAAGGTGGCCGACCTCATGGAGACCGGCGCCAACGACGTGCTGGTGGTGCGGGGCGAGCGCGAGCGGCTGATCCCGTTCCTGCCGGGGCAGGTGGTGCGGCGGGTGGACGTCGCCGGCGGGCTGCTGGAGGTGGACTGGGATCCCGGCTTCTAGGGGCGCCGGGGCCATGCGCTTCGACGTCGTGACGCTGTTCCCGGAGATGATCCGGGCGGCGGCGGGGTATGGGGTCACCGGGCGCGCCGTGGAGCGGGGTCTGGTCCGGCTCGAGACCTGGAATCCGCGCGACTACGCCCGCGACCGCCACCGCACGGTGGACGACCGGCCGTACGGCGGCGGGCCGGGGATGGTGATGAAGGTGGAGCCGCTGCGCGACGCCATCCGGGCGGCGCGGCGGGCGGCGCCGGCGAGCCCCGTGGTGCTGCTGAGCCCGCAGGGGCGCCGGCTCGACCAGGCCGGGGTGCGGGAGCTGGCCGCGCAGCCGGGGCTGATCCTGGTCTGCGGCCGCTACGAAGGGATCGACGAGCGGCTGGTGGAGGCCGAGGTGGACCAGGAGTGGTCCATCGGCGACTACGTGCTGAGCGGCGGCGAGCTCGCGGCGCTGGTGGTGGTGGACGCCGTGGCGCGGCTGGTCCCGGGGGTGCTGGGCGATGCCGAGTCGGCGGCCCAGGACTCCTACATGGAGGGGCTGCTGGACTGCCCGCACTACACGCGCCCGGAGGAGATCGACGGGCGGCGGGTGCCGCCGGTGCTGCTCTCGGGCGACCACGGGGCGATCCGGCGCTGGCGGCGCAAGCAGGCCCTGGGGCGGACCTGGCTCAGGCGTCCGGACCTCCTGGCGGGGCGGGCGCTGGACGAGGAGGCCCGGGCGCTGCTCGAGGAGTTCATCGCCGAGCATCGGGCAGGGCACGGCGAGGAGTGAGCGGGGCCGAGGCCCCGGCGATCAAGGCACAGAGGGTAGAGCGATGGCGAACATCATCGAGGAGCTCGAGCGCGAGCAGATGCAGCGGGAGATCCCGGAGTTCGGGCCCGGCGACACCGTGGTGGTGGAGGTCAAGGTCAAGGAGGGGCGCAACGAGCGCATCCAGGCCTTCGAGGGTGTGGTCATCGCCAAGCGCAACCGCGGCCTCAACTCCGCCTTCACCGTGCGCAAGATCTCCCACGGCGAGGGCGTCGAGCGCGTCTTCCCCACCTACAGCCCCAACATCCACGCCATCAAGGTCAAGCGCCGCGGCGACGTCCGCCGGGCCAAGCTCTACTACCTGCGCGGCCGCACCGGGCGGGCGGCGAGGATCAAGGAGAAGCGGTGACCCGGCGGCCCCGCGCGGGGCTGCTCGTCGCGCTCCTGCTGGCCGCCTCCGCGGCCGCCGCGGCGCCCGTGGAGGAGGCGCGGCGGCTGGCCGAGGCCGGCGCCCCCGCCCTCGCCCTGCGCCTGCTCGAGCAGGCCGACGGCGCCGAGGCGGAGGCGCTGCGGCTCGGGCTGCTGGCCCGCCTGCGCCGCTGGGACGAGATCGTGCGGCGCACCGAGGGCGCCGCGGCGGATCCGGCGCTGTCGGCGCGGACCGAGGCGCTGCTTGCCCTCGGGCGGCCGCAGGAGGCCGTCGCGGCCCTGCGTGAGGGCATCTGGAGCGAGCCCGCGCCCGCCGCCGAGGCGCTGCGGGCGTGGCGGCGGCTCCTCATCCGCGCCTACCTCGCCGCCGACCGCCCCGCCGATGCCCACACCGCCATGCTCCGCTTCGCCCAGGACTACGGCGAGGCCGGCCCCGAGTGGCTGGCCCTGCAGGGGCGCGTGCTGATCCGCGCCGGGCGCCCCTCGGAGGCGGCGCGACTGCTGGAGGGGCGGCGCGAGCCCGGGCTGCGGATCCTGCGCCTGCACGCGCTGCTCGCGGGCGGCGCCGCGCCGGTGGCGGTGGCCGGCGCCCTCGAGGAGCTTCGCGCCGAGGCCGGCCCGGATGAGGCCGGGGACCTGCTGCTGCTCGAGGCCGCGGTGGCCGAGGCCGCGGGCGACCTCGAGGCCGCGGCCGCCGCGCGCGAGCGCCTCCTCGCCGCCGCGGCTCCCGTGCGCGTGCTCGAGGGGCTGGTGCCGCAGGGCCCGCAGGCTCTGTGGGCGCTGTACGCCGCCCTCGGACGGCGTGAGGGCAACCGGCTGCGGCTGCTGTGGGGCGACGACGCCGCCTGGATCGAGGCGGCGGCGGGCGAGGCCGCCGCGCGGCCGGTGCCGGCGCGGGGGCTGCTCGCCGTGGTGGCGGCGCACGGGCGGGACCCGGCGGCGCGCGGCGAGGCCGCGGCCCGGCTCGCCGCGGCGCTGCGGGGACTGCCGGACGGCGACCGCCTCCTCGACGCCCTCTTCCTCGGCGCCGGGCACCCGCCGCACGAGCTTCTGCCGGCGGCGCTGCGCGCGGAGCTGGCCGAGCTCGCCCTGCGCCGGGGCGCCTTCGCCGAGGCCTCGCGGCTGCTTGCCGGGGTCGAGGCGCCCCCGGGGGGCGGGGGCGACGGCCTCGCGTGGCGGCTGCGGCGGGCGCGGGTGCTCATCCTCGGCGGGCGCGCCGAGGAGGGGGCGCAGGCCCTGGCCCGGGTGCTCGCCTCGCCCCAGCCGCTCGACGGCCCGGCCATCGACCGGCTGCTGCAGGTGGTCTTCGACCTCCAGACCCTGGGCCGGCACGAGGCGGCGCTGGCGCTGTTCGACGCCCTGCGTCGGCGCGGTGTCGACATCGGGCGCGAGCGCGAGCTGCTCTTCTGGTCGGCGGAGTCCCTGGAGGCGCTCGGCCGCCACGAGGAGGCCGCCGCCCGCTACCTGCGCTCGGCCACGCTCCTCGATCCCGGGGCGATGGATCCCTGGGCGGTGACCGCGCGGCTGCGCGCCGCCGACGCCCTCGCCGCGGCGGGGCTCTACGGCGATGCGGCCCGGCTCTACGACGCCCTGCTGGCGGCGGAGGGCGACCCCCAGCGGCGGGCCCTGCTGCAGCGGCGCCGGCACGAGCTGCGCCTCAAGGCGCTTGCCGCGGGCGCGGCGGGGTCGTAGCCTGCCGCCATGGCGGCGGCGGGACCCTTCGACGCGGTGATGGCGGCACCCTTCGGGCGGATCGGGATCCGCGTCGATGCGCTCGGGGTGCGTGAGGTGGTGTTCCTGCCGGAGGAGGTGCCGCCGCACGCGCCGCGCAGCCCCATGGCGGCCCGTGCGGTGGACGAGATCGGGCGCTACCTCGCCGATCCCCGCCACCGCCCGGAGGTGCCGTGGCGGGTCGATGGGACGCCGTTCCGCCGCCGCGTCTGGGCGGCGCTGGTGGCGATCCCGCCGGGGCGGGCGGTGACCTACGGCGCCCTCGCCCGCGCCCTGGGCAGCGCCCCGCGGGCCGTGGGCCAGGCCTGCCGCGCCAATCCGGTGCCGCTGCTGGTGCCCTGCCATCGGGCGGTGGCGGCGCGGGGGCCGGGGGGCTTTGCCGGCGCGCGCGGCGGCGCGGCGGTCGCGGTCAAGCGCTGGCTGCTGGCGCACGAGGGGGTGGCGCTTGCGCCCTGAGGACGGCGAGCTGCTCGACCGCTTCCTCGACGCGCTCTGGAGCGAGCGGGGGCTGTCCGAGCGCACGTTGGCCGCCTACCGCAGCGACCTCGCCGCCTTCGCCCGCTGGCTCGGCGGGCGCGGCCTGCTCGCCGCCCGGCGCGAGGACGTCCTGCGCTACCTCGCCCACCGTCATGCCGCCGGGGCCCGCCCGCGCACCGGGGCCCGGCTCCTGAGCGCCCTGCGCCGCTTCTACCGCCACCAGGTGCGCGAGGGCCGCCTCGACGAGGACCCCACGGCGCGCATCGACGGCCCCCGCATCGGCCGCCCCCTGCCGGCCCTGCTCAGCGAGGCCGAGGTGGAAAGGCTCCTGGAGGCGCCCGACGTCGCCGACCCCCTGGGGCTTCGCGACCGCGCCATGCTGGAGGTGCTCTACGCCACGGGGCTGCGGGTGAGCGAGCTGGTGGGGCTCGCCCTCCACCAGGTGGCCCTGCGCGAGGGCTGGGTGCGCATCGTCGGCAAGGGGGCCAAGGAGCGCCTCGTCCCGCTGGGCGAGCACGCGGTGGACTGGCTCGAGCGCTACCTGCGCGAGGCGCGGCCGCTGCTGGTGAGGGCGGACCGGCTCACGAGCCTCGTCTTCCTCTCGCGCAGCGGCCGCCCGCTCAGCCGCCAGGCCTTCTGGCAGCGCCTGCGCGGCTACGGGCTGCAGGCCGGCATCCGGCGACCCTTCTCGCCCCACACCCTGCGCCACGCCTTCGCCACCCACCTGCTGGACCACGGCGCGGATCTCCGCTCGGTGCAGATGCTGCTGGGGCATGCGAGCCTCAGCGCCACCCAGATCTACACCCACGTGGCGCGGGCGCGCCTGCGCGAGCTGCACCGCCGCCACCATCCCCGCGGCTGAGGGGCATCTTGGCGGCCGGACGCGGTCCAAGGGGCGGGATCTGCGCTAACATGCCCCCCCAACCTTCAGAGGAGCCGGGATCCATGGCTGCAAGCCTTCGCATGCTGTTCGCGGGCGCCGCGCTAGCGCTGGCGGCGGGTCTGCCGGTGCGCGCCGAGGAGGCGGCGCTCGCCGCGGTGCGGGCGCATCTCGCCCGCATCCTCCCGGACCGCAGCCCCGACCGGGTCGCGGCGAGCCCCGTGCCGGGCCTCTACGAGGCGGTCTACGGCACCGACGTCTTCTACATCACCGCCGACGGCCGCTATGTGCTCCAGGGCGACCTCATCGACCTCGAGGCGCGGGCGAACCTCACCGAGCAGGCGCGGGCCGGGCAGCGCAGGGCCCTCATCGAGCAGGTCCCGGAGTCGGAGATGATCGTCTACGGGCCCGCCGACGCCCGCCACACCGTCACCGTCTTCACCGACATCGACTGCCCCTACTGCCGCCGACTCCACGCGCAGATGGCCGAATACAACCGCCTCGGCATCCGCATCCGCTATCTCGCCTTCCCGCGCGCCGGCATCGGCTCCGAGTCCTACCGCAAGGCGGTGGCGGTGTGGTGTGCGCAGGACCGGCGCGCGGCCATGACCGAGGCCAAGCAGGGACGGCCGGTGCCGGAGCGCACGTGCGACGACCCCGTGGCGCGCCACTACCGGCTCGGCCGCCAGGTGGGGGTCACCGGGACGCCCGCGCTGGTGCGCGAGGACGGGCGCATGATCCCCGGCTACGTGCCGCCGCAGCGCCTGCTGGAGATCCTCGAGCGGGGCTGAGCGACCGCCTCAGCGGGGCGGGGCGAGGGCCTCAAGGAAGTCCACCAGCCGCCCCTGGGCATCGACGTCGTCGGGGTCGAAGCGCAGCCCCAGGGCGAGGCCGTCGGCCACGGGCTCGGTCTTGCGGAGCCGGCAGCGCACGGCGAGCGCCTCGGCGGCACCGGGCAGCGCCAGCTCGAGCCGCGCATCCTCGCCCCGTGCGGGCTCCAGCTCCGGCGCCTCGGCCCGCGTCAGGCAGCGGCAGCCGCCGCGGCTGAGGTCCACCACGATCACCTCCACGCGCGCCCCGTCCGGGAGCACGAGGCTGCCCGGGAGGCGGCAGCCGACGCGGTCGTCGGCGCGCAGCCGATGCTTCGCCACCACCTTCGGGTAGGTGGTCACCAGCATCCGCAGGGGCCGCGGCACCACCGCCAGGATCGTGCCGGGAAAGGCGAAGACCGTGCCCTCGTAGAGATAGCGCACGATGAGCTCCTGCCCCGCCCGCAGCGGCCCGTGGCCGGCGGGCAGGACGGGCTCGGTGAGGATCACGCACTCGCCCGGGACCATGCCCACGGCGCGGCTGCGCAGGTGCGCGGCGAGCCCCTTGACCTCCACCTGCAGGGGGGTGCCGATGCCGATGGGCAGCGTTTCCCCGGCCTCGGGGCTGAGCTGCACGGCGACATCCGGCCTGTCCACGAGATCGGCGCCCATGCAGCGATTGTAACCCGCGCCCCCGGCCCCGCCAGGGCCGGCGCCGCCGCTCAGTAGAGGGCGGTGGAGAGCAGGCGGCGGTAGCGCTGGACCAGCTCCCCCTCGCCGCCGAGGAGATCGAAGACGGCGCGCATCCCCCGCGGCCCCGCCTCGTCGCGGAAGCGGCGGTCACGGCGGGTGATCTCCAGCAGCTCCTGCAGCGCCTCCTCGTAGCGGCCGGCCTGCAGGTGGCGGGCGCTCAGCAGGTAGCGGGCCTCGAGGTCGTCGGGGGCCTCGGCGACGCGGGCCTGCAGCGCCTCGAGCGGTGGCGCCCCGGCGGCCGCCGAGGCGAACTCAATGCGCGCCGCCAGGGCGCGCCCCTCCGCCCCCTCGCGCACCGTCCGCGGCAGCGCCTCCAGCGCCGCACGGGCCTCGTCGAGGCGGCCGAGCTCCACGAGGAGCTCCGCCCGCAGCAGGGCGAGCTCGTCGTCGCCCTCGGCGGCCGCCCCCTCGAGCAGGGCCAGGGCGCGGGCGGGCTCGCCGGCGCGGCGCGCCTCGGCCACCTGCGCCAGCAGCTCGGCGCGGGGGGAGGCGACGTGGCGGTCGAGCACCTCGCGGACCGCCGACTCGGGCAGCGCGCCCGAGAACTCGTCCACCACCCGGCCGTCGCGGAAGATCTTCACCGTGGGCACGCCGCGGATGCCGAAGCGGCCGGCCAGCGCCTGCTCGCGGTCCACGTCCACGAAGGCGAGCACGAAGCGGCCCGCGTACTCCTCGGCGAGCTTGCGCAGCACCGGCTTGAGGACGCGGCAGGGTCCGCACCAGGCGGCCCAGAAGTCCACCACCACGGGGCGCTCGCGCGAGCGCTCCACCACCTCCCGCTCGAAGCCGGCGGCATCGACGTCGAGGATCCATGCAGCATCGCTCACGGCCGTCCTCCCCGCAGGTACTTCAGAATTTTCAATGATACCGAAATGCCACCGCGACCCGATATGGGGGCGGCGCCGCCCGCCTCAAGGGGACGGCAGGAGCGCGCGCAGGCGGTAGACGAGGTCCAGGGCCTGGCGGGGCGTGAGCCCGTCGGGATCCACCGCGCGCAGGGCCTCCTCCACCGCGCTCGCGGCCGGCGCGAACAGCGACAGCTGCGGCTCGCTGCGGGGACGGTCGTCGCCCGCCGGCCGCTCCAGCTCGGCCAGGCGCGCCCGCGCCTCGGCCAGCACCGCGGGCGGGATCCCGGCCAGCGCCGCGACGTGGATGCCGTAGCTGCGGTCGGCCGGACCCTCGCGCACGCTGTGCAGGAAGACGATGCGCTCGCCGTGTTCGACCGCCTCGAGGTGGACGTTGGCGACGGTGTCGATCTCCCCCGCGAGCGCCGTGAGCTCGAAGTAGTGGGTGGCGAAGAGGGTGAAGGCGCGGATGTGCCGCGCGAGGTGGCGGGCGCAGGCCCAGGCCAGGGCGAGGCCGTCGTAGGTGCTGGTGCCGCGGCCGATCTCGTCCATGAGGACGAGGCTGTGCGCGGTGGCGGCGTTGAGGATGACCGCCGTCTCCGTCATCTCCACCATGAAGGTGGAGCGCCCCCCGGCGAGGTCGTCGGAGGCGCCGATGCGGGTGAAGATGCGGTCGACGGGGCCGATCACGGCACGGCGCGCGGGGACGAAGCTGCCGGCGTGGGCGAGGATGACGATGAGCGCGGTCTGCCGCATGTAGGTGGACTTGCCGCCCATGTTGGGGCCGGTGATGACGAGCATCCGCCGGCCCTCGTCGAGGTGGAGGTCGTTGGGGGTGAAGGGCTCGTCGAGGCCCCGTTCCACCACCGGATGCCGCCCGCCCTCGATGTGGATCCCGGGCTCGTCCACGAGCTCCGGGGCGGTGAGGTCGAGGGCGAGGGCGCGCTCGGCGAGGCAGGCCAGGGCATCCAGCTCGGCGAGCGCCGCCGCGGTCTCCTGCAGCGGCGGCAGCGCCCCCGCGAGGCGCTCCACGAGCCCCTCGTAGAGGGCCCGCTCGCGGGCCAGGGCCCGCTCGCGCGCGCTCAGCACCCGCTCCTCGAAGGCCTTGAGCTCGGGGGTGACGAAGCGCTCGGCCCCCTTCAGGGTCTGGCGGCGCACGTAGTCCGCCGGCGCCCGGGACGCCTGGGCGCGGCTGATCTCGATGTAGTAGCCGTGGACGCGGTTGTAACCGACGCGCAGGTTCGCGATCCCGGTGCGTTCGCGCTCGCGCGCCTCGAGCTCCACCAGGAAGCGGTCGCCGTCCTCGGCGAGCGCACGCAGCTCGTCGAGCTCGGCGTCGTAGCCGGGGGCGATGACGCCGCCGTCGCGGGCGAGCGCCGGGGGCGACTCCACCAGGGCCCGGCGCAGCAGCGCGAGCAGCTCCGGGTGCTCGCCCAGGCGCCGGGAGAGCTCGGCAAGGAGCGGCGAGTCCAGCACCGCGAGCAGGCGCTGCAGCGCCGGCAGCCGGGCGAGCGCCTCGCGCACCACCACCAGGTCGCGGGGGCGGGCGGTGCCGAGGGCGATGCGGGCGAGCACGCGCTCGAGGTCGCCGAGGCCGCGCAGGCCCGCCCGCAGCCCCTCGTGGGCGAGGTCCTCGACGAGGGTGCCGACGGCGTGGTGGCGCAGCCGCAGGAGGTCGCGGTCGCGGCTCGGCGAGAGCAGCCAGCGGCGCAGGCAGCGGGCCCCCATGGGCGTGACGGTGGTGTCCATGACCCCGAGCAGGCTCTGGCCGCGCTCCCCGGCGAGGCTGCGCTCGAGCTCGAGGTTGCGCCGCGTGGTGGCGTCGAGGACCAGGGCCTCCTCGCGCCGCTCCACGCGCAGGCTGCGCACATGCGGCAGGCTGCTGCGCTGGGTGTCGCGGGCGTAGGCGAGGAGGCAGCCCGCGGCGGCCACCGCCAGCGGCACCTCGGTGCAGCCGTAGCCCTCCAGGTGCTGCACGCCCAGCTGCTCGCACAGCAGCCGCTCGGCCACGGCGCGGTCGAAGTGCCAGCCGGGGCGGCGGGTGAGGGCGGCGAAGCCCGCGAGGGGCGCCGGGGGGTCGGCCTCCTCGGCGAGGAGGATCTCGGCCGGGTGCAGCCGCTCCAGCTCCGCCGCAAGCTCCGCCTCGTCGGCGCACTCGCCGAGGACGAAGCGCCCGCTCGCCACCTCCAGCACCGCCCAGCCCCAGCGCCCGTCGCGGCCGTGCAGGGCCATGAGCAGGTTGTCGCGCCGCTCCTCGAGGAGGGCGTCCTCGCTCAGGGTCCCGGGGGTGACGATGCGCACCACCCGGCGGTCCACCGGCCCCTTGGAGGCGGCGGGATCGCCGATCTGCTCGCAGATGGCCACCGACTCGCCGAGCCGCACCAGCCGCGCGAGATAGCTCTCCACGGCGTGGACCGGGACCCCGGCCATGGGGATCGGACGTCCGGCGGACTGTCCGCGCGTGGTCAGGGTGATGTCCAGCAGCCGCGCCGCCCTCTCGGCGTCGTCGTAGAAGAGCTCGTAGAAGTCCCCCATGCGGTAGAAGACGAGGGTGTCCGGAAACTCCGCCTTGATGCGCAGGTACTGGCGCATCATGGGGGTGTGCTCGGCGAAGGGGTCGCCGGCGGCTGGCTCCTTGACCTCGGACATCGGGCTTTCGGCCTCGGCGGGATCGGGGCGGGCGCCCGCGGCGGCAGGCGCGATCCGCGTGGACTAGCATTATAGCAGCGGCGGGCGGCGCGTCCGCCGACCGGCGGCCTTGCCGAATCAGGCGGTTGCACCTTCCCGCGGGGCCCGGGGGCCGGGATCGGGGTGGCGGTGCGGGGGGTGAACTCGGCTCCGCCGCGCGTGGTCTAGACAAGAGACAGGCGGGGCGCCCCCGGCCCACCGAGCAGCGGAGGAGGATGGAGATGGCCGACGGGAAAGACTTCGCGGAGCTGATCCAGCGGGACCGCTCGGCACGGCAGCGCAAGCAGTGGCGCGGGACCCTGCTGGAGTACCTGGACAAGGTCCGCGAGGACCCCTCCATCGCCAAGCTGGCCCACGCCCGCATCTACGACATGATCATGGCCGCGGGCTGGACCGACCTCGCCGACACCGACGACCCCAAGGCCAAGCGGCTCTTCGGCGACGAGCCCCTGCGCATCTACCACTTCTTCAAGGACGAGTTCTTCGGCATCGAGCGCACCATCGCCCAGATCGTGCGCTACTTCCAGTCGGCGGCCCTGCACGGCGAGGAGAGCCGCCAGGTGCTCTACCTGATGGGGCCCGTGGGGTCGGGCAAGAGCTCGCTGGTGGAGAAGCTCGAGCGCGGGCTGGAGGAGTCCGACCCCATCTACGCCATCGAGGGCTGCCCCATGCGCGAGGAGCCGCTGCACCTGATCCCGCGGCACCTGCGCCGGGAGTTCGAGAAGATGCTCGGGGTGCACATCGAGGGCGACCTCTGCCCGGTGTGCCGCTACCGCCTCAAGAACGAGTTCGGCGGGCGCTACGAGGAGATGCCGGTGGTGACGGTGGAGTTCTCCAAGCGGGACCGCCGCGGCATCGGCGTCGTCCCGCCGGTGGACCCCAACAACCAGGACACCTCCGTCCTCATCGGCTCCGAGGACATCTCCAAGCTCGACAAGTACTCCGAGGGCGACCCGCGGGTGCTCGACCTCAACGGCGCCTTCAACGTCGGCAACCGGGGCATGGTGGAGTTCATCGAGGTCTTCAAGAACGAGACCGAGTACCTGCACGCCATGATCACGGCGACGCAGGAGAAGTTCATCCCGGCGCCGGGCCGGCACGGCACCATCTACGTCGACACCGTGATCGTCGCCCACTCCAACGAGGCCGAGTGGCAGCGCTTCCGCGCCGACAACACCAACGAGGCCATCCTCGACCGCATCGTGGTGGTCAAGGTGCCCTACAACCTGCGCCTGTCCGAGGAGGTCAAGATCTACCGCAAGATCCTCGGCCGCTCCGACTTCAAGGCCCACATCGCGCCCAACACCCTCGAGGTGGCCTCCATGTTCGCGGTGCTCTCGCGCCTGGAGCCGACGCCCAAGTGCGACCTCGTCACCAAGATGCGCCTCTACGACGGCGAGGAGGTGGTGGAGAAGGGGCGCAACAAGAAGATCAGCGTGCGCGAGCTGCAGGAGGACGCCAAGCGCGAGGGCATGAGCGGGATCTCGACCCGCTTCATCATGAAGGCCATCGACAACGCGCTGACCGCCAACCCCGAGTGCATCAACCCCATCAACGTGCGCGAGGCGCTGGTGGCGATGGTCAAGGCGGCGGACCTGCCCGACGACGTGCGCAAGCACTACCTGGAGCTGCTCCAGGACACCGTGCACAAGCTCTACCTCGAGATGCTCGAGCGCGAGATCACCAAGGCCTTCGTCTACTCCTACCACGAGCAGGCCGAGTCGCTGTTCCAGAACTACCTGGACCACGCCGAGGCGTTCGTGAACAAGACCACGGTCAAGGACGCCAACACCGGCGAGGAGCTCGAGCCCGACGAGGACTTCCTCAAGTCCATCGAGGAGCAGATCGCCATCATCGGCACCGCCGCCGAGGGCTTCCGCCAGGAGGTCATCGCCTACCTCTGGTCGGCGCAGCGGCGCGGCGAGCGCATCAGCTACACCAGCTACGAGCCGCTCAAGGAGGCGATCGAGAAGAAGCTGATGAACTCGGTGCGCGAGATCAGCCGCGTCATCACCAAGGCGCGCACCCGCGACGAGGAGCAGCGGCGCAAGTACGACCAGATGGTGGAGAACCTGCTGGAGAACGGCTACTGCCCGCACTGCGTGGACGTGATCCTGAAGTACGCGGCCAACAACCTCTGGCGCGACTGAGGGTCGCGGCGCGGCCATGGAGACCATCTTCCGGCCCTACTCCGAATCCGACTCGCTGCGCTCGGACCGCAGCGCGGGCGACCGCCAGCGCCACCGCCGCAAGGTGCTCGAGGCCATCCGCCACAACATCGCCGACCTCATCGCCGAGGAGGCGATCATCGGCAAGTCGGCGGACCGCATCGTCAAGGTCCCGATCCGCTCCATCCGCGAGTACCGCTTCGTCTACGGCGAGAACGCCCCGGGCGTGGCCATGGGCGATGGCGACACCCGGGAGGGCCAGGTGGTCGGCCGCGCGGGCCAGGGCGAGGAGGGGCCGGGGCTTGCCGGCGACCAGCCGGGGGTCGACTACTACGAGACCGACGTCACCCTGGATGAGCTCATCGAGCTCATGTTCGAGGACCTGGAACTGCCGGATCTCGAGCGCAAGATGCTCCGGCAGGTCCCCTCCGAGCGCGCGAGCAGACGCCGCGGCTACCGCCCGGTGGGCGTGCAGGTGCACCTGGACAAGCGCCGCACCGCCATCTCGCGGATCAAGCGCCGGGTCGCCGCCGGCCACCATCACCGCATCGGCAAGCGCTTCCCCTTCCACAAGGACGACCTGCGCTACCGCCACCGCGTCCCCGACGAGAAGCCCTCGTCCAACGCCGTGGTGATCTGCATCATGGACACCTCGGGGTCCATGGACACCATGAAGAAGTACCTCGCGCGCAGCTTCTTCTTCCTGCTCCACCGCTTCGTCTCCAGCCGCTACCAGCACGTGGAGCTGGTCTTCATCGCCCACCACGCGCGCGCGCGCGAGGTCACCGAGGAGGAGTTCTTCCACAAGGGCGAGTCGGGGGGGACCATGATCTCCTCCGGCTACCGCAAGGCCCTGGAGGTGATCGAGAGCCGCTACCACCCGGCGCACTGGAACATCTACGCCTTCCACTGCTCCGACGGCGACAACTTCGCCAGCGACAACGCCGAGGCGCTCAAGGCCGCGCGGGAGCTCTGCGAGGTCTGCAACCTCTTCGGCTACGGCGAGATCAAGCCCTACACCCTGCACTACGAGAGCTCCATGCTCGAGCACTTCTCGCGCCTCGAGGCGGAGAACTTCCACGCCGTCCTCATCAAGCGCAAGGAAGACGTCTGGCCGAGCTTCAAGGCGCTGCTGGCGCGCGAGCGCCGGCCGGCCGCGGGGGCCTGAGATGGCGGGCGCGGTCAGCATCGACGAGCTGCGCCGCTGGGACGAGCGCATCCGCGCGCTCGCCGAGCGCTTCGGGCTCGACTGCTACCCGCAGGAGTTCGAGCTCTGCGACCACTTCCAGATGCTCTCCTACATGGCCTACTCGGGGGCGCCCGCCCACTACCCGCACTGGTCCTACGGCAAGGCCTACGAGAAGCTCAAGACCCTCTATGACCACGGCGTCAGCGGCCTGCCCTACGAGATGGTGATCAACGCCAACCCCAGCATCGCCTACCTGATGCGGGACAACTCGCTGGCCCTGCACATCCTCACCATCGCCCACGTCTACGGCCACAACGACTTTTTCAAGAACAACTTCACCTTCCGCCACACGCGCCCCGAGCTCGCCGTGGCCATGTTCAAGCTCCACGCCGAGCGCGTGCGCGACTACATCGAGGATCCCTCCATCGGCCAGGACGCGGTGGAGGAGGTCCTCGACGCCGCCCACGCCCTCGCCCTGCAGTGCCGGCGCAACCTCGCCGTGCAGCGGCGTGCCGGCGAGGCCGAGCGGCCCGCCCCGCGCGACCCCTGGGCCGCCATCCACCCGCCGCGGCAGGCGGCGCCTGCGCCGCCGCCGCGGCGCATCCCGGCCGAGCCCGAGGAGGACCTGCTCCTCTTCCTCCGCGACCACAACCCCTACCTCGCGGAGTGGCAGCGGGATCTGCTCACCATCGTCCACGAGGAGACCCGCTACTTCCTGCCGCAGATGGAGACCAAGATCATGAACGAGGGCTGGGCCAGCTTCTGGCACCGCGAGATCCTCAACGCCCTCGAGCTGCCGCCGGACCTGCACATGGAGTTCCTGGTCCGCCACAACCAGGTGGTGCGCCCCATCCCCGGCCAGATCAACCCCTACCACCTCGGGCTCAGGATCTGGGACGACATCCGCCGCCGCCACGACGAGCCCACGCCGGAGGAGATCGAGCGCTACGGGCCGCCCGACCGCAGCGGCATGGAGAAGATCTTCGAGGTGCGGGAGGTGGACCGGGACGTCTCCTTCCTGCGCCGCTTCCTCACTCCGGAGCTGATGCGCGAGCTCGACCTCTTCGAGCACCGTCGCCGCGGCAAGGAGCGGGTGGTGACCCGCACCGCCCACGGCGAGGGCTGGCGCGAGGTCAAGGAGGAGCTGCTGCGCAACGTCGGCCTCGGCACCGTGCCCGTGATCCGGGTCGTGGACGCCGACTGGGAGGGCCGGCGCACGCTGCTGCTGGAGCACGAGCACGACGGGCGCGACCTCCACCTGGAATACGCCGAGAAGACCCTCGCCCACGTCCACCGCCTGTGGGGTCGGGAGGTGGTTCTGCGCACCGAGGTCAACGGCCGCCCGACCCTGCTGGTCTGGGGCGAGGACGGCTTCGAGACCCGCGAGGAGAAGCGCCCGCGGCGCTGAGCGCCCCTTCCGGCCGGGGCCGCCGCGGGGCAGAATGCACCCATGACCCTGGAGCTTGCAGCCGACGTCGGGCGCCTGCTGCTTGCGCGCGGCTGGCGCCTCGCCACCGCCGAGAGCTGCACCGGGGGGCTGGTGGCCAAGATGCTCACCGACGTCCCGGGCAGCTCCGGCTGGTTCGACCGCGGCCTCGTCACCTACTCCAACGAGGCCAAGCAGGCCCTGCTCGGCGTGCGCGGCGAGACCCTGGCGCGCCACGGGGCGGTGAGCGAGGAGACCGTGCGCGAGATGGCCGCCGGGCTGCTCGCGCGCGCCCCGGTGGAGGTGGTGGTGGCGGTGAGCGGCATCGCCGGGCCCGCCGGAGGCAGCCCGGACAAGCCGGTGGGCACGGTGTGGCTGGCGTGGGCGGTGCGCGGGGGGGCGGTGCGCACGCAGCGGGCCCGCTTCGCCGGCGACCGCGCCGCGGTGCGCGAGCAGGCGGCGCGCACGGCGCTGGAGGGGGTGCGTGCCCTCCTCGCCGGGGACTGAGCGGCTCTTCCTCGCCCTGTGGCCGGACGGGGCGGTGCGCGAGGCCGTGCGCAGGGCGGCGGCGGAGGCGGTGCGCGCCGCGCGGGGTCGGCCGGTGCCGCCGGACAACCTCCACCTGACGCTGCTCTTCCTGGGGGCGGTGCCGCCCGCGGTGCGCGAGGCGCTGGCGGCGCGCCTCGCCGCCGTGCGCTGCGCGCCCTTCGAGCTCGTCCTCGACCGCATCGGCGGCTTTCCGCGCAGCCGTGTGGCCTGGATCGCCCCTTCGCGGCCGCCCGCGGCCCTGCACCGGCTCGTGGGGCAGCTGCGGGCGGCGGCGGAGGAGGCGGGGCTCGCCCCCGAGCGGCGCCCCTTCTCGCCCCACCTGACCCTGGTGCGCAAGGCGCGCCCAGTCCCCGCGCAGGTGCTCGCGCGGCCCGTGCGCTGGGGTGTGCGCCGCTTCTGGCTGGTGCGCTCCCAGACCCTGCCCGACGGGGCGCGCTACACCCCCCTCCGCGCCTGGCCGCTGGCGGCGGAAGCGGGGGCGGCACCGGACCCAACGCCCGTCTGAGCCGCTGCTATACTCCGCTCCCATGGCGGGGGGAGAGGCAGCGGTGGCGCGGTCCGGGCCGGAGGAGACGCGGGCGCGGCTGCTCGATGCCGCCGAGCGCATCCTCGCCGAGGAGGGCTTCGCGGCGGCGAGCCTGCGCCGCATCACCCGCGCCGCGGGGACCAACCTCGCCGCCGTCCACTACCACTTCGGGGCCAAGGCGGGCCTCGTCGAGGCCGTCTTCCGGCGCCGGCTCGAGCCCCTCAACCGCGCCCGCCTCGAGGCGCTCGAGCGCCTCGAGCGCGCGGGCACCGCGCCCGGCGTGCGGGACCTGCTCCTTGCCCTCATCGCGCCGGCGCTGCGCATGGGGCGCGATCCCGCGACCGGGGGCGCCCGCTTCATGCGGCTGCTGGGGCGGGCCTACGTGGAGCCGGACCCGCAGGTGCGGGCGCTGCTGCACGGGCTCTACGGCGAGGTGCGCGAGCGCTACTTCGCCGCCTTCACGCGGGCCCTGCCGGGTCTGCCGCGGGAGGAGCTCGCCTGGCGGCTGCACTTCGTGCTCGGCACCATCGCCTACGCCATGGCCGGCTCCGATGCCCTGGAGCTGGTCACCACCTGCGACTGGGTCGATCCCGACGACGTGGAGGCGCTCGGCGCGCGGCTGATCCCGTTTCTCGAGGCCGGCCTCCGCGCCCCCCTTGACAGGGGCGAGGAGGCCCGTGGAACATGATTCAAACGATCGATTGAACCGGCCCGCCAGAGGCCGAGGATCGAGGCCGGATGGAGGAGGAGTCCGGTGAGCAGGTTCCGCGAAGACTACGTGCAGCCGGACGAGGCGCGGACCCTCGGCGGGCTCTTCCTCGCCCGCGCCCGCCGCACCCCAGACCGCGTCGCCTACCGCCAGTACGACCGTGCCGCCGGGCGCTGGTTCGACACCACCTGGGCCGAGGCCCTGGCGGAGGTGGCGCGCTGGCAGCAGGCCCTGCTCGGCGAGGGGCTGGAGCCGGGCGACCGCGTCGCGGTGATGATGCGCAACCGCCGCGAGTGGGCCTTCCTCGACCTCGCCGCGGCGGGGCTCGGGCTGGTCACGGTGCCCATCTACGCCGACGACCGTCCCGGCAACATCGCCTACATCTGCGCCGACGCCGGCGTGCGGCTGCTGGTGGTGGGCGGCGGGGAGGAGTGGGCGCGGGTCGCGGGGGTGGCGCAGGAGCTCGCGACGGTGGAGCGCATCGTCGCCGTGGAGCCCGTCGCCGGGATCGGGCGGGAGCCCAGGCTGCGCGCCCTGGCGGCGTGGCTCGGCGGGGGCGGCGACTACGTCAGCCGCGACCTCGACCCCGAGGGGCTGGCCACCATCGTCTACACCTCGGGCACCACGGGCAACCCCAAGGGGGTCATGCTGAGCCACCGCAACATCCTGGAGAACGTGCGCGCGGCGCTCTCCGTGGTGGAGGCCCTGCCCGACGACGTGATGCTCTCGTTTCTGCCGCTTTCCCACACCCTGGAGCGCACCGCCGGCTACTACCTGCCCATGATGGCGGGCTGCACGGTGGCCTATGCGCGCTCGGTGGCGGAGCTGGCGGAGGACCTGGTGACCATCCGCCCCACCATCCTCATCAGCGTGCCGCGCATCTACGAGCGCGTGCACGCCCGCATCGAGGCCGGGCTCGCCGAGCGGCCGGCCTCGGCGCGGGCGCTCTTCCGCGCCGCGGTGGCGGTGGGCTGGCGCCGCTTCCTCCGCCGGCAGGGGCGGGCGCCGTGGACGCCGGCGCTGCTCGCCTGGCCGCTGCTCGAGCGGCTGGTGGCGGCCAAGGTGATGGCGCGGCTCGGGGGGCGGGTGCGCATCGCGGTCAGCGGCGGTGCGCCGCTGCCGCCCGCGGTGGCGCGCCTCTTCATCGGCCTCGGCCTGCCGCTGCTGCAGGGCTACGGCCTCACCGAGGCGAGCCCCGTCATCAGCGTCAACCGGCTCGAGGACAACGTCCCGGAGAGCGTGGGGGCGCCCCTGCCCGGGATCGAGGTGCGCATCGGCCCCGAGGACGAGCTCCTCGCCCGCGGACCCAACGTCATGCTCGGCTACTGGAACAACGAGGAGGCCACGCGCCGGGTCATCGACGCGGAGGGCTGGCTGCACACCGGCGACAAGGCCCGCCTCGACGAGGCCGGGCGCATCTACATCACGGGGCGGATCAAGGACATCATCGTCCTCTCCAACGGCGAGAAGATCTCGCCGGCGGACATGGAGATGGCCATCGCCGCCGACCCCGCGATCGAGCAGGTGATGATCGTGGGCGAGCAGCGCCCCTTCCTCGCCGCCCTGGTGGTGCTGTCGGAGGAGGCCTGGCCGGCGCTTGCGCGCGAGGCCGGGCTGGACCCGGCCGATCCGGCCGCCCTCGCCTCGCGCCGCGCCGAGCAGGTGGTGCTCGCCCGCATCGCCGCCCGTATCAGCGCCTTCCCGGGCTACGCCAAGGTGCGCCGGGCCCACCTCACGCTGGAGCCCTGGACCATCGAGAACGGGCTCATCACCCCCACCCTCAAGATCCGGCGCAACCGCATCCTCGAGCGCTACCGCAACCAGGTGGCCCTGCTCTACCAGGGGCACTGATCCTCGAGCACCGACAAGGAGACCCGAAGGGAGGAGCACACCATGAACCACAGACCCCTCAGCGCCGCGATCCTCGCGGGGGCCCTCGCCGCGGGCGCCGGAAGCGCCCAGGGGGCGGGCTTCGCCATCATCGAGCAGAGCGTGCCGGGCCTCGGGGCCGCCTTCGCCGGCGCCGCGGCCGCCGCCGACGACCCCAGCACCGTGTTCTTCAACCCGGCGGGGATGACGAAGCTCGAGGGGCGGCGGCTCTCGGTGGGGGTGCACATCATCGAGCCCACGGCGGAGTTCTCCGGCAGCGCCACCACCACCCCGCTTCCCGGCGGGGCGCCGATCCCGGGGGGCGACGGCGGTGACGGCGGGAGCACGGGCGTGGTGCCGAACTTCTACTACGTCACCCCCATCGGCGAGGGCTGGCGCTTCGGCCTCGGCATCAACGCCCCCTTCGGCCTCAAGACGGAGTACGACGACGGCTGGGTGGGGCGCTACCACGCCATCGAATCCGAGGTGCGCACGGTGAACATCAACCCGAGCCTCGCCTTCCGCGCCGGCGACGACCTCTCGGTGGGCTTCGGGGTCAGCGCGCTGTGGATCGACGCCACGTTGAGCGACGTTGTCGACATGGCCGGCGTGTGCTTCGGTCTGGAAGCCAAGGGCCTTCTGACGGGCGGTGTCCCGGTTCCGCCGGGGACGGTGTGTACGGGAAGCCTCGGTTTCGGCCTCGCGGATATCGGCAGCGGTGCGCACGATGGCAAGGTCGAGGTCGACGGCGACGACTGGGGCTACGGCTGGAACGTGGGCCTGCTGTGGCAGCCGGGCGAGGGCACCCGCATCGGCTTCGCCTACCGCTCCAAGATCTCGGTCGACATTTCCGGCGACGCCGATTTCACCCTGACCGACGCGTCGAGCCAGGCGCTTGCGGCAGCCACCGGTGCCTTCAAGGACACCGGGGCCAAGGCCTCCATCGACCTCCCGGAGACCCTCTCCGTCAGCGTCGCCCGCGAGGTGGCGCCGGGCTGGGAGGTGCTCGGAGACGTGACCTGGACGCGCTGGAGCCGCTTCGACGAGCTCGTCATCGAGTTCGACAACCCCGTACAGAACGACTCCGTGCAGCCCGAGAACTGGAAGAACAGCTACCGCGTCGCCCTCGGGGCGGTGCACCGGGTGAACGCGCGCTGGGCCTACCGCTTCGGCATCGCCTACGACCAGACGCCGATCCCGAGCGCCGAGGCGCGCACCCCGCGCATCCCGGGCAACGACCGGCGCTGGGTGGCGCTGGGGGCGAGCTTCACCCCCTCCGAGCGGCTCGCGGTGCACCTCGCCTATGCGCACCTCTTCGTGAGCGATCCCCCCATCGCTGCCACCGAGGTGAGCACGGGGCACGTCCTCACCGGGAGCTTCGACGCCTCGGTGGACATCGTGAGCGCCCAGGTCAACTGGCTCTTCTGACGCACGCGGGCGCCGCCCCCGGCGGGGGCGGCGCCGGGAGCGCGCCATGATCCGGTCCCTCGTCCTGCTGGTGACCTTCCTCCTCGCCGCCCCCCCGGCGCCGGCCGCGGTCACCGTCGCCGGGGTGGCGTTCGCGGAGACCGCCCGGGCCGCGGACGGCTCGCGCCTGGTCCTCAACGGCGTCGGCGTCCGCACGAAGTTCTTCGTCAAGGTCTATGTCGCCGCCCTCTACCTGCCCGAGCGCAGCGCCGACCCGGCGGCGATCCTGGCCCGCACCGGCCCGCGCCAGATCCGCATGCACTTTCTCTACAAGGCGATCGACCCCGAGCGCATGGCCGAGGCCTGGCGCGAGGGCTTCGAGGCGAACCTCGCCCCCGGCGCCCTCGAGGCGCTGGAGAGCCGCATCCGCCGCTTCGTGGGGCTGTTCGGGACGATGCGCCGGGGCGACGAGGTGCTGCTGGACTACCTGCCGGGGGAGGGGACGCGGGTGCTCGTGAACGGAGAGCTGCGCGGCACCATCCCCGGGCGCGAGTTCAACGACGCCCTGCTCGCCATCTTCATCGGCGAGCACCCGGCCACCGGGGCCCTCAAGCGCGGCCTCCTCGGCGGCTAGCCGCGGCCCCCTCACCGGCCGAGGGGCGGAGGCGGCGCGTAGGCCTCCGCCTCCCGGCCCTCCACCACGGGGCGGATGACGATGTCGACGCGGCGGTTGCGCCGCCGCCCCTCGGGGGTGTCGTTGGGGGCGACGGGTTCGCGCTCGCCCCGGCCCTCGGTGAGGATGCGCTCGGCCGGCACCCCCTGGGCGACGAGGAAGCTCGCCACCGCCTCGGCCCGCCGCTCGGACAGGGCCTGGTTGTAGCCCTCCGGGCCGGTGCTGTCGGTGTGGCCGACGACGTGGATGACGGTGCGGTCGTAGCGGCGCAGGACGTCGGCGATCTTGGCGAAGGTCTGCAGCGCCTGCGGGCGCAGGTCGTAGCGGTCGAGCTCGAAGGTGGCCTCGCTGGCGACGCCCACCTTGAGGCTGCCGTCGGGCAGCTCCGTGATGGCGAGGTCGTTGCGGGCGCGCTCGTCCACGAGGCGCGCCTCGAGCTCGCGCCGCTGCCGGTCCATGTAGGAGCCCACCGCGGCGCCGGCGATGGCGCCGACGGCGGCGCCGACGATGCGGCCGCGGCTGCGGTCCTCGGCCTGGTTGCCGAGGACGGCGCCGATGGCGGCACCCACCGCGGCGCCGGTCTTGGCGCGCCGGTTGGGGTCGTCGGCGGCGCAGCCTGCGAGGGCGGCGGCGGTGACGGCGGCGAGCATGCGTACGGTGAGGCGCATGGCGTCCCTCCGCGGGGCCGTGGATCTTGCGATTCTGCCGCGCGGCCGCCCGCGGCGCCAGCGGATGCGGCTGCCGGCGGCGGGCCAGTTGTGGGATAATCCCCGGCCTCGAGGGGCGCCGGCAGGGAGGCGGCGCGCAGCGACGGGAGGAGGCGATGGACGAGAACCGCAAGCGCGCACTGGCGGCTGCGCTGACGCAGATCGAGCGCCAGTTCGGCAAGGGCTCCGTGATGCGCATGGGCGACGTGGGCGCCGTGCGCGACGTGGACGTGATCTCCACCGGCTCGCTCGCCCTGGACGTGGCGCTGGGGGTGGGCGGCTTTCCGCGCGGGCGCGTGGTGGAGATCTACGGCCCCGAGTCCTCGGGCAAGACCACGCTGGCGCTGCAGGCCATCGCCGAGGCCCAGCGCCAGGGCGGCACGGCGGCCTTCGTCGACGCCGAGCACGCCCTCGACCCCACCTACGCCGAGGCCCTCGGCGTCAACGTCGACGATCTTCTGGTCTCGCAGCCCGACACCGGCGAGCAGGCCTTGGAGATCGCCGACATGCTGGTGCGCTCGGGGGCGGTGGACGTGGTGGTGATCGACTCGGTGGCGGCGCTCACCCCCAAGGCCGAGATCGAGGGCGAGATGGGCGACGCCCACGTGGGGCTGCAGGCGCGCCTCATGTCGCAGGCCCTGCGCAAGCTCACCGCCAACATCAAGCGCTCCAACGCCCTCGTCATCTTCATCAACCAGATCCGGATGAAGATCGGGGTCATGTTCGGCAACCCCGAGACCACCACCGGCGGCAACGCGCTCAAGTTCTACGCCTCGGTGCGCCTCGACATCCGCCGCATCGGCTCGATCAAGCGCGGCGACGAGGTCATCGGCAACGAGACCCGCGTCAAGGTGGTCAAGAACAAGCTCGCCCCGCCCTTCCGCGAGGCCGTCTTCGAGATCCTCTACGGCGAGGGCATCTCGCGCGAGGGCGAGCTCATCGAGCTCGGCGTCCAGCACGGCATCGTCGACAAGTCGGGCGCCTGGTACAGCTACGGCGGCGAGCGCCTCGGGCAGGGCAAGGACAACGTCCGCCAGTTCCTGCGCGAGCATCCGGAGGTGGCGCAGGCGATCGAGGCGGCGCTGCGCGAGCGGCTCCTCACCCGCCCCGCGGCCCGCAGCGGTGAGGCGCAGGGCGTCGAGGCCGAGGCCTGACGGCGACGAGGCCGCGCGGGCGCGGGAGGCGGCCGTGCGCCTGCTCGCGCGGCGCGAGCACAGCCGCCGCGAGCTCCTGGACAAGCTGCGCGCCCGCGGGTTTGCGCCCGCGGCGGCCGAGGCGGCGGTGGCGCGGCTTGCGGCCGAGGGCCTGCAGAGCGAGCGCCGCTTCGCCGAGGCGCTGGTGCGCGAGCGCATCGCCCGCGGCCACGGGCCGCGCCGGATCGAGGCGGAGCTGGCGCAGCGGGGTGTGGCGGGCGAGCTCGCCGCCGAGGTGATGGCGGCGGCGGAGGTGGACTGGGTGCGGCTCGCGCGCGAGGTGGCGCGGCGCCGCTTCCGCGGGCCGGCGGGGGACCGCCGGGAGTGGCTGCGGCGGGCGCGGCACCTGGCCGGGCGCGGGTTCACGGGCGAGCAGGTGCGGGCCGCGCTGGGCGGCGACGAGGGGATGGCGACAGGGGACGACGGGACCGGGTGGACATGAGCGTACGCAGCAGCAACGAGCTTCGCAGCGCCTTCCTGGAGTACTTCCGCGAGCGCGGCCACGAGGTGGTGCCCTCGAGCCCGCTGGTGCCGGCCAACGACCCGACGCTGCTCTTCACCAACGCCGGCATGGTCCAGTTCAAGGACGTCTTCCTGGGGCTGGAGACCCGCCCCTACCGGCGCGCCGTGACCGCCCAGCGCTGCGTGCGCGCCGGCGGCAAGCACAACGACCTCGAGAACGTCGGCTACACCGCCCGCCATCACACCTTCTTCGAGATGCTGGGCAACTTCAGCTTCGGCGACTACTTCAAGCGCGAGGCGATCCACTACGCCTGGGAGTTCCTGACCGGGGTGCTGCGGCTGCCGCCCGAGCGGCTCTGGGTCACCGTCTACGAGGAGGACGACGAGGCCGCCCGCATCTGGCTCGAGGAGGTGAAGGTGGATCCCGCCCGCTTCAGCCGCATCGGCGACAAGCCCGGCGGGCGCCGCTACGAGAGCGACAACTTCTGGGCCATGGGGGACACGGGCCCCTGCGGCCCCTGCTCGGAGATCTTCTACGACCACGGTCCCGAGGTCCCGGGCGGGCCGCCGGGCAGCCCCGACGAGGACGGCGACCGCTACGTCGAGATCTGGAACCTCGTCTTCATGCAGTACAACCGCGACGCCGAGGGCAACCTCGAGCCGCTGCCCGCACCCTCGGTGGACACGGGGATGGGGCTCGAGCGCGTCGCCGCGGTGCTGCAGGGGGTGCACAGCAACTACGAGATCGACCTCTTCCGCCGGCTCATGGCCGAGGCGGCGCGGCTCGCCGGCTGCGGCGAGGCCGACAACCCCTCGCTGCGGGTCATCGCCGACCACATCCGCGCCTGCGCCTTCCTCGTCGCCGACGGGGTCATGCCCTCCAACGAGGGCCGCGGCTACGTGCTGCGGCGGATCATCCGCCGCGCCATCCGCCACGGCTACAAGCTCGGTCTGCGCGAGCCCTTCTTCCACCGGCTGGTGGAGCCGCTCTGCGAGGAGATGGGCGAGGCCTATCCGGTGCTGCCCGAGCGGCGCGGGCAGGTCGAGCGCGTCCTGCGCCTGGAGGAGGAGCGCTTCGCCGAGACCCTCGAGCAGGGCATGCGCCTCTTCGAGCAGGCGGTGGAGGGGCTGTCGGGGACCGTGATCCCGGGCGAGACCGTCTTCCGCCTCTACGACACCTACGGCTTCCCGGTGGATCTGACCGCCGACATGGCGCGGGAGCGGGGGCTCACCCTGGACATGGACGGCTTCGAGCGCGAGATGGCGGCCCAGCGGGAGCGCGCCCGCGCCGCGAGCCGCTTCGCCGTCGACTACACGCGGCTCGCCGCGGTGCGGGCCGAGACCCGCTTCACCGGCTATGAGCGCCTCGTGGACCGCGGCCGGGTGGTGGCCGTCCTGCGCGGCGGCGAGCCGGTCGAGGCCCTGGAGGCGGGCGAGGAGGGCAGCGTCGTCCTCGACCGCACGCCCTTCTACGCCGAATCGGGCGGCCAGGTGGGCGACCGCGGTGAGCTCGTGGCCGAGGGCGTGCGCTTCGCGGTGCGCGACACGCAGAAGGCCGGCGCCGCCCACGCCCATGTGGGCCGCCTCGAGCAGGGCCGGCTCGCGGTGGGCGACGAGGTGGAGGCGCGCGTGGATGCGGCGGCGCGGCAGGCCACCGCGCTCAACCACTCCGCCACCCATCTCCTGCATGCGGCGCTGCGTCGGGTGCTCGGGGCGCACGTGGTGCAGAAGGGCTCGCTCGTGGCCCCCGACCGGCTGCGCTTCGACTTCTCCCACTTCGAGCCCGTGAGCCAGGCCCAGCTCCTGCAGATCGAGCGCCTGGTCAACGCCCAGATCCGCGCCAACGCCGAGGTCGTGGCCGAGGAGATGGCCTACGACGAGGCCGTGGGCGCCGGCGCCATGGCGCTCTTCGGCGAGAAGTACGGCGACCGCGTGCGGGTGCTGCGCATCGGCGACTTCTCGCTGGAGCTGTGCGGCGGCACCCACGTGCGGCGGGCCGGCGACATCGGCCTGTTCAAGATCGTGAGCGAGACCGGGGTCGCCGCGGGCGTGCGCCGTATCGAGGCCCTCACCGGAGAGGCGGCGCTGCGCCACATCGAGGAGGAGGAGCGGCGCCTGCTCGGCATCGCCCGGCTCCTCAAGGGCGGCGTCGAGGACGTGGAGGGCCGTGTGCAGGCGCTGCTCGAGCGCGGCCGGGCGCTGGAGCGCGAGCTCGAGCGGCTCAAGGCGCGGCTCGCCTCCGGGCAGGGGCGGGATCTCGCCGCCGAGGCGCGCGAGGTCGCGGGCGTCAAGGTGGTGGCGGCGCGCCTCGACGGCGCCGACGTCAAGGCGCTGCGCAGCGCGGTGGACCAGCTCAAGGCGCGCCTCGGCAGCGGCGTCGTCGTGCTCGCGGCGGTGGAGGGCGACGACAAGGTCCGCCTCGTCGCCGGCGTGACCCGGGATCTGGCGGAGCGGCTCCCCGCCGGCGAGCTCATGGCCGAGGTGGCGGCGCGCGTCGGCGGCCGCGGCGGCGGCCGCGCCGACATGGCCCAGGGGGGCGGCAGCGATCCGGCGCGGCTCGACGAGGCCCTGGAGGCGGTCGCAGGCTGGGTCCAGGGGCGGCTCGGCGGGGCCGGCTGAGGGCGCGGCGGGCGTCGGCTGCAGGCGGCCGCCGGGGCCGCCCATCGGGAAGGGACAGGGGACCATGGCACTGATCGTCCAGAAGTACGGGGGCACCTCGGTGGCGAACCCCGAGCGGATCGAGCACGTCGCGGGCAAGGTCGCGGCGACCCGCGCCCAGGGCCACGACGTGGTGGTGGTGGTCTCGGCCATGGCGGGCGAGACCGACCGCCTCATCGGCCTGGCCAAGGAGATCACGCCGCGGCCGAGCCCCCGGGAACTCGACGTGCTGCTCTCCACCGGCGAGCAGGTGACCATCGCGCTGCTCAGCATGGCGCTGGAGAAACGCGGCGTGCCCGCCCGCTCCTACACCGGCGGGCAGGTGCGGATCCTCACCGACAACGCCCACAACAAGGCGCGCATCCTGGAGATCGACGATGCCCGCGTCCGCGCCGACCTCGAGGCCGGACGCGTGGTGGTGGTGGCGGGCTTCCAGGGGGTCGATCGGGAGGGCAACATCACCACCCTCGGGCGGGGCGGCTCCGACACCACCGCGGTGGCCCTGGCCGCGGCCCTCGGGGCCGACGAGTGCCAGATCTTCACCGACGTCGACGGCGTCTACACCACGGATCCGCGGGTGGTGCCCGAGGCGCGCCGGCTCGACCGCATCACCTTCGAGGAGATGCTGGAGCTGGCGAGCCTCGGCTCCAAGGTGCTGCAGATCCGCAGCGTCGAGTTCGCGGGCAAGTACCGCGTGCCGCTGAGGGTGCTCTCCACCTTCCAGGAGGGGCCGGGGACGCTGATCACCTACGAGGAGCCCGACATGGAACAGCCGCTCATCTCCGGGATCGCCTTCAACCGCGACGAGGCCAAGCTCACCGTGCTCGGCGTGCCGGACCGCCCGGGCATCGCCGCCGGCATCCTCGGGCCCATCTCCGAGGCCAACATCGAGGTGGACATGATCGTGCAGAACGTCGCCGAGGACGGGACGACGGACTTCACCTTCACCGTCCACCGCAACGACTTCGAGCGCGCCCGGGAGATCCTCGAGCAGGTGGCGCCGAAGCTGGGCGCCCGCGGCGTCGACGGCGACACCCGGATCGTCAAGGTCTCCCTCGTCGGGGTGGGCATGCGCTCCCACGCCGGCATCGCCAGCCGCATGTTCGCGGCGCTGGCGCGGGAGAACATCAACATCCAGATGATCTCCACCTCCGAGATCAAGATCTCCGTGGTGGTGGACGAGCGCTATCTGGAGCTCGCCGTGCGCACGCTGCACGACGCCTTCGAGCTGTCCGAGCCGCCGCGCGAGGGCGACTGAGGGGGCGGATGCGGCAGCGGGCGCGCGGCTGTGCTATCTCTGGCATAACGGTCGGTCAATAATCACGACTTCTCGACAGGGGTGGGAAAGATCCGGGCGGCCGGGGATGCGGCCGACCCGGGCGTGGAAGCGCAGTGAGAGGCAAGGAGTGGAATCATGCTCATTCTGACCAGGCGAGTGGGCGAGAGCCTGATGATCGGGGACGAGATCACCGTGACCGTGCTGGGGGTCAAGGGCAACCAGGTGCGGATCGGGGTGAGCGCGCCCAAGGAGGTCGCCGTGCACCGTGAGGAGATCTACGAGCGCATCCGCCGCGAGCGGGAGCAGCAGCTCGCCGGCGAGGGCGGGGGCGACGGCGAGGCCGGGTGAGGGCCGCGGCGTGGCGGGGTTTACGCCGCCACGCCGCTTCCGTATCCTTGCACGCCGTGGCCGCGGCCGGAGACGACCGGCCTGCGGCGAGACCGCCGGGCGGCCGACGGAATCGCAGGACGCGGCTTCGGTCGCCCGAAGGGCGGCCCCGAGGTTTCCGGAGAGATGGCCGAGTGGCTGAAGGCGCTCCCCTGCTAAGGGAGTATGGGGCCAAAAGCTCCATCGAGGGTTCGAATCCCTCTCTCTCCGCCACAAGCTCCCCCTTCCGCCGAGGGCGCCCCGGCGCCGCTGGGCCCCGCTCCGCGCGTGGCCGTGTCTCATAGGTACTGAACCAGGACAGCGGCTTGACACCGGTTGGGGCGGCATGAATAATGCGCGCCTCCCGGGCCCGTAGCTCAGTTGGATAGAGTACTTGGCTACGAACCAAGTGGTCGGGGGTTCGAATCCTCCCGGGCCCGCCATATTCAGGCCCTCCTCTGCCTTCTCCCTCTCCCGTCGCCGTCGGAGCGTGTACAGATCCCCTCGGGCGTCCTCCGCCCCGCAGCATCGGCGCAGGGGCACGCAGGCCGGGGCCGCATCCACCGGATGAGGCGCGCGTGAGCCCGCTGTCGATGGAAATTGCAACCGCATGGCTCGGGACCCTGGTTGCCGTAGCCGTCGCCGTGGTCCTTTGGCGCATGCTGGCGGTCTCGGAACGCGGTCGGCGCGAGCTCGGCGAGCGGCTCGCCCGCCGTGAGGCGGAGGTGGAGGCCGCGGGGCGGGAGCGCGCGCGGCTGGCGGAGGAGGTGGAGCGGCGCGGGCAGGAGCTCGAGCGCCTGCGGGGGGAGGTGGGCGCGCTGCGCGCCCAGGTGGCGGCGCTGGAGGAGCGGCTCGCGCAGGAGCGGCGCGGCGCGCAGGAGAAGCTCGCCCTCCTCGAGGAGGCGCGGGAGCGGCTGGGGGACGCCTTCCGGGCGCTGGCCGCCGAGGCCCTCCGAAGCGGCAGCGAGTCCTTCCTGCAGCTTGCCGAGGAGCGCATGCGGCGACTGCAGGAGGCGGCGCAGGGGGATCTCGCGCAGCGGCAGAAGGGGATCGAGGAGCTGGTGCGGCCCCTGCGCGAGCGGCTCGAGCGCTTCGACGGCAAGCTCGAGGCGCTGGAGCAGGCGCGGGTGGGGGCCTACCAGGCGCTGCAGACCCAGATGCGGGCGCTGCTGGAGACGCACCTGCCGGCGCTGCACCGCGAGACGGCGGAGCTGGTGCGGGCCCTGCGCCAGCCCCAGGGGCGGGGGCGCTGGGGGGAGCTGCAGCTGCGCCGTGTGGTGGAGATGGCGGGGATGCTCGAGCACTGCGACTTCGAGGAGCAGGTCAGCGCCGAGGGCGCCGACGGGCGGCTGCGGCCGGACCTCCTCGTCCACCTGCCCGGCGGGCGCCTCGTGGTGGTGGACGCCAAGGCGCCGGTGGACGCCTACCTCGAGGCGGTGGAGGCGCGCGACGAGGATGCGCGCCGCCGCGCGCTCGCGCGCCACGCGGCGCAGGTGCGCGCGCACGTGGAGCGGCTCGGGCGCAAGGCCTACTTCGCGCAGTTCGACCCGAGCCCGGAGTTCGTGGTCCTCTTCGTGCCGGGGGAGGCGTTCTTCTCGGCGGCGCTGGCGCAGGATCCGGCGCTGATCGAGTTCGGCGCCGGGCGCCGCGTCATCCCGGCGAGCCCCACGACCCTGATCGCCCTGCTCAAGGCGGTGGCCTACGGCTGGCGCCAGGAGGCGGTGGCGCGCAACGCCGAGGAGGTGGCCGCCCTCGGGCGCGAGCTCTACGAGCGGGTGGGGAAGCTGGCGGAGCACTGGGCGGGGCTCGGCCGGCGGCTGCACCAGAGCGTCGAGGCCTACAACCAGGCGGTGGGGACGCTGGAGCGGCGGGTGCTGCCCACGGCGCGGCGCTTCCGCGAGCTCGGGGCGGTGCCGGAGGGGCGCGGGATCGCCGACCTTGCGCCCCTGACCGTGGAGCCGCGTCCGCTGACGGCGCCGGAGCTCGCGGACGACGGCCGCGTCCCGGAAGACGGACCCGAACGCCCCCAGTGACCTCCGTCAGCGCCCGCGCGCCGCGCGCTCGCGGGCCAGCACCTCGAGGTTGCGCCGGGCCTGGGGGTGATCCGGGCGCACCGTCAGCGCACGCCGGAGCCACTGCTCCGCCTCGTCGAGGCGCCCCTCGGCGAGGAGGACGGCGCCGAGGTTGGCGAGGGCGTCGGGATGACGCGGATCGCGGGCGAGGGCGGCGCGGAAGCGGGCCTCGGCCTCGGCCGTGCGGCCGAGCTGGGCAAGGATGCGCCCTTCCTCGTTCAGCACGCCCGCCCCGCCGGCACCCTGGCGCAGGACGGCCAGGGCGCTCTGGGGATCGCCCAGGCGCAGGAGGGTGTCGGCGAGGGCGATGCGGGCGGCCTCGTCGTCGGGGTCGGCGGCGAGGCGCCGGCGCAGCGCCTCGAGGCGGCCGGCGACGGCGGGCTCCGCCGCCAGCAGCCGGGCACGCGCCGCCGCCGCCTCGCGGTGGCCCGGGTCGAGGAAGAGCGTCCGCTCGTAGGCGGCGAGCGCCTCCCGGGGCCGGCCCGTGCGCTCCAGGAGCCGCCCCAAGGCGTAATGGGCCGCGCGCAGGTCGGGGGCGAGGGCGATGGCGCGGCGAAGCTCCGCCTCGGCCTCATCGAGCCGGCCGCGCCGCAGGAGCACGGCGCCGAGGTTGTAGTGCAGGCGTGCCGACCCCGGGGCGTGGCGCGCCGCCTGACGCAGCAGCGCCTCCTCGTCCCCCCACACCGGCAGCCGGGCGGAGGTGGAGGCGGCGAGGGCGGCGAGGACGAGCGCGCCCGGCAGCGCCACCGCCGCAGGACGCAGCCGCCGCCACGCCCACGACACCCCCACACCCGTCACCACCCCAAGCCCCACCGTCGGCAGATACATCCGGTGCTCGAACACCAGCTCCAG
>NZ_RJVI01000004.1 GCF_003751635.1 Inmirania thermothiophila
GGCGGCGAGGCCCTCGAGGCGCGGCTCGCGGAGGTGCACCGCCGGGTTGTCGGCGATGTTGCGGTGGTCGTCGAGGTGGAAGGCGGCTTGCCCGGTGGCGGGGCGGTAGGCGGCCAGGACGAGGACGGCGAGCAGGGCGGCAAGGGCGGCGACGAAGACGCGCCTCACGGCCGCCGCCCCCGCGGGCGCTCGGCCGCGCCATGGCCGGCCCTGGTCGTCCATCCGGGCCCTCGTGGGTGATCGCGCCTGCGGTGCAGCCCCGCCGGGGCAGATTCAGCCGCCGGCCTTGGTGCCGCCGGGGCCTTCGGCCGGCGCGGTTTCCTTGCCCTCCCCCTTGGG
This sequence comes from Inmirania thermothiophila, assembly GCF_003751635.1. Lineage (NCBI taxonomy): Bacteria > Pseudomonadati > Pseudomonadota > Gammaproteobacteria > Chromatiales > Ectothiorhodospiraceae > Inmirania > Inmirania thermothiophila. The sequence goes on from NZ_RJVI01000004.1 coordinate 340, forward strand.
GGCGGCCTCACGCATGAGGTGGCCCGCGTCCGGGGCGAGCCCCGCGGGGCGGAAGACGTCGACCTTGCGGAAGAACTGGTCCACGAAGTAGATGCGCCCGTCCTCGTCGATGGTGATCCCGGCCGGCAGCATGTACTTGGCCGGGCCGCCGGTCTCGGAGCGCTCGCCGATGAACATCAGCAGCCGGCCCTCGGGGTCGAAGATCTGGAAGTTGCCGAAGGCCGCGTCGGCGACGTAGACGTTGCCGTCCGGGTCGTGGGCGATGCCCTTGGGGCGCGCGAACTGGCCGAAGCGGCGCCCGACCTGGCCCCACTTGCGCACGAACTTGCCGTCCGGGGTGATTACCTGGACGCGGAAGTTGCCTCCGTCGACCACGTAGAGATTGCCGTCGGGGCCCCAGCTGATGTCCCGCGGCAGGTTGAACTCGCCGTCGCCGACGCCCCGCTTGCCGATGTCGTAGAGGTGCTCGCCGGTCAGCGCATCGAAGACGACGATCCGATGGCGCTGGCTGGAGACGCCGCCCGTGTCCACGACGTAGAGGCGTCTGCCCTCCGGGTCCGGGGTGGCGTGGGACGGGCGGTCGAGGATGTCCATCCCGCCCACGGCGCGGAGGAAATTGCCGTCGCGGTCGTAGATCACCACGCGCTTCTGGGTGCCGTCGACGACGTAGAGGTTGCCGGCGGCGTCCACGGCGAGCCCCAGGGGCTTGGCGAGATCGCCGTTGTCGCCGCGGTTGCCGATCTCGAACCAGCGGTGCTCGGGGAAGTCGAGGGCGTAGACCACCCGCCGCACGGTGTCCGAGACGAAGAGCCGGCCCTCGTGGACCGCGACGTCGAAGGGCTTGGCGAAGGCGACGCCGCGGGCGGTGCGCGTGCCGGTGAGCATGTAGCGCAGCAGCTCCTCCTCGTCCGGCGGCTCCACCTCGGCGGTGGTGAGGATGGTGCGCTCGAAGTAGAAGCGCGGCGGATCCGGCGGCGGCGGGAAGACGAGCTCGACCGCGCCCTCCCGCTGCTGGGGCGCGCTCACACAGCCGGCCAGTGCCAGCAGGGCGGCGCCTGCAAGCCCCGTGCGACGAAGCCTTGCCTTGCTGCCGAACATGTCCGCACCGGATGTGGGGTCAGGCGGCCTTATAGGCGAAGGCGCCGGGGGCCGTCAACCGGCCGTTGCCGTCGCTGCCGCCTTGGCGTACCCTGCCGCGGCAGACTGGGAGGGAGAGGCGAAGCCGTGAGGTGGTGGACGACCGGATTGGCGGCCCTGGTTCTGGCCGGCGCGGCGGTGGCCGGCGACGAAGGCGCCCAGGCGCCCGCGTCGGCCGCGGGTGGGCAGGGCGGTGCGGCGGTGGATGCCGCGCGCATCTACCATGAGAACTGCTCGGTCTGCCACGGCGACCGCGGCGACGGGCGCACGCGCGCCGCCAACAACCTCGTGCCGCCGCCGAGGGACTTCACCGCGCCGGACGCCGCCGTGGAGCTGACGCGCGAGCGCATGGTGCGCTCGGTCATGGAGGGGCGCCCGGGCACGGCGATGCCGCCGTGGAAGGCGCAGCTCACCCGGGCCGAGATCGAGGCCGTCGTCGGCTACATCCGCGAGCACTTCATGCGCCCCGTGGCCAGCGAGGAGGTGGAGGCCGGGCGGCGCATCTACGCCGAGAACTGCTCGGTCTGCCACGGCGAGCGCGGCGACGGGCGCAGCCGCGCCGCCGGCCGCCTCGATCCGCCGCCGACCGACTTCACCCATGCCGACCCCGAGGAGCTGACGCGCGAGCGCATGATCCACTCGGTCTCCTTCGGCCGCCCCAACACCGCCATGCCGCCATGGCGCTTCCGCCTCTCGGAGGAGGAGATCGAGACCGTGGTGGACTACATCCGCACCGCCTTCATGCCGGCGCCGGCCGCGGTGGCGGGTCGTGGCGGTGCCGCCGGCCCGGCCGGCGAGGACGGCGGGGGGCACGGCCACGAGACGCCCTCGGGGGATCTCGCCGCCTTCATGGCCGAACCCATGCCCAAGGGCCTCGAGGGCGATCCGGAGTGGGGCCGGCGGTTCTTCGAGGAGAACTGCGCCGCCTGCCACGGCAAGAACGGCGACGGCCGCGGCCCACGCTCGTTCTTCATCTTCCCCAGGCCGCGGGACTTCTCGCACCCGGGCGCGGTGACGAGCCTCAACCGCGAGCACCTCTTCGAGGCCATCGCCATGGGCGACGTGGGCAGCGAGATGCCGGCCTGGAGCAAGGTGCTGACCGACCAGGAGATCGCCAACGTCGCCGAGTACGTCTTCCAGGCCTTCATCGAGCCGCGCCTGAAGGAGATCCTGGCCGCCACCGGGGATGACGCGGCGAAGCGCTGAGGTGTCCCGCAGGCTCGCCGCGTGGGCGCTGGCGGCGCTGCTGCCGGCCCTTGCGGCCCCGCCGTCCGTGGCCGGGGGGGGTGACCTCGGGCGGGAGGTCTACAACTTCCGCTGCTACTACTGCCACGGCTACGCGGGCGATGCGCGCACGCTGGCCGCGCGCATGCTCTCGCCGCCGCCGGTGGACTTCACCCGCGCCGACCCGCAGGTCCTGACCCGCGAGCGCATGATCCGGGCGGTGACCGAGGGACGGCCCGGGACCGCCATGAAGCCCTTCGGCGGGGTGCTCACGGCGGCCGAGATCGAGGCCGTGGTGGACTTCGTGCGCGAGACCTTCATGCGCCGGCGCGAGCCCAACACCCGCTACCACACGGCCGCCAACGGCTGGCCGGATCACGAGCGCTACCGCGACGCCTACCCCTTCGCCACCGGCGAGCTGGCGCTGGACACGCCGTGGGACCGGCTCACGCCGGCGCAGCGGCGCGGCAAGCGGCTCTTCCTCGCGAGCTGCGTGAGCTGCCACGACGCCGGGCGCGTGCAGGACCCGGGGCCGCTGTGGGAGACCGAGGCCGTCTCCTTCCCCCGCGCAGGCTACTCCCACCGCGCCCCGGATGCGCTCTCGGGGGCGACGCCCTTCGCCCGCCACGACATCCCGCCGCGCATCGAGGGGCTCACCCCGCTGGAGCGCGAGGGCGAGCGGATCTACCAGGCCAACTGCGCCTTCTGCCACGCCGCCGACGGCACCGCGCGCAACTGGATCGGCACCTTCCTCGAGCCGCACCCGCGCGACCTCACCGACCCCGAGGCGATGGCGGGCATGACCCGCGCCCGGCTGAGGCGGGTGATCCGCGAGGGCCTGCCGGGCACCTCCATGCCGGCCTGGGGCCGCGTCCTCGACGCGGGCCAGATCGAGGCCGTGATCGCCTACATCTCCCGCGCCTTCCATCCCATCCCGGAGTGAGCGGGGGCCCCGCGGGCGGGTGCCATCGGTGGTATGCTGCGCCCTGCGGCGAGGGGGCAAGGGAGACGATGGAACACCGAGCGACAGCCGCCCTGCTCATGGCGGCGCTGGCCGCGGCGACGGCGGCGCTCGTCGCGGCGCTGCCGCTTCTTGCCGGCGGGGCGCGCACCGCCTACGTCCTCGCGGTGGCGCTGGCGATCGCGGGGCTGCTGCTTGCGGCCTGGCGCTGGGGGCGCCCCGTGGCCGCGGCGCGCCCGCGCATCGACCCGCTCACGGGCCTCGCCGACCGCGCCGCCTTCCTCGAGGAGGCCGCGGCGCGGCTCGCCGGGGGCGGCCCCCAGGCCCTGCTGGTGCTGGACCTCGACCGCTTCAAGGAGGTCAACGACATCCTCGGTCCCGAGGCGGGGGACCGGCTGCTGGCCCTGGTGGCCGAGCGGGTGCGGTCGGCCGCCCCGGCGGGCAGCCTCGTCGGGCGCCTCGGCGGGGATGAGTTCGCGATCCTGGCGCAGGCGGGCCCGGCGGAGGCGGAGGCGCTGGCCCGCTGCGTGCACGAGCGCGTCTCGCGCCCGTGCGAGTTCGAGGGGGTGCCGCTGGACGTCGGGGGTGGGGTCGGCGTGGCCTGCGCCCCCGACCACGGCACCACCCCGGCGCGGCTGCTGCAGCGGGCGGAGCTCGCCATGTACATCGCCAAGGGCGGCCATCACGGCGTCACCGTCTACGACCCCGCGCGCGACCAGCGCACGGTGCGGCGGCTGGCGCTCATGGGCGAGGTCCGCCGCGCGGTGGAGACCGGCGAGTTCGTGCTCCTCTACCAGCCCAAGGTGGCCCTGCGCACGGGGCGGGTCACGGGGGTCGAGGCGCTGCTGCGGTGGCGGCACCCGCGCCGCGGTCTGCTCGAGCCGCGTCACTTCCTCCCCCACATCGAGCGCACGGGGCTGATGCGCAGGCTCTCCGACCAGGTCTTGCAGGCCGCCCTCGCCCAGGCCTGGGCGTGGGCGGCGGAGGGCCTGCGGCTGCCGGTGGCGGTGAACCTCTCGGCGCGCACGCTGCAGGACCCGGCGCTGCCGCGGCACGTCGCCGAGGCCCTGGAGGCGGCGGGGGTGGAGGCCGCGCTGCTGGAGATCGAGGTCACCGAGAGCGCCATCATGACCGACCCGCGGCTCGCGCGGCAGGTGGTCTGCGCCCTGCACGAGATGGGGGTGCGGCTCGCCATCGACGACTTCGGCACCGGCTACTCCAGCCTCGGCTACCTCAAGCGCCTGCCCGTGCACACCCTCAAGATCGACGCCGGCTTCGTCGCCCACATGACCGTCGACGAGAGCGACGCCATCATCGTGCGCTCCACCATCGAGCTCGCCCACAACCTGGGGCTGCAGGTGGTGGCCGAGGGCGTGGGCGGACGCGAGACCTGGGACGTGCTGCGGGGCATGGGCTGCGATCAGGGCCAGGGCTTCGGCATCGTGCCGCCGCTGCCGCCCGAGGAGGCGGCGGCGCGCGTGCGCGCGGGCACGGTGGTGCCGGTGGCGGGCCCGCAGAGCGCGGGCGGAGGCGGGGTATGAGCGGCGCGGAGCATCCGCGGCGTCTGGGCAAGTACGAGATCCTGCGGCCCATCGCCCGCGGCAGCATGGGCCTGGTCTACCTGGGCCACGACTCCTTTCTCGAGCGGCAGGTGGCGGTCAAGGTCGCCCACCGCGAGATCCTGCGCGATCCCGACCGCGGCCGCGTCTACCAGCGGATGTTCTTCAACGAGGCGCAGACCGCCGGACGGCTGAGCCATCCCAACATCCTCGCCGTCTACGACGCCGGGATCGAGGACGAGACCCTCTACATCGTCATGGAGTACGTGGAGGGCGGGCGAACCCTCAAGCCGCACACGCGGCCCGACAACCTGCTGCCGGTGGAGCAGGTGGTGGAGCTCGTCTTCCGCTGCGCCCGCGCCCTCGACTACGCCCACCGCCACGGCGTCATCCACCGCGACGTCAAGCCCGGCAACCTGCTCCTGACCCCGGAGATGGACGTCAAGGTGGGGGACTTCAGCATCGCCTACATCAGCCAGCCGGACCTCGCCGTCACCCAGCCCCTGGGGCTCGTGGGTTCGCCCAAGTACATGTCGCCGGAGCAGGTGCGCGAGGAGACCCCCACCGGGCAGTCGGATCTCTTCGCCCTCGGGATCGTCCTCTACGAGCTCCTCACCGGACGCCACCCCTTCCAGGCCGAGAGCCTCTCGGGGCTCCTGCACCGCATCGTGCAGGACGATCCGCCGCCGCTGCGGGCGCTGCGGCCGGAGCTTCCCGAGGTCCTCGAGCCGGTGGTGGCGCGGGCCCTGGCCAAGGACCCCGCCGAGCGCTTCGCCACCGGCCTCGACATGGCCGCCGAGCTCAGCCGCGCGTTCGACTTCCTGGAGCACCCGCGGCGCGAGGTCGACGAGGAGGAGCGCTTCCGCGCGCTGCGCGCGCTCGCCTTCTTCGCCGACTTCCCCGAGGCCGAGGTCTGGGAGGTGCTGCGCGCCGGGCTCTGGGCCCGGTACGGCCCGGGCGAGGCCATCCTCCGGGAGGGCGAGCTGGACGACGCCTTCTACGTGGTGGTGGAGGGCGAGGTGGAGGTGCGCAAGGCCGGGCGTTCCATCGGCCTCCTGCGCGCCGGGGACTGCTTCGGCGAGATGGGCTACGTCACCAAGGGCCGACGGCAGGCGAGCATCCTCGCCCGCACCCCGGTCGCCGTCCTCAAGGTCACCGCGAGCCACATCGAGCGCGTCTCGCTCTCCTGCCAGCTCCACTTCCACAAGGTCTTTCTGCGCACCCTGATCGAGCGCCTCTCGGCTGCCAACGCGCGCCTGGTGCGGGAGGGGGCCTGAGGGGTTGCGCATGCGGCGACGCGCGCTGCTCGCGGCGGCGCTCCTCGTCCTCGCCGTGGGTGCGGTCTACCGGGCCGCCCTCGACAACGGCTTCCACTTCGACGACGAGCCCAGCATCCTCCAGAACGACCGGGTGCGGATCTCCGCACCGACGCCGCAGGCCCTCTGGGGT
>NZ_RJVI01000005.1 GCF_003751635.1 Inmirania thermothiophila
CCGTCACCGCGGTCTCACTCCTTGCCGAGGGCCTCGATGAGCTCGGGCACGGCCTCGTTGAGGTCGGCCACCAGACCGTAGTCGGCCACCTCGAAGATCGGCGCCTCCTCGTCCTTGTTGATGGCCACGATCACCTTCGAGTCCTTCATCCCCGCAAGGTGCTGGATCGCCCCCGAGATCCCCACCGCCACGTACAGCTCCGGCGCCACCACCTTCCCCGTCTGCCCCACCTGGCAGTCGTTGGGCACAAAACCGGCATCCACCGCCGCACGCGACGCCCCAACCGCCGCACCCAGCCGGTCCGCCAGCCCAAAGATCAGCCGCTCGAAGTTCTCCTTGCTCCCAAGCCCACGCCCACCCGAGACCACCACCCGCGCCGCAGTCAGCTCCGGACGCTCCGACTCGCTCCGCTCCAGTCCCACATGGCGCGAAAGCCCCGCATCCCCCGCACCCTCGATCCGCTCCACCGGCGCCGCCTCACCCCCCGACGCCACCGCATCGAACGCCGTCGCCCGCACCGTCAGCACCTTGACCTCGTCGAGCATCCGCACCCGCTCGAGCACGTTGCCCGCATAGATCGGCCGCACGAACCGGTCCGGCCCCTCGATCGCCTGCACCTCCGACACCATCCCCACACCCAGCAGCGCCGCCACCCGCGGCAGCACGTTCTTGCCGAACGTGCTCGCCGCCGCCACCAGGTGCCCGTAGCCCCCGTCCCTCATGCACCGCGCCAACAGCAGCGCCAGGTTCTCCGCCAGACCCCCCTCGTAGCAGGCGTCCTCGGCATGCAGCACCCGCGCCACTCCCTCGAGACCCGCCGCCTCCTCGGCCACCGCCCCGCTGCCCCCCCCACCGGCGATCAGCACCTCCACCGGCCCGGCCTCCAGCCGCCGCGCCGCCGCCACCGCATGCCGCGTCGCCTTCGCAAGCCGCTCCCCGTCGTGCTCGCCCAGCACCAGCACCTTCATCTCCGTCTCCCCCTCAGATCACCTTGGCCTCGTCGCGAAGCCGCGCCACCAGCTCCGCCACACTCCCCACCTTCACACCCCCCTTGCGCCGCGGCGGCTCAAACACCCCCTCCACCTCCCGGTGCCGCACCACCTCCACACCCAGCTCCTCCAGCCCCACCACCTCCAAAGGCTTCCTCTTCGCCTTCATGATGTTCGGCAGCGACGCATACCTCGGCTCGTTCAGCCGAAGATCCGTCGTGATCACCGCAGGCAGCTTCAGCCGCACCGTCTCCAGACCACCATCCACCTCGCGCACCACCTCCACCTCGTCCCCCTCGAACACCACCTTCGAGGCAAACGTCCCCTGCCCCCACCCCAGCAGACCCGCCAGCATCTGCCCCGTCTGGTTGGCATCGTCATCAATCGCCTGCTTGCCCAGAATCACCACCCGCGGCCCCTCCCGCTCCACCAGCACCGCCAGCACCCGCGCCACCTCCAGCGGCTCGAGCACCTCACCCGCCTCCACCAGCACCCCACGGTCCGCCCCCAGCGCCAGCGCCTGCCGCAGCTGCTCCTGCGCCGCCCGAACCCCCACCGACACCACCACCACCTCCGTGGCCAGCCCCGCCTCCTTCCACCGCACCGCCTCCTCCACCGCAATCTCGTCAAACGGGTTCATCGACATCTTCACGTTCGACGTCTCCACCCCAGAACCGTCCGCCTTCACACGAACCCGAACGTTGTAGTCCACCACCCGCTTGACCGCGACCAGTACCTTCATGCCG